>CAYYHX010000276.1:0-2764 GCA_964471835.1 uncultured Hungatella sp.
GCTCCGGTACATCCATTTCTCTTCCGGACTTCCGCCGTTTAGCGGGAACTGGCAGGCCAGCAGCCTGCCCCTGCCAACCCTCGCCTCATAGATCATGCCAAGACGGTGATTCCGCTCCACATTATCGATCATCCAGACAATGGGTTCGACCTCCGTACCATCCAGAACCGCCGCATAAGCGCCCCGCAGCAGCTTCCACCACTGCGGCGTCGTATAATCCTCAGACGGGAAATAGCGAAGCGCCCGGTGGCTGTTCTCGATGTACATGCCCAGAGTCCCGATCGGGCGCGGCCGCCCCATCGAGTCGGAGATGGACCGGAACATCGGATAATCCCAAAAATCGGTACAATAAGCGGCCTCGATACGGTGATCCGCGCCCGGTTTCCCCCCGAGATACAGGACGCGGCCGCCCGCGGCAAGCGCCGCAAGCATCTGTTCCGCATCGGAGGTGACGAGAGGCTCATCCCTTTTTTCGTCCCGCGAAGCATCCGCCCGTATATCCTCCGGATAAATGTAAATGTCATACTCGCAGCGGATTCCGCTTCCGGCAAGTTCCGCGCTCACACGGCATATCTCCGGCTGTTCCGCTTCCGGCAGCCGCAGCTCTCCTTCATACAGGCAGCTCAGACGCGTCAGGCCCGGAACCCGCACCGGGATTTTCTGCATATCGATTTCATTCCAGATAAATCCCATCTCCGCGCCCGGCCGGCTCCCCGGCCTGTCCTTCTCGCGCCGCCGTACCCGCAGAATCAGACCTTTATCCGGCAGTCTCGCAGGATTTCCGTTATACATTAAGACCCGGAAGCGGAACATTTCACCCGCCCGGTACACATAGCGCGGGAATGACAGCATCAGCACCCGATCGCCGCAGAACTGCCGCCACGTCTCCGGCTCGATCAGACCCTTGCTCTCCATAAATGCGTTCAGCATGCCGACCAGAGCGCTGCCCTGCCCCGGAAAATCCTCCAGATCCAGAAGCTGGAACCCGGCCAGATGGCGGCTGCGGAAGGCCGTCTCCAGCTCCCGCTTGTAACACTGCGCCGACAGATGTCCCGATGCCAGGAAGAATTTATGCGCCATGCGGCCCATTCCCTTTTCCGTCAGGCGTTCCCGAAAAATCTTGAAATTCTCCGCGCCGACGACCCCGGTGTAGCGGTCAATCTCACGGTAATCCGGATAGACCGCGTACTGGCCGATCTCGTGGGAAACCACAGGGATTCGCGGAATCAGCTCCTTTTCTGCGGAACGTTCCGCGCGAACGATTTTTGTACCTGTACCAAACTGAATCGCGACTACAATCCTGTCCGATGGGACACTCCCCCCGTCCCTGTCTTGCGTGACACTTTCTTTGCCCTCATCCGGCAGAACACTCCCCTCTCTATCCAACGGGACATTTCCCCCGCTCCCATCATCCAGCAAGACATCTCCGCTGCCCCCATCTAACGGGACCATTTCTCCGCCCTCATCTGGCAGAACACTCCCGCTCCTAACCAGCGGGAAACTCCTTCCGCTCCCCCCATTCCCTTCTTCCGCCAGATCCGGCCGGATCACCGCGTCATAATCGTACGCATTCTCCGGCTCCGTCAGCTGTACATGCCCCTGCGGCGCGTCGCTCATCGCATAGGAGCCGCGGAAAAGCCGCTCCCGCGAGAAACGCACGCCGCAAAAGAAATCCTCATTTTCCAGAATCACCGGAGCAAATTGGAAATTATTCGAACCCTGGGTGTACCAGTGCCGGCTGTCCAGGGCTTTGTATTCCCCAAGAATGCGGTTCAGCTCTGCCGGACTCCCCCACAACTCGTTGCCCAGCGAGAACAGCAGAAAAGACGGATGATTGCCGAATTCCGCAAGCATCCGCAGCCCTTCCTGATAGAGATACTCCTGCCGCACGCGATCATACTCCGGCTCGCCCGGCGCGGCCACGGTTCCCCAGAACGGGATCTCCGGCTCCAGATACATTCCCAGCTCATCTGCCGCCTCAAAAGCCGCTTCAGGCGGACAGCAGGTATGGAAACGGTAGTGATTAAGCCCATAGGAGCGCGCAGTCGCAAATATCCGCCTCCAGGACGCCTGATCCATCGGCGCGTAACCCGTCAGCGGAAATGTCATCGCTTCCTGCTTGCCCCGCAGGAAAACCGGCAGATCATTCAGATAGAAACTGTCCGCATCCGTGTGAAGGTCGCGGAAGCCGACGCGCAAAAAACGGCTGTCGCTGAGCCGTCCCTCCTCCGTCACCGTAATCTTAAGCGGATAAAGCCGGGGCGTAAATTCATTCCACGGAATGACCGGGAATCCATCCGGCAGCTTGATAACCAGATCCGCCCGGTTCTCCCCCTCGCGGAGCCGGATATCATGGGTCTCCGCATACGGATCACCGTCCTCACCCGTCAAACCCCCGCTCCCGCATGTAACCGACAGCGCCGCGGTATGCTGTCCGGGACGGCGGCAGTCAAGACACAGCCGCAGCGCGATTTCCCGCCGGTCCGCGCTGGCAGAGACATGAATCCCGGCGATCCGCACCCCGCCGCAGCGATAGAGCGCGATCTCACCCACGATGCCGTTCCAGTTGGTCTGCGTATCCTGTGACGTCATGTGGCCGCCCGGCGCCTTATAGCCGGCGTTCCGCACCGCGACCGCCAGCCGGTGCGTACCGCCGCCGCTTTCCTTAAGCCAATCCGTCAGATCGTACCAATGGCTTGTCGTCAGGCTGTCCTGCCGTCCGACGAAATGCCCGTCCAGCCACGCCTCCGAGATGCGCGTCCGC
>CAYYHX010000277.1:0-2754 GCA_964471835.1 uncultured Hungatella sp.
CAGATTTGAATTAGCGCAGATTCGATTGAACTCAGATTTGATTTGAGGAGGTGTGACTTATGTTTCAGATGAACCTTCAGCTGTTCGCTCATAAGAAAGGCGTCGGCTCCACAAAGAACGGCCGTGACTCCGAGTCCAAGAGGCTTGGCGCGAAGAGAGCCGACGGGCAGTTCGTCCTTGCCGGCAACATTCTCTACCGGCAGCGCGGGACGAAGATCCATCCCGGCAACAATGTCGGCCGCGGCGGAGACGATACCCTGTTTGCCATGGTAGACGGAATCGTCCGCTTTGAGAGGAAAGGCAGGGACAAGAAGCAGGTTTCTGTGTATCCGAGAGCAGAGGCGGCTGAGTAAGGTACGTTGGAGGGCTTCATACCGGACAGTATGGAGCCCTTTTTCACGAGGGCAGTGAGAGGTGGTTATGTTTGCAGACCGTGCAAAGATTCTGATTAAATCCGGAAACGGCGGCGACGGCCATGTGAGTTTCCGGAGAGAACTTTATGTGCCGGCCGGCGGTCCGGACGGAGGGAACGGGGGCCGCGGCGGCGATATCATTTTCCAGGTTGACAAAGGTCTGAACACGCTGACGGACTTCCGCTACACCCGCAAATATGCTGCAGGGAACGGCGAACCTGGCGGAAAACGCCGCTGCAGCGGACGCAGCGGTGAGGACCGGATCATCAAAGTCCCCGAAGGAACCGTCGTCAGGGAACTGGAATCCGGCAAGGTCATTACCGATATGTCGGGGGAGAACCGCAGGGAAGTGATCCTCAAAGGCGGGAAAGGCGGCCTGGGGAACATGAACTACGCCACCGCCACGATGCAGGCTCCGCAGTACGCGCAGCCGGGGCAGCCGGGGCAGGAACTCTGGGTGCAGCTGGAGCTTAAGATGATCGCCGACGTCGGTCTGGTCGGTATGCCGAACGCGGGCAAGTCTACGCTTTTGTCCAGAGCCACCAACGCCCGTCCGAAGATCGCCAGCTATCCCTTCACGACGCTCGATCCCCATCTGGGCGTGGTGGATCTGGGTGAAGGAGAAGGCTTCGTCATGGCGGACATCCCGGGGCTGATCGAGGGGGCTTCGGAGGGCGTCGGCCTGGGACATGACTTCCTGCAGCATATCGAGCGGACGAAGGTGCTGGTACATGTCGTGGACGCGGCCTCGACAGAAGGGCGCGATCCGGTGGAGGATGTGCGTGTGATCAACAGCGAGCTGGGGAAATACGATTCGCGGCTGCTTACGCGTCCGCAGATGATTGCGGCGAATAAGACGGACGCCATGTACGGTACGCTGGACGCCCAGGGCAATGATACAGACCAGTTGGGCCGTCTGAAAGCCGCGTTTGAACCGGAAGGCATTCCGGTGTACCCGATCTCGGCGGTCAGCGGCCAGGGTGTGCGGGAGCTTCTTTACGCGGTTTACCGGCTCCTGCAGACCACGGACCGGACGCCGGTGATTTTTGAAAAGGAATTTGATGTCAATGCGCTCCGGGCCGGTTCGGATCTCCCCTACACGATTGAGCGCGGGGAAGACGGCGCATATGTGATCGAGGGGCCGCGGATCGAGAAGATGCTGGGCTATACGAATCTGAATTCCGAAAAAGGATTCCTCTTTTTCCAGAAATTTCTGAAGGATACCGGGATTCTGAAGGAGCTGGAGGATGCCGGGATTCAGGACGGCGACACGGTGCGGATGTACGGATTCGCGTTTGATTATTATAAATAGGGAGAATGTTATGACTTCAAAACAGCGGTCCTATCTGAAGGGCCTCGCGATGAATATCGAGCCCACGTTCCAGATTGGGAAATCCGGCGTGACGCCGGAACTTACCCGCGCGGTTGCCGATGCTCTGGAAGCGCGGGAGATTATGAAACTGACCGTACTGAAGAACTGTCCCGACGACGGCGAAAAGATCGCTTCCATGATCTCGGAGCGGACGCATTCGGAAGTGGTGCAGGTGATCGGAAACAGGATCGTTCTTTACAAACAGGCGAAGGACGAATACAAACGGAAGATCGTGCTTCCGGCGAAATGACGGACGACCGGTTCGTCTGTCGGTTGATGCAGGGAGAAATGCGGAACTATGGCCAGAATCGGAATCATGGGCGGTACGTTTGACCCGATCCACAACGGACATCTCATGCTGGGCCGCCAGGCTTACCACGAGTACGGGCTTGACCAGGTCTGGTATATGCCGTCCGGGCGGCCTCCCCACAAAAAGGGCAGCGGCGTAACGGCGGCGGAAGACCGCTGCGCCATGGTCGCCCTTGCGCTGAAAAGGGAAAAGGGATTGTCATTGTCGGAATTCGAGACATCAAGAGAGGGAACGACTTACACGGCTATGACATTAAGGCTTCTGACGCAGGCATATCCGGCGGATGAATTCTCCTTTATCATCGGAGCCGATTCCCTGTACGAGATGGAGAACTGGTACCATCCGCGGGAGATCTTGGCGATGGCGGAGATTCTGGTGGCCGAGCGGGAGTGCGGATGCTTTCCCCGGACACTTGGGGAGCAGATCGCGTACCTGGAGGAGCGCTATCACGCCCGTATCCGGAAACTCCACTGCGCGGCCGTGGACATTTCCTCCCATGCGATCCGCGAAGCCGCGGCGAAGGGAGAGGAGATCCGCGCGTGGGTTCCGGATTTTGTGGCCGATTATATTGCGGAACACCGCCTGTACCGGACGGATTGCTTCTGAAGGAATTCTGCCCTTGAGCCAGGCAGTCTGTGAATGAAAAAAGCCCGATCCGC
>CAYYHX010000278.1:0-1533 GCA_964471835.1 uncultured Hungatella sp.
GAAAGGAGCTTACGGTATCCATGAAAAAAGAACATGAGAAAGTCTATAAAATCGTAATCACCGGCCTGATGGCAGCCCTCTGCTATGTGGCGTTTACATTTTTGAAGATTCCCATCCCGACCTTCGGCGGCGATATGGTGGCGCTGCACATCGGCAACGCGTTCTGCGTGCTGGCGGCCCTGCTGCTGGGCGGCGGTTACGGAGGGGTGGCGGGGGCTCTGGGCATGACCATCGCGGACCTGATCGACCCGGCCTACGTAACCAGCGCGCCGAAGACCTTCTTCCTGAAGCTGTGCATCGGCCTGGTAAGCGGTTTCGTGGCTCACCGGATCGCTCATATCACGGACGATCACGACAGCCGTTACATTTTCAAATGGACCCTCCTTGCCTCCATCGCGGGGCTGGGGCTCAATGTGATCCTCGATCCGATCGTCGGGTATCTCTACAAACGATTCGTGCTGGGCGTGGAGGCATCGGCGGCCGCCATCATCTCTACCTGGGCGGCGGGCGTCACGTTCGTGAATGCCATCGCCGGCACCATCGTGGTAGTCGTGGTGTACATGGCCGCGCGCCCGGTGCTGAAGAAAGCAGGGCTGTTCTTCCATATTGGAAATGAATCTGGAAAATGAATCAGCGCAGCCTCGTATATCCGCCTGAGGAGGTACACGGAATCGTGGTGACTTCGACACGGAATTCCGCAGCCGACCTCCCTGTGTCCTCAACCGCAGAGGATTCCGCCGTTCCGCCTTCGGACAGACCCGGCGCGCCTTCCCCGTCCCGAAGCACGACCTTCAGAAGTTCCGTCTCCGGGATGCTGCTGCCGAACACGAAATTCCCCAGGCTGTAGGCGATCGGTTTCCCGTTATAATATTCGATCTCCTGCAGCACATGGGGATGGCTGCCGACCACCAGATCCGCACCCGCGTCGATGTACTGCCGTCCCATCTTCCTCTGATACTCTTCCGGAGCCGTATTTCGCTCGACCCCCCAGTGGACATAAACCACCAGATAGTCGCACTGTTCCCGCAGCGCCCGGATCTCCTGCAGCGGAAGCGCCGGGTCGTAGGTGGAAAATACGCCCGCATGATCTGCGTCCGCCGCCCAGCTGGCCGCCATATAGACGCGGCTGACGCCCAGGAAACCGATTTTCTTCCCTTTTACCTCCAGAATCTCCGCTTTCTTCGCCTGTTCGAGATTTTCTCCGGCACCGACATGGAGAATCCCCGCGCCGTCAAGCGCCGTCAGGCTGTCGGTGATGCCCTCGGGGCCGAAGTCCAGGATATGGTTGTTGGCCATTGTCACGATGTCAACGCCCATTTCCGTAAGCAAAGACACGTCCTTCGGAGGGACGCGAAATGTAAACTGCTTATCCTCTGCCGCTGTCCCGCGGTCCGTGAACGGGAACTCCTGATTCACCATGAAGAGATCCGCCGCGTCCGCCTCCGCGCGGATGCCGTCATCCAGCACACCCCCGATGCCGCCGGCCCGGCTATAAGCGTTCATCACATGGTCGGAGAAATAGACGTCGCCCGC
>CAYYHX010000278.1:1633-2743 GCA_964471835.1 uncultured Hungatella sp.
GCCCGGTAATCCGCGTTGATCTCCGCGATCTCCCTGCGGCCTTCGATATAGTCCTGATACATATCGAACGGGCTGCCGCCGCCCAGCCAGCACGAAGAACAGTTCTCACAGCCTCCGCCGCAGTCCATCGAGTCGCGGACAATCTTCTCCCGCTGCTCACGCGTCGTATCCTTGATCAAGAGACTCATTTTCCTGCCATCCTTTCCTCTCCCGTATTCGTCCCGCTCCGGTTCCGCCCCGAAACCCGATGCGCTTCCTCCGTCCGGCTCCCGGCGTCCCCGTCACGATCATACGTTTCCAAAAAATGGTGCCGTTCGCCCTTTTGTTTATACGCAATCACCGTATCCAGCATTACATTTTCAACACTTTTGAAAATATTCTTCTCGATGTTCGCATCTTCCCGGGCAAGTGTCTGAATCAATCGCTTGACTTCGGCCCGCTTCGACCCCTTCTCCGTTCCGCCGCAGGAAGCGCAGTTCTCCGTAAACCGGCAGGCGCACTGGATGAAATGGAGCCGGTTGTAATTCATCCAGCGGATGATATCCTTCTCGCGGATCAGGTACAGGGGGCGGATCAGTTCCATCCCGGCGAAATTCGTGCTGTGCAGCTTCGGCATCATGGTCTGGATCTGTCCTCCGTAGAGCATCCCCATCAGGATCGTCTCGATCACATCGTCATAATGGTGTCCGAGAGCGATTTTATTGCAGCCCAGCTCCTGCGCCTTCGCATAGAGATGCCCGCGCCGCATCCGCGCACAGAGATAGCAGGGCGAATCGCTTTCCTTCGCCACGATGTCGAAGATTTCTGAAGAAAACACCGTAATCGGGATATCCAGCAGCTTCGCGTTATTCACAATCATCTCATAATTCGCCGCGTTATAGCCCGGATCCATAACCAGAAATACCGGTTCAAAATTCTGTTTTCCGTGACGGAGCAGCTCCTGGAACAGTTTCGCCATCAGCATGGAGTCCTTGCCGCCGGAGATACAGACCGCGATCCTGTCGCCGTCCCGGATCAGCTGGTATTCCTTAACGGCTTTCGTGAACCTGCCCCAGAGTTCCTTGCGGAAGGTCTTGATGATGCTGCGCTCCGCCTGCCGGGCAACCTCAG
>CAYYHX010000279.1:0-1347 GCA_964471835.1 uncultured Hungatella sp.
AAAAATCCGGTTGACATTTCCCCGCGGGCATAGTATGATAGCAACGGTTACGGGAGTAACCGCACAGGAAAGCAGGTATCCACCTCACCTCGGCACGGACAAGTGACCCTGGTTCATAGCGATGAAGCATGGTTGTTCCATGCGGTTCATTTGTCAGGCGGATAGTGCGTGCTATCTGCTTTTTGTTTTGCAAGATGCGTTCCGGAAAACACGTATGGAGGTGAACAACGATTAGCGAGTTAATGATTAACGAACAGATCAGGGACAGGGAGATCCGTCTGATCGGTGAGAATGGGGAGCAGCTGGGCATCATGTCGCCCAGAGAAGCACTGCAGATGGCCCGCGAGGCGGAGCTGGATCTGGTGAAGATTGCCCCCGGAGCGAAGCCGCCGGTCTGCAAGATTATCGATTACGGCAAGTACCGTTATGAGCAGGCCCGCAAGGAAAAGGAAGCGAAGAAGAAGCAGCATATTATCGAAGTGAAAGAAGTGCGTCTGACACCGAATATCGATACGAATGATCTGAACACGAAGATCGGCGCCGCCAGGAAGTTTCTGGAGAAGGGCGACAAGGTGAAGGTGACGCTTCGTTTCCGCGGCCGCGAGATGGCCCACATGGCGCAGTCCAGGCACATTCTGGATGATTTCGCTCAGGCTCTGTCCGACATCGCGATCATTGACAAGCCCTCCAAGGTGGAAGGAAGAACCATGGTGATGTTTTTAACTGCAAAACGTTAGAATAGACAATACAAGGAGGAATCAGTTATGCCTAAGATGAAAACAAGCAGAGCAGCTGCCAAGCGGTTCAAAATGACAGGAACCGGTAAGTTAGTCAGGAACAAGGCTTACAAATCCCACATTTTGACCAAGAAATCCACCAAGAGAAAGAGGAACCTTCGCAAGGATACCGTGATGGATGCGTCAAATGCGAAGGTAATGAAGAAGATTTTACCGTATTTATAAGATTTCTTGAATTCAGAAGGAGGGAATATCGATGGCAAGAGTAAAGGGCGGATTAAACGCCAAAAAGAAACATAACCGGGTATTGAAACTGGCTAAGGGCTACAGGGGCGCGCGCTCGAAGCAGTACCGCGTGGCCAAGCAGTCCGTGATGCGCGCCCTGGCGGCGTCCTATGTGGGCCGCAAGCAGCGCAAGAGGGATTTCAGAAGGCTGTGGATCGCCCGCATCAACGCGGCGGCGCGCTTGAACGGCCTGACTTACAGCCGGTTCATCTACGGTCTGAAGCAGGCCGGCGTGGAGATGAACCGCAAGGTTCTGGCCGACATGGCGGTCAGCGACGCGGAGGGCTTCGCCAAGCTGGCGGAGCTGGCGAAGAGCAAGCTGGTG
>CAYYHX010000279.1:1447-2727 GCA_964471835.1 uncultured Hungatella sp.
GATACGGAAGCCGCACAGGAACCCTTTGATTTGCTGTCCCTGTACGGCTTTTCTCATTTCCTCCGAACCATCTTCCATCATCCATCATCTGGCTGCGCGTCGGATGCGGGTTGTTCGGGGGCGTACTTCCCGTTCTTCCTGCGCTGGCGCACACATTCTGTCAGCAGGTACTCGATCTGGCCATTGACCGATCGGAAATCATCCTCGGCCCAGGCGGCTATGGCGTCGTAGAGTTTGGCCGACAGGCGCAGGGGGATCTGCTTCTTTCGGCTGTCCGCCATCTCAATAGATGCTGCCGGAATTCACGACGGGCTGGGCGTCCCGGTTCCCGCAGAGAACAACCAGCAGATTGGAGACCATCGCCGCCTTGCGCTCCTCATCCAGTTCCACCACCTGCTTCTGGCTCAGCTGATCGAGAGCCATCTCCACCATGCCGACGGCGCCGTCCACGATCATCTTGCGGGCGTCGATGATTGCCGACGCCTGCTGCCTCTGCAGCATCACCGCCGCGATCTCCGGCGCATAGGCCAGATAGGTGATCCGTGCTTCGAGGATCTCCAGACCCGCCACTTTCACCTTCTCCTGGATCTCGTCGCGGATGCGGGCCGCCACGATTTCGCTGGAACCGCGCAGGCTTCCTTCGTCAGCCACGCCGTCGCCGGTCGTATCGACATTCGGCGCTACGTCGTAGGGATAGATGCGCACGATGTTGCGAAGCGCGCTGTCGCACTGCAGGGACAGGTATTCCTTATAGTTATCCACCTCGAATACGGCCTTCGCCGTGTCCACGACGCGCCACATGACCGCGATGCCGATCTCGATCGGGTTGCCCAGGCAGTCGTTGATCTTCTGCCGGTTATTGTTAAGGGTCATGACTTTCAGGGAAATCTTCCTGCCGGCCCCGCCTTCCCTGGAACCGCCCGAGGAGCCGCCGAATACGGATGACCATGTCATCGGTGATTTCCCGCTGCCGTCCACATCCCCGCTCTGCCGCAGCCGTGTGTTGGCCGCGGGGTTCACGGCGGTACAGAACGGATTGACAAAATAGAAACCGGCTTCTTTGAGCGTCCCCAGATAATGCCCGAACAGCGTCAGCACCAGCGCTTCCTGGGGTCTTATGATCTTCAGACCCAAAAAAGGAATCCAGCCGACCGACAGCCAGATGCAGCCCGCGATCATCAGAACGGTCCGAACGGTCCAAAGTATACCCGTGTCCGCATCAGACTGCATGACCGCCACAATCAGCGTCAGAACCGCCAGGACGTAAAGCGCGATGAACA
>CAYYHX010000280.1:0-2708 GCA_964471835.1 uncultured Hungatella sp.
GCCGCCGCCATCGCGTCGTCGTCCACCAGCAGATCGCGGGCGAAGTTCAGCACCACGACGCCGTCCTTCATCCGGCCGATGGCCTCCGCGCCGATCATCTTCTTCGTGTCGTCCGTCAGCGGGACGTGTACGGAAATGTAATCGCATTCCGCGTAGAGTTCGTCCGCCGAAGTGATGTGCTTCACCGCGCGGGACAGCCCCCAGGCCGCGTTGACGGAGATGAACGGATCGTAGCCGTAGACCTCCATGCCCAGCGCCACCGCCGCGTTCGCCACCTGTGCGCCGATCGCGCCGAGCCCGATTACGCCCAGCTTCTTGCCCAGGATCTCGGTGCCGGCAAATGCCTTCTTGCTCTTCTCCATGGATTTGGAAATATTCTCATCATCGCTGTTGGCCTTGCACCACTCGATGCCGCCCACCACGTCGCGGGCCGCCAGCAGAAGCCCCGCGATCACCAGCTCTTTCACGCCGTTGGCGTTCGCGCCCGGCGTATTGAACACCACGATGCCTTCCTCGGCGCAGCGCTCCAGCGGGATGTTGTTGACGCCCGCGCCGGCCCTCGCGACGGCCAGCAGATTCTTCCCGAATTCCATGTCATGCATGGCGGCGCTGCGAACCAGGACGCCCTCGGCTTCCGCCATATCCGTGGTCAGCGCGTAATCCGCCGTCAGCAGATCCGTACCGTATTTCGAAATCGCATTTAAGCAGTAGATTTTCCTCGTGTCTTTCATGCCTGATGCGCCTCCTCAAACTCCTTCATGAACCCGACCAGCTTCTCCACGCCCTCGACCGGCATCGCATTGTAGATGCTGGCGCGCATGCCGCCCACGGTGCGGTGTCCCTTGAGGTTCACGAAGCCGGCCGCCGTCGCCTCTTTCACGAACAGCGCGTCCAGATCGGCGTCGCCGGTCACGAACGGCACGTTCATCAGCGACCGATCCTCCTTCACGACGGTTCCTTTGAACAGTCTGCTCTGATCCAGATAATCGTAGAGGATCTTCGCCTTTCTCTCGTTGATCTCCTTCATGGCGGTGAGTCCGCCGTTTGCCTTCAGCCACTTGAACACCTTTCCGCAGATATAGATGCCGTAGGCCGGCGGCGTATTGTACAGGGACCTGGCGTCCGCGTGCGTCTTGTACTGACACATGGTCGGAGTGCCGGGGAAGACATCCTCGGTGATCAGATCCTCGCGGATGATCACGATAACCACGCCCGCCGGGCCGACATTCTTCTGCGCGCCGCCGTAGAGGATGCCGTACTTTGTCACATCCACCGGTTCGGACAGGAAACACGAGGACGCGTCCGCCACCAGCGTCTTGCCCTTGGTGTTCGGCAGCGTCTTAAATTTGGTTCCGTAAATTGTGTTATTCTCGCAGATGTAGACATAGTCCGCGTCCTCGGAGATCGGCAGGTCGGAGCAATCCGGAATGTAGCTGAAAACCTTGTCCTCGCTGGAGGCGACGACATTGGCCTTCCCGTACTTCTGGGCCTCCTTCCAGGCTTTCTTCGCCCACTGGCCGGTGATGATGTAGTCGGCCACCCCGTTCTTCATCAGGTTCATCGGCACCATCGCGAACTGCAGATTGGCGCCGCCCTGCAGAAACAGAACCTTGTAATTGTCGGGAATGTTCATCAGTTCCCGAAGATCCGCCTCTGCCTCCGTGATAATGGTTTCAAATGCTTTCGAGCGGTGGGACATTTCCATCACCGACATGCCCGTACCCCGGTAGTCCAGCATCTCTGCCGCGGCCTCTTGAAGCACTTCTTCCGGCAGGACGGCCGGACCCGCTGAGAAATTATAAACTCTGCTCATGTTCTTTTCTCCCTGCTTTCCTTTGTTATAGTTTCAAATCACTGTCATCGAACGCGTCCGAAATCGGCGCGCCCGGCGATACCATCGGAAATACCTTGTCGTCACAATGGATCTGGCAGTCGATGAGAACCGGAATGTTCAGCCGGATGGCCTCCTCGAGCACACCGCGGAATTCCTCCTTCTTCGTGACACGGTACGCCTTCGCGCCCATGGCCTCCGCCACTTTCGCGAAATCCACATGGTCATTCAGCACGGTATGCGAATAGCGTTTCCCGTAGTACAGCGTCTGCCACTGGCGAACCATGCCAAGCACATGGTTGTTGATGACGACTTCGATCACCGGAATGTTGTAGCGCGTGGCCGTGGCGATCTCGTTCATGTTCATGCGGAAACATCCGTCGCCGGCCACATTGATCACAATCTTGTCCTTCCGCCCCATCTTCGCGCCGATCGCCGCGCCCAAGCCGTAACCCATGGTGCCAAGGCCGCCGGAAGTCAAAAGCGTGTGCGGGTTCTTGAATTTGTAAAATTGTGCCGCCCACATCTGGTGCTGCCCCACCTCGGTGACGATGATCGCGTCGCCATTCGTCACGTCATAGATATCCTCAATGATGCCCGGGCCGGTCAGCATTTCCTTATTGTAACGCAGCGGGTACATATCCTTCAGACGGTCGATATGCGCGATCCACTCATCGTGGTTCTGCGGGTCCAGGCGGGCGTTCAGCCTGCGCAGAATGATCTTCACATCGCCGATGATGCTGGCGTCCACGCGGATATTCTTGTTGATCTCCGCCGGATCGATGTCCAGCTGGAGGATCTTCGCGTTCGAGGCGAATTTCGAAGCGTTGCCGATCACGCGGTCGCTGAAGCGCGCGCCCACGACGATCAGCAGATC
>CAYYHX010000281.1:0-1078 GCA_964471835.1 uncultured Hungatella sp.
CGATCCCGTTCCGGCCCGCGAAGTCCGCATAGTCTTCCGCCGTCCTTCCGGCCTGCCGCGGCATCAGGCAGACATTTTCCCCGTTCCCGCGCAGCCTGGCCGCCATCGCGAAGGCACCGGCGCGCGCTGCCGGCTCATACAGCAGAAGCGTCTGCGTAACCGTCACCGGAATCTCCACCTTCTGCCGTGCAAGCGCCAGCATCAGCCGGTCGATCACGATCGCGAACCCGATCGCCGGCGCGTCCTTGCCGAACTGGCGGAGGAGCCTGTCGTACCGGCCCCCTGTCACCACATATTCCCCGGTTCCGTAGGTATAGGCCTTGAAAATGATTCCCGTGTAATAATTGTATTTGCCGAGCATCCCCAGATCGCAAGATACATATTCCGCCACGCCGCAGCCTTCCAGAATCTGCTGGACCTCCATCAGCCGCTTGATCGCCTTCCGGGAACGCGCATTGGTGATCTGCTTCTCCAGTTCCGGCAGCATCTCGAACCCGCCGAACAGCTCCGGCAGCCGCAGAAACATCTGGCGCAGCCCGTCCGGCACCGTCTGTTCCGACACCAGCTCTTCCACCCCGAAATGATTCTTATTCTCAATCAGGTCACGCAGCGTCTCCTGCGTCTGATCGTCCATCCCGGCCTCCTCCGCAAGTCCGCGGAAGAATTCTACCTGACCCAGCTCGACCTGGAATTCCTTCAGCCCGGCGCTCTTCAGCGCATCGATAACCATGAGGATCATCTCCGCGTCCGCGTCCGCCGACCCGTCGCCGATCAGTTCCGCGCCGGTCTGCGTATACTCCTTCAGCCGTCCCTGGTAGCTGGAATTGTTGATAAAGGTCCGCTCCCGGTAGCAAAGCCGCACCGGCACCGTTTCTTCCATATAATACTTCGCCACACAGCGGGCGATGGCCGGCGTCACATCCGGCTTCAGTACCAGAGTATTATTATCGCGGTCGAAGAATTTGAACATCTCCCGCGAGCTTAAGCTGCCCCGTTCTTTATTAAAAATATCGAAAAATTCAAAGGTCGGCGTCTCGATATCCTGATAGCCATAGCGGTGAAATGCCTTGCTGATACG
>CAYYHX010000281.1:1178-2690 GCA_964471835.1 uncultured Hungatella sp.
CTCTTTCCATCTGCTTTTCCGCCTGCCTCCCCGCAGTCCCCCGTGCATCCGTCGAAACAGTAGGTGCATACCCTGCACTTCGGCAGCCCGATGGATTCCACGAGATCGTCCAGCCGGTGGTAGCGCAGCGTCGTGAAATTCTGCTGCCTGCGGATGTCCTCCAGCATCGCCTGATAGCGGTCGCTCTCCGGATCGGCGTATTCCCCGAGGACATTCTCCGCGTTTTCCCCCTCCCGTGCGAGGATCATGCGCCGCGCGATCAAGTCGAGATCCGACTTGGAGCGGGAAAAATTCAGGAACCGGCACCCGTACACCAGCGGCGGGCAGGCGGGCCGCACATGAACCTCCTTTGCCCCGCTCTGGTAGAGGAATTCCGTCGTCTCCCGCAGCTGCGTCCCGCGCACGATGGAATCGTCGATCAGCAGCAGCTTCTTGTTCTCGATCAGCGCCTTCACCGGCAGCAGTTTCATTCGCGCGATCAGGTTGCGCTGGTTCTGGCTCACCGGCATGAAGGAACGCGGCCAGGTAGGCGTATATTTGATAAATGGCCTGGTAAACGGTACTTTCGATTCGTTGGCGTAGCCGATGGCGTGAGCCGTGCCGGAATCCGGCACGCCGGCTACCATGTCCGGACAGATGTCGCCGGCAGCCCGGTCGCGCCTCGCCAGCGCACTGCCGCAGCGGTAACGCATTTCCTCCACATTGACTCCCTCATAGGAAGACGGCGGATACCCGTAATAAACCCAGAGAAAAGAACAGATCTGCAGCTTATCGCCCGGAGGGGCCAGCTGCTCGACGCCGTCCGGCGTTATGCGGACGATCTCGCCGGGACCCAGCTCCCTCTCGTCGGTGTAGCCCAGATTCAGATAGGCGAAACTCTCCATGGAAACGCAGTAGGCGCCTTCCTTCCTGCCGAGCACGAGGGGCGTGCGGCCGACCTTGTCCCTGGCCGCGTAGATGCCGTCGTCCCTCAGGATCAGCATGGTCATCGAGCCGTCCACGATATCCTGCACATAGCGAATGCCCTCCACCAGGCTGTCCCTGCGGCAGATCAGCGCCCCGATCAGCTCGGTCACATTGACCTGTCCGTTGGTCATTTCCTGAAAATGCGTATTCCGGTCGTTGTAAAGCTCCCGGATCAGCCGGTCATAATTATTCACCTTGCCCACGGTGGCGATGGCAAAACTCCCCAGATGCGACTGGAGAATGATCGGCTGCGGCTCGAAATCCGAGATACAGGCGATCCCGTAATATCCGGTCATTTCTTCCACATCATGCTCGAATTTGGTCCGGAACGGAGAATTCTCGATGTTGTGGATCGCACGGTTGAAGCCTTCGGGGCCGTAGGTGGCCATGCCGCCCCTGCGGGTGCCGAGATGCGAATGGTAATCCACCCCGTAGAAAACTTCGTGGGTACAATTCTGCCTGGAAACGACTCCGAATAAGCCTCCCATAAATGATGTCTCCTTTTCGCGTAATTTTCGTACAAGAACAGAGGTCTATCTTAACGAG
>CAYYHX010000282.1:0-2680 GCA_964471835.1 uncultured Hungatella sp.
GCAGGGATTTCATGTCGGCCGGATACTCGCCGTTCTCCACCCAGCCGCCGATCAGCTCACAGAGAATCCTGCGGAAATACTCGTGGCGGGTGTAGGAGAGGAAGCTCCTGGAATCGGTCAGCATGCCGATGAAATTGCCGAGGCAGCCTAAGTTGGCCAGGCTGACCATCTGCTCGGTCATGCCTGCCTTGTGGTCGTTGAACCACCAGGCGGCGCCGTGCTGGAGACGGCCGTTTACGCCGGCGCCCTGGAAGCAGCCGATGATGGAGTCGATGGCGGCGTTGTCGTTCGGGTTCAGGGAGTAAAGGATCGTCTTGGGAATCTCGTTCGTGGCGCTTAAGGCATTCAGAAAATCGGCGGTCTGCGCCGACGGCGCGTAGTTGTTGATGCAGTCAAAGCCGGTGTCGGGTCCGAGCTGGCCGTACATATAGGCGTTGTTGTCGCGCTTGCAGCCGTAGTGAAGCTGCATGACCCAGCCGCGCCGGTTGTACTCCCTGGCCAGGAAGAGAAGCATGGCCGTCTTATATTTCAGCTGGTCTTCCTTGGAAATGGGTTCGCCTGCCAGGGCGCGCTTCAGAATGGCGTCCACCTCCGCGTCGCCGGCGGGGGCATACATCACATATTCGATGCCGTGGTCAGACACGCGGCAGCCGTTGGCGCCAAAATAATCCATGCGGTTCCGGATGGCTTCCTGAAGGGTCTGCCAGCACGCCACGTTCACGCCGCTGGCCGCGGATAATTTCCCGATATACGCCTTAAAATCCGGTTTCTCGATGTTGACGGACTTGTCCGGCCTCCAGGCGGGCAGCACCTGTACCCGGAAGGTGTCATCCGCGGCAATCTTCTTGTGCCATTCCAGCGTATCAACGGGGTCGTCGGTGGTGCAGATCAGGGTCACGTTGGACTGCGTAATGATGTTGCGGACCGACATGGAGTCCTCCTGCAGCTTCGCGTTGCACAGGTTCCAGACTTCCTCGGCCGTGTCGCCGTTTAAGTAACCTTCGTAGCCGAAATACCGTTTCAGCTCCAGATGGCTCCAGTGGTACAGCGGGTTGCCGATCAGCTTAGGCATGGTTTCAGCCCACTTCTGGAACTTCTCGCGGTCGCCGGCGTCGCCGGTGATAAAGCGCTCATCCACGCCGTTGGACCGCATCTGGCGCCATTTGTAGTGGTCGCCGCCCAGCCAGACCTGCGTGATGTTGTCAAACTTCCGGTTCTCGGCGATCTCTTGCGGATTGATGTGGCAATGATAATCCAGAATCGGCATTTTCTCCGCAAACCCGTGGTACAGGGTGCGCGCCGTCTCCGTGGAAAGCAGAAAATCCTCATCCATAAACTGTTTCATGATGAACTCCCTCCTTCTTGGAATCTTAGTTTTATTATGACCCCCGAAGGGGGAAAATGCAAGAAAAATCTCCGGAAAATTTAAGGGAATCCCTATTGCAATACTAGGAATTCCATGTATAATAGAAGCGTAGGCGAGACGCCTGCATTGATGCTGCAGAAAGGCGGATGATACATTTATGAAACAAGTGATTTATCTGGATAATGCGGCGACGACGAAGACCCGCCCCGAGGTGGCGGAAGCCATGATGCCGTATTTTACCGAGTATTACGGGAACCCTTCTTCGGTCTATGATTTTTCAAATCCCTGCAAGGAGGCCATCGCCCACGCCAGAGAGACGATTGCGAAGTCGCTTGGCGCGAAGGCGAGTGAGATCTATTTTACGGCCGGAGGCACCGAGTCCGACAACTGGGCGATTAAGGCCACGGCGGAGGCGTACCGGGAGAAAGGGAAACATATTATCACCAGCAAGATCGAGCACCATGCGGTGCTGCACACCTGCGAATACCTGGAGAAGAACGGGTTCGAGGTGACTTATCTGGACGTGGACGAGTACGGCTTGGTGAAGCCGGACGATCTGGAGAAGGCGATCCGTCCGGACACGATCCTGATTTCCATCATGTTTGCGAACAATGAGATCGGCACGATCGAGCCGATCAAAGAGATCGGCGAGATTGCGAAGAAGCACGGCATCCTTTTCCACACGGACGCGGTGCAGGCTTACGCCCATGTGCCGATCAATGTCGATGAATGCCATATCGACATGCTGAGCGCCAGCGGCCACAAGCTGAACGGCCCCAAAGGCATCGGCTTCCTCTATATCCGCACCGGCGTCAAGATCCGTTCCTTCATTCACGGCGGCGCCCAGGAGCGCAAGCGCAGGGCCGGCACGGAGAATGTCCCCGGCATCGTAGGGCTTGGCAAGGCGGTGGAACTGGCCATGCAGGATATGGAGGAGCGGGCCGCGAAAGAGACAAAGCTCCGCGACCACCTGATCGGGCGGATCTTACAGGAGATTCCTTACGCCCGCCTGAACGGCCATCCAACCAGCCGTCTGAGCAACAACGCCAACTTCGCGTTCCGCTTCATCGAGGGCGAATCCATGCTGATCATGCTGGATATGGAAGGCATCTGCGGTTCCAGCGGTTCGGCCTGTACATCCGGCTCCCTCGACCCGTCGCATGTGCTGCTGGCAATCGGACTGCCGCATGAGATCGCGCACGGATCGCTGCGGCTGACGCTGAACGAGGAGAACACGATCGAGGAGATGGACTTCGTGGTGGAGAAGCTGAAGGCCATCGTGCAGCGACTGCGGAGCATGTCGCCGCTCTATGA
>CAYYHX010000283.1:0-1078 GCA_964471835.1 uncultured Hungatella sp.
TATCCCAGGACAGCTGGGTCAGCTTGGTAACGCCGTCCACCAGAAACGCCACGTCGGAACCGAACTCCCTGGTCATATCGTCCAGCGTCATGCCGGTGTCCTCCACCACATCGTGAAGAAGGCCGGCGGCGATCGTTTCCTTATCCATCTCCAGATCAGCCAGTATGATGGCAACACAAAGAGGGTGAATGATATAAGGTTCACCCGATTTGCGCTTCTGATCCTTATGGGCGTCCTTCGCTACCAGATACGCCTTCTCCACAAGCGAAATATCGTCAGAAGGGTGGTATCTGCGGATACTGTCGATCAGATCCTGATACAGTTCCTCCGGACTCGTAAAGGATGCCGGCGCTTCAAGTTCCTGTTCCAGAGGTTCCTTAGACAAATCCTGCGCCATGCTGTCACCTTCTCTATGCCTGGCACGGTTCCGCGCGCTTATTCCCGTAACAGCCTGAACCGCGACTGTTTATTTGCCATCGTAAATGATTACGGAATCCACGTCGTAGGCGGACAGCCTCTCACGGCCCTTAAGTCCGGCGAGTTCCATCACGAAGCAAATCTTTACGACTTCGCCGCCCAGCTGTTCCACCAGCTTGGTAATGGCCTCGATGGTTCCTCCGGTAGCGATCAGATCATCGACAATGACCACCTTCTGTCCGGGTTTGATGGAATCCTTATGCATCTCGATGACGGAGCTGCCATACTCAAGATCATACTCGATGCTGACCGTCTCGCAGGGGAGCTTGCCCTTCTTGCGGACCGGGACGAAGCCCTTATGCATAACGTACGCCACCGGCACGCCGAAGATAAACCCGCGGGACTCCGGGCCGACCACGACATCGAATTCCGTATCCTTCAGGAAATTCAGAAGTCCGTCAACCGCCAGCCGCAGCCCGTCCGGGTCCTGCAGGATCGTGGTAATGTCACGGAAAATGATCCCGGGTTCCGGAAAATCCGGAATACTCCTCACATAATCTTCTATCTTCTTCATTTGTTGCACCTCCGCTTCCGATACCTTCCGATGTCTCCCATCATATCACTTTGCAATATCCAAGGCAAGTAGCAGATGGATAATCTT
>CAYYHX010000283.1:1178-2664 GCA_964471835.1 uncultured Hungatella sp.
TCTCCTTCACCGCATAGGCGCAGATCGCCGCCGCGGTCTTCCCATCCGTTATCTTCCCCTCAAAGATCAGGTTCAGCAGGTCATCCAGCTCCCATGCTTCCACCTCAATCACCTCATCCGCGTCCAGGTGCTGGTGCGAGGGGATCAGATCCCTGGCCACAAAGATATCGATCGCCTCATCGCAGAACGCCACCGTCGTGTTGACGCTCATCAGATATTCCATATGCTCCGTGCGGAAGCCTGTCTCCTCCTCCAGTTCCCGAAAAGCGCACTCAATCTTCGGCTCCTCCGGCGAATCCAGCTTCCCGGCCGGGATCTCCAGGGTTTCCCGATCCAGCGCATTGCGGTACTGGCGCACCATCAGGATCTTCCCGTCCGCCGTGACAGGCAGTACCGCAGCCGCCCCGTCGTGATGGATGAAATCCCAGTGCGCCTCGTGGCCGTTGGCAAGCACCGTATCTTCGTAGATCTTAAGGATCGTCCCCTGATACTTCAGCTTCCGGTCCAGACGGATCACCTTATCTGCCATCACCAGACTCCCCCCTTCTATTCGATCAGCGCGCCTGTGGAATCCACACGCAATCCCAGGCCGTCCGGTACAACCATACTTACCAGCATAGAACCGCTCACAGGATCACAATAATAGGATTTATCATTCCAATCGATCCATCCGGTCACCATATAGCCTCTGGAATCAAAGAAATACCATTTGTCATTAATATACTGCCAGTTATTCCTTGTATAACTCCCGTCGGCATTCCGGTACCACCAGAGGGAACCCTCCGCTATCCAGCAGCCCTCCGTGTCATTGGAACCGGTCTGGGATCCCGCTCCCTGTGCGCCGTTTGCGGAAGATCCCTGTCCACTATATGGCAAGGGTTTATTCTGCCGGTTTGCCTCGGCTGACGCGCTGTCAACTATTAAACGCACAGACTCTTTCCACTCGCTTTTTACCGACTCATCGTTAATCTTCACGGCGCGTACCTTATAATAATAAACCCCTTCTGAACGTATGTAATCACCCAGTTCACAGGACGGAGACGATACTCTGAACAAGTTTCCCTGTTTTATGTCCTCATAATACAGCATCAGTTCATAATATGCCCCGTTCATGGCAGGAGACCAGGATGCCGTCGATGAAGAAGACCAGGATGCCTCAGCGATCTCTCCCACCTGCCCTCGCAAAGAAGGCAGTTTCAGTCTCAAGACATACAAATTCAAAATTTTATCATAATACCCGTCTTCACACTCCGCGCCCTCGATTTGTATCCCCGATTTCTTGACAGCAAATTCAAGCCCCTTAAAGGTACGAAGATACAGAACCAGGCGGGGAATATCCGCATTCCCCCATGTCTCGTTTTTATTCAGCAGTTCCACTTCCTTCACCTCGCAGCCCCAGCTCAGCAGGGCGATATCAAAATCCCAGATGGAACATGGTTTTCCCTCCTGAATATCCGCAGATATCCTCAGTTCGATCGTATCTATC
>CAYYHX010000284.1:0-2657 GCA_964471835.1 uncultured Hungatella sp.
AGAAACTGAAAGAGGCCGACCGGGCGCTCCGGCCGCTGCCCTATAAGCTGGGGATTCAGGCGGCAAGGAAGTTTATGCTTCATTGAACTTTCAGACTTGTTTTTGGCGAAAGGTTTCGGGTTCAAAGGATTCGCGGGTCACAGGCGTATCTATATCTACCGAAGCGGACACTTCAGGCTGATATACGTCAGGAGCCTGCGGCGGATCCGGCCGCGCCCGGCGGAACCGGCGTACTGCCGGTACAGGGACTGCCGCAGGTGCAGGGAGGTCTGCCAAAGGTTTGGCTCCACATTTCCGCCGAGGTAGCGGAGACGGTAATAGGCGAGGCAGACCCGCCGCATGGCCTCGGCATCGCCGGCATCCGGAACGAAGACCGCGTAATCGAGAAGCGGGCGGTTCCCGTTCGCATCCGGGCAGATGCGCCGGGTCAGCCAGAGGATGTCCGCAAGTTCCCTGCCGAGCCGGGCAGGCTCTTTCGCCTTTATCCCGTGATACCGGCAGCGCATAAAAACGGGCCGGATGATCAGCAGGAGCAGCAGATAAAGAACCGGAATCCATGCGGCAAAGAAAAGCCAGATCCCGAAAGGATTCGCGCGTTCTTCCGAATCGGAAGATTCCGTGATCGGGGGCGTCGCACCGAAATCGCCGGCATCGGCCGGCGAAGCGGCACCGTTTCCATCGCCTGTGCCGCCGTCTCCGCCGCTGTCGCCATTCCCTGCCGCCGCGGCGGTCAGCGGCGTGTCCCCCGGCGCGAGGAGGTTCCATCCGTATGCTTCGGCGGAGGCGACGGAGCCGGTCGGCTCGAAGCCTACCCAGCCGAAGCCGTCCAGCCAGGCTTCGGGCCAGGTGTGGGCGTACCGTCCGGGAATGTCGTATCCGTTGTCCTGCGGAATCCCGTAGTCATAACGGTACCCTTCCACAAGCCGCGCGGGGATGCCGAGGCTGCGCAGCATCATGACCATCGCGGAAGCGTAATGGATGCAGTAACCCTGCTGTTTCTCGAAGAGGAAGGCGTCAACGAAGTTGACATAGTTCCGGTAATCGACGTCTCTGGAATAAGGGTACTGGCGGAGGTAGCGCTCGATGGCCGCGCATTTGTCATAGGGCGTTTCTTCCTGTTCAGTGATTTGCCGGGCGAGCTGTGCGATCCGTTCCGGCGTATTCCCTGTGTCAAGCCACGCAGTCAGATCGGGATGGAAAATGGATTCGGCTTTGGCTTCATAATCCTCACGGGAGAGCAGGGAAGGCAGCGGGATGTCAAAGAGGCGGCGGGAAACCGCGTCTAGCTGCTCATAGGAGGGGATGATACCGCTGCTGCCGTTGTCGTTGCTGTTATCGAAGTTCTTGCCGGAGCGGTCAGAATTTCCGACGGAACGTCCATTAGGGATGCTCTCAGAATTGTTGTTGCGATCATTATCGAAACTGCGATTGGAATTGTCATTGTTGTTGCCGATATCGCTGCCGCCATTATTGTTGTTGCTGTCATTTCCCGCGTCGCGCAGGATATTCACCAGGTAGGGGCTGGCATAGTCCAGATCCATGAATGTGAGACCGTACCGGAAACCGCGTGACTGGCTTTGCCGAAAGGAGAAACTCCCGTCGTCGCCGGTCATTTTCTTCCGTGCGGAATCATCGAGCCGAAGAAGCGTGGCCGGACGGATCACGTCGGTCGTGCGCAGGTAGCGGTAGGTGATTTCGACGGATGCTTTTTTGGCGAAGCAGGCTGCTTCTTCCGGTGTAACCTGCCTTTGATCTAGGTTATTCAAAAAGGTTAAATACCAGCCGATGTAAGGTATATTGTCCGCCGGTCCTTCCGTCCAGCGGCTGCCGTCAAAGTCGGCGTATTCTTCTCCGGCAAGGTAGATAACCTGCCGCGTACCCGCGTCAGACAGGGAAAGTTCGACGCGGTTATCGACGGAAAGCCGTCCGCCGAACAGATCTCCGTTCCCGTAGCCGGTGTTCCATCGGCTGGAAACCGTGCGGGAAGAAAACCGGTATTCCATATCTACGATCACATTCTGTGCCAGATCGGCCGCACGCTCGCCGATGCGCATGACGAAACTCCAGTCAAAAGGTTCATCGCTCGCCGGAAGCAGCAGAATGACGGCTTCCAGCAGGAGAAGAAACGGGATCAGCCGCAGGCCGTGTTCGTGGCGGGGATGCAGGGGCGCGCCCGCCAGTTCAATCAGTACGGACAGAAGGCAGGCCGCGGCCAGCGGAACCGGAACAGTCCTGCCGAGGAAATGGCACGCTGCCAGGCCCAGGCAGAGTCCCGCGACGGCGGCCTGGCGGGGCCGGTCATGCCGCTGCAGCAGATAAAACAGGACGTAAACGGCGCCGCCGGCGAGGATTTCTCCGCTGGCCCGCCAGCTGTGGAAAAACAGGATGGACAGCAGGAGCACGGCCAGGACAGGAACGAACGCGAAGAAACCGCCTCCGGCGTTTCCCTCTGTATTTTTGCGCAGGGAAAGCCGTGACTCCCCGGCGCAGATCCCGATGGTATGCAGGGTGCCGCACAGCACACAGAAGAACAGGCAGAACCAGGGGCTCCACTGCGGCAGCAGCGCCGCGGCGAGTCCGATGGCCGCATACGCCATGCAGAGTACCGCGCCCAGGGTCAGCACGGCGGATATGAGATTGTCGCGGAAAGAAGATTC
>CAYYHX010000285.1:0-2645 GCA_964471835.1 uncultured Hungatella sp.
GACGGTCACGCAGATCAGCGTCCGCACCCTGTGCGTGCGGCTGTGGGTGCCGCGGACCGGCATCACCGGGGAAGCCTACGCGTGTCTGGCCGGGTGGATGTGCCAGCTGGTCTTCGAGTCCGTGATCCTCTGGATCTCGCTGCGCGGTGAGCCTACCCATCCGCGGTAACAGTGCAGACGGCGTCTGGCGGAGACGGCGTCCGGCGGTATTTCCGGTTTTGCGTAAGCGCGGGAAATATGCTATAATGGGAAATCAACCGGAACCCGCCGGCGGTTTTCCGGTATAAGGGAGGTATTTTTCATGCAATTCAGGGAAAAGTCAGGAAAAGCTGCCGCGAAGGATATGACGACAGGCAATATCGTCCTCCTTCTGGTGCAGTTCGCTGTTCCGCTGATCATCGGCAATCTGTTCCAGATGATGTACAATACCGTGGATTCTCTGGTCGTGGGGAATTTCGTAGGAAAAGAGGCACTGGCGGCGGTCGGCTCGACGACGATGATCGTCAATATGCTGGTGTTCTTCTTCAACGGCGTGTCGATCGGCGCGGGCGTGGTGATCAGCCGCTACTACGGCGCGAAAGACCAGAAAGGGCTCCACAAGGCGGTGGAGACGACGATTTTCGTGACCTTCGTCTGCGGCGTGCTGTTCACGATCGCCGGCATCCTGCTGGTGAAGCCGATGCTGGTGTTCATGGCGACGCCGGACGACGTGATGGACGCGGCGACGGTGTACCTGCGGATCTATTTCGCGGGCATCATCGGACTGCTGGTGTACAACATGGGAAGCGGCATCCTGCGCGCGGTGGGGGACACGAACAGGCCGCTTCAGTTCCTGATCTTCACGAGCGTGGTGAACGCGGTTCTCGACCTGCTGTTCGTGATCGTCTTTCATGCGGGGATCGCGGGCGTGGCGTACGCGACGATCATCGCCCAGTTCCTTTCGGCGGTGATGATCCTGGCTCTTCTCAGCAGAACGCATGAGGCGTACCGGTTGACGTGGACGGATCTGAAGTGCGACAGGGGCATCCTCGGCCAGATCTTTCGGATCGGCCTGCCGGCGGGCATACAGTCGGTCATCACGGCATTTTCCAATGTCTTCGTGCAGTCGTATATCAACAGTTTCGGTTCCGCCTGCATGGCGGGGTGGAGCTGTTACAATAAGCTGGATATGTTCATCATGCTGCCGATGCAGAGCATCGCCCAGGCGGCGACCACCTTTGTGGGGCAGAATGTAGGCGCGGGCAAGAATGATCGTGTCAATAAGGGAACCGTGTACTCGATGCTGCTGGCTGTCGGGGTGACGGCGGTGATCGCGGTGTTCCTGTATGTATTCGCCACGCCCGCCACGCGCCTTTTCATCAGCGACGAGGACGTGATCCGCTACGGCGCGATGTTCCTGCGGACAAATGTTTTCTTCATGCTGTTCAACTGCGTCAACCATACGCTGGCCGGCGCGCTGCGCGGGCGCGGGGACTCGACCGGGCCGATGGTGATCATGCTGCTCAATTTTGTAGGGGTGCGGCAGGTGTACCTGTACGTGATGACGCATTTCATCAGCAATACGGAACGGCTGGTGGGATTCAGCTATCCGGTGGGCTGGACGGCCTGCTGCATCATGGAAGTGGCGTACTTCTATCTGCGCTGGGGCAGGAAGAACCGGGCGCGGGCTGACCGGAAGGCGGCCGGATGAGTGCGTGAACCTTTTATATCCGCTTGCAATCCGGAACATTCCGTGTTATACTGGGAAAGTTGAAAAATCACGCCTGCCGATCCCTTAGGTGGTGCTCCTTGGCGGGTTCCTGAGGGAGCAGAAGACGCGGGCGGAAGAAAAACCAAACGGAGGTAGTATCATGAGCGTTATTTCTATGAAGCAGCTGCTCGAGGCCGGCGTCCATTTCGGACACCAGACCCGGAGGTGGAACCCGAAGATGGCTCCCTACATCTACACCGAGCGCAACGGCATCTACATCATCGACCTGCAGAAGTCGGTGGTCAAAGTGGATGAGGCCTATAACGCGGTGGCGGAGCTGGCTGCGAACGGCGGCACCATTCTGTTTGTCGGAACGAAGAAACAGGCGCAGGACGCGATCCAGGTGGAGGCGGAGCGCTGCGGCATGTTCTATGTGAACGAGAGATGGCTGGGCGGTATGCTGACCAACTTCAAGACCATCCAGTCCCGTATCGCGAGGCTCAAGGAGATCGAGATCATGTCCGAAGACGGAACCTTTGACGTGCTGCCGAAGAAAGAGGTCATCCGGATCCGCAAAGAATGGGAAAAGCTGGAGAGGAACCTGGGCGGTATCAAGGAGATGAAACGGCTTCCCGACGCTATTTTCGTCGTTGACCCGAAGAAAGAGCATATCTGCGTACAGGAAGCGCATACGCTGGGAATCCCGCTGATCGGCATCTGCGATACCAACTGCGATCCGGAAGAGCTGGATTATGTGATTCCGGGCAATGACGACGCGATCCGCGCCGTGAAACTGATCGTTTCGAAGATGGCGGACGCCGTGGTCGAGGCGAACCAGGGCGCTGCGGCCGCCGCGTATGTCGAGCCGGCTGAGGCGGAGGTATACCAGGAGCAGGAAGCGCCGGCGGAGGAGTGAGAACCGCGTCCTGCCTGACATTAGAATAAGGCAGAGAGG
>CAYYHX010000286.1:0-2630 GCA_964471835.1 uncultured Hungatella sp.
CGTATTTGTCTTCCAGATAGTTGTAACCGACGATATCCAGGCCGTTGGTGAATGCTTCCGTCATCCTCTCCCACGCCAGATCCGCCGCGCCGGCATCCGCGTCCTGTGTCTTCATCTCCATCTTTCTGAGGTTCTCCTGCGCCATCTCGTCATCCAGGGCGCTCTGGATCGAGCAGATGGCGTTGCTGACAGGACGGCTGCGGTCGAAGCCGCGCAAGTTCTGCGCGATCTCCGTCGCCAGCGTATAGCCGCGGTTGAGGCCCGCACGCTCGGGGATCTCATTACCCGTGGACCAGATCACGATGGAAGGATGGCTGCGGTCCCGCCTGATGAACGCGGCCAGATCGGACTTCCAGTCCCCGGCGAAAAACTGATTGTAATCCCCCGGCTGCTTGCCCATGCCCCAGGCGTCGAACGCCTCTGCGAACACATATATTCCCAGCCGGTCACAGGCCGCAAGGAATGCCTTCGACGGAGGATTGTGGGCGGTGCGGACGGCATTGAACCCCACCTGTTTCATCGCGCGGAGCCGGCGCGCTTCCGCGTCATAGAGGGAAACCGCCCCCAGCAGGCCATTGTCATGATGGACGCAGCCGCCCTTCAGCTTCACCGTCCTTCCGTTGATCCGCAGGCCGTGCTTCACGTCCGCCGTGACCGTGCGGATGCCGAACAGCGTGCTGTCCGCGTCCTCCGTTTTCTCATCCGTTTCAACAAAATGTGTCTTGAAAACGCCGATGTCCGTCACCTTCGCCTCGATCCGGTACAGATTCGGGTCATCCGCGTCCCACAGCAGCGGGTCATTCACGGTCATCGCGAGGCAGGCCGTCTGCCTGCCGTTCGCGTCAATCTGGATCCGCGCGCTCCGGCTTACCGCCGTCTGCCCGCTCGCGTCTTCGACCAGCGACACTTCGACGACGGCGATATGGTCCGCCCCGGTCGTGTTGCGGACCGTGACTTCCGTCCGCAGATAAGCGGTCTCCGCCCGGTT
The DNA here is from genome assembly GCA_964471835.1 of uncultured Hungatella sp. Taxonomy (GTDB): domain Bacteria; phylum Bacillota; class Clostridia; order Lachnospirales; family Lachnospiraceae; genus UBA3402. The sequence continues at coordinate 989 of CAYYHX010000286.1, forward strand.
CTGCCCGTCCCCGCTCCGGTCGATCCGTTCCGTATAGCCATAGATGCCGTCGCTCTCGATATGCACCGCCGGCCCGTACAACAGTTCCACGGACCGGAAGATGCCGGCCCCCGAGTACCACCGTGAATTCGGCTGCATGGAGGGATTGACAGTGACCGTCACCCGGTTGTCCCTGCCAAAGTAAAGATACGGCGTGATGTCAACCGCGAAAGGCGTATATCCATAGTGGTGCAGCGCCGCCTTGGAACCGTTGACCTCGACGGTAGCGTTCATCATCACGCCGCCGAAACGGAGAACAACCGTTCCGCCTTCCCACTCCTTCGGAACCGCGAGCCATTTCTGATAATGGGCCACACCCGCCGTATAATAGCCGCCGGCCGGCCCCGCCGGGGCGTCGGGCCTCACTTCCCCCGCAATCATGTAATCATGGGGAAGGTTCACCGTCACTTCGTCCCTGCCGCCCGCGCGGGCGCCGGAATGGTCCGCCAGTCCCTGCCCGAACTCCCACTCCCTGTCAATGTTATATACTCTCATCTCCGTATCCTTTCCGCGGCAAGAGCGCCGTATCCTGTCCCCTTAATCTTCTCCGCGGCAAGAGTGCCGCATCCTCCTGCTCCTTTCGTCCTCTCCGCGGCAAAAAAGCCGCATCCCGTCCCATCAATCCTCCTCCTGCTGCCGGGATCCGGCCTGCCAGTCCTTCCTGTACCAGCGCAACCTCACGCCCGTGACGCGCTCGAAGATCCTGTTGACGCCGGCTTTCTTTACTCCATATGATATTTACTCCATATGATATTTACTCCATATGGTATTTTTTGAGCATGGATTTCTCAAAATCGAGCAAATACTTCGCTTCGGCGTCGATCGCCTCCTCGCTGGGATTCTTGATCAGGTCGCGGTAGACATGGACATCGCGGCCCACCTCCCCGCCCTGCATGACGAACGGTTCGGAAACGATGCGCTCTTTGTAGCCGATCTCCGCCAGCGCCCCGAACACTTCATCCCAGTCGATATGCCCCCGTCCGGGCGCCTGCCGGTTGTTGTCCCCCGTATGGAAACCCTTGAGCCTTTCCGCCCCTACCAGGCGGATCGCATCTCCCAAATGGTTCTCCTCGATATTCATATGGTAGGTATCCAGCAGGACGCCGATATAAGTCAGCTCTATCCCCGCGTCATCCGCGGTCTTCCGCAGTTCCCGGATATGGTCGTCGCTCATTTCCAGTAAGGGCTGCGCCTGAAATTCCAAGACGTCGAACCCGATGCCTGCCGCCTTTTTGATATACTTTTTGTGATCCGCGTTCCAGTCCCTCTCCCAGAAGTTCATAAAGATACCCAACTTATTCATTTTGACCCTCCTGATTTTTTCAATAAGCCCGCCTGCGGTTTCCCGTATCCTCAGATCAGGATCTCCGTATGGCCCGGATATCCGGTCAATGCTTCCCGGACGCGCCGTCCGACAGGCGATCCTGCGGTTTCTCCTGTAATCACGCCCAGTAAGTGCGCAGCGACAACCCGCGGTGTACCTTGCCAGGATGCCCCGCAATATGATCTGGATGGCGGAACGCGCTTTCATACCGGTTCTGCGCCAGAATCCTGCCGTCGGCGCCGATCACCCGCAGGCGAACCGTATAGTCCCTCTCCTTGT
>CAYYHX010000287.1:0-2622 GCA_964471835.1 uncultured Hungatella sp.
TGGAGGATTTCGGAGGAGATATTCTGCTGGTCGGGATCAGTTATGACCAGACGACAAAAATACATGACTGCAAAATTGAGGTAACAGTTCAGACGGCGGGAGAACAGATGCAAAAATAGGCGTTAAGCTTGTTTATAAGCATATTTTTGCATCTGTTCTCACATTGGATGAACATCCGATGCTTCTTGTGCGGCCAGCGGCCGCGCAAGAAGATAAGCCGTCTGAATTGTTACGAATTGAGCGGGTTCGGAGGTAATCGATGAAACGGCAGCACACCTTGTTGAAAAAATGGAAATTCGCGGTTGGAGATGATATTGGGTGCCTAAGGCACGGCAGGGAGGTCTGTGTGCCGCACACCTGGAACGTGGAAGACGGTATGGAGGAGTATTTCGGATGCGGGTGGTATGAGTGTGCACTTTTCGCTCCGGCCGAGTGGAAGGATAAGCGGGTGATCGTGCATTTCCACGCCGTTTACCATGACGCGGCAGTATTCTTAAACGGGAAAGAGATCGGCGGCCACAGCGGTTCCGGCTATACGCCGTTTGATGTGGAGCTGACGGACGCGCTTGAAATAGAGGCAGTGAACCGGCTTGTAGTGAAGGTGAATAATGAATTCAGCGAGGCAATGCTGCCGTATAAGCGGAGTTTCGACTGGCCCAATGACGGCGGGATCATCCGGGACGTGGAGCTGTGGGTGGTAGGGGCGCATTATGTGAAGGAACTTAAGATAACGGCGGAGCCGGTGATCGGGTCTGCGGGGGAGCGTGTCGAGAAGGGCGAAGCCAGGTGGCGTGTGGAAGTGCTTCTGGACGGCGGCGCGGAAAGCCGCGTGACGCTGGGATGGAAACTTCTGCGGGAGCGGGACGGGTATCTGACGGCGGGCGCCGGGGCGGAAGAAGGCCCGCGTACAGCGGCAGATGAAGCGGCCGGCAAACCGCGGAATACGGCGGGCGCCGGAACCGGCGGGACACGGAATCCGGCTCCGGCGGTTCCCGGCCTGCGCCAATATGCGGGTGCCGTACTGTGCCATGACAACCGGGCGGTTGTGGAAACTCTCCTTGAGGAGACGGATTACTGGCATTTCGACCGGCCTGCGCTTTACACGGTCACGCTGCGTCTGCGGTCCGGGGCTGTGGTGGAGGATGAGGTCAGCTGTACCTTCGGTTTCCGCAGCTTCCGGGTGGAGGGCAGTCAGTTTATCCTCAATGGCGAGCCGGTACGCCTGTGCGGTACGGAGTGGATGCCCGGTTCGGACCCGGCTTACGGGATGGCGGAGCCGCGGGAGCAGATTGAGAAAATGCTGGGATGCCTGAAGGAGAGCAACTGCATTTTCACACGCTTCCACTGGCAGCAGGACGATTGCGTCTACGACTGGTGCGACCGCCACGGGATGCTCGTGCAGGAGGAGGTGCCGAGCTGGGGGGCGGAACCCGCGGTACCCGGCGCGCGTCAGTGGGAAATAGCGAAGCAGCAGATCGGCGAGATGGTGCGCGCGCACCGGAACCATCCCTCGATCATCGCCTGGGGCATCGGCAATGAGATGGACGGACAGGCGGAGGAAACGCACCGCTATATCCGCCTGGCGGTGGACTATGCGCACCGGCTGGAAACCGCCGCCCTGTGTGAACCGCATGACGGGAGCGGGGAGAGATGGGAATATGATCCGGTAGAGAAGGATCTGCCCTGGCGCGCAGGTCAGGTGCCTGGCGAAAAGGGAGAGAGACGGGAAAACGGTCCGGAAGAAAAGGACGCTGAAAGTGCAGGAACAGGGGGAAATGCCCTGACGGGGAAGAATACCGGCGCTGCGGGAAGCGGGGAAGGTGATTCGACTGAGGAAAATGCTGATATTGCGGAGAAGAGTCAGACAACGGTCGAACATGCACCAGGCGCGGGAATGAAGGCACCGGCATCTTCGGAACCGTACCGCGGCCGGGCGGTCAACTACGTCAGCAATTCCTATGTCCGCGGGCCTGAGAGTGACGGGGTTGCTCTGGGCGATATCATGATGATCAATGAGTACACGGGAACCTGGCTGGACGGCGAGGAGCACGATGTGGTTTCCCGGGTCATAAGCGCCCACCCGGGCAAGCCGTTGGTGCCGTCGGAGTTCGGCCTCTGCGAACCGTTCTTTGAGGGCGGAGACGCCCGGCGGACGGAAATCTTCCTGAAAAAGACCGGCGTTTACCGCCAATATGGCGCGATCGCCGGCTGGATCAATTTCTGCCTGAATGATTACCGGACCCAGATCGGCGAGGAGGGGACCGGGAAAATGAGGCGGCGGATCCACGGGTCAGTCACACTGACCGGTGAGAAGAAGCCCTCCTACGCCGTGGTGCAGCGGGAGTGCGCGCCGGTCGTGGTACGGCGGGGGTGTACGCCGATCATTGCAGAGCGGGAGTATGAGCCGGTCAAGGAGCAGCAGGGGCGTGAGTCGGCGGCAGTACGACAGGAATGCGAGGCTGGTGAGGAGCGGCGAAGATGCGCGGCGGTCGGGGATCAGCGGGGAGGTATGTCGGCGGCAGTACGGCAGGAATGCGCAGTGGATGAGGTGCAGCGTGTATGTGCGCCGGCGGCAGGACGACAGGAATGCGAGGCTGGTGAGGAGCGGCGAAGATGCGCGGC
>CAYYHX010000288.1:0-2600 GCA_964471835.1 uncultured Hungatella sp.
CTAAAAATTTCATCCATTTTGCTTGCTATTCCGTTGAAAAAAAGTTATAATAGCAAGGAGTGAAGGATTTGTCAACCGTTAACCGCATCAGCAGGTGATATTATATGAAAAAAGTTACCATCAAACAGATCGCCGACAAGGCGGGCGTATCAACCGCCTGTGTTTCTATGATTCTGAACGGCCGCAATCTCTCTCGCTTTACGCAGGAAACTATCCAGAATGTTTATAAAGCGAGTCAGGAACTCGGATATGAGCCGAAGAAATATTCTTCGCGCCGTCCGTCCAAACCGCTGATCCTGATCATCTGTCCCTCGATGATGAACCCTTACTATGCCACCCTGGTCCAGAGCATGGAGCAGGAAGCAAGGCTGCTCGGACTCGCCACCCTGATCTGCACCACTTATTGGGACAAGGATGCGGAGCGCGAGGCTCTCGACCTGGCGAGGGAAATGATGGCGTCCGGCGTGATTTTCGCCATGATCCCGCAGCAGCCGTCCTTGGCTGAAAAAGCCAGCCGGCAGGTGCCGATGGTCACCGTCGGCGACCGCTCCCTTGACCTCAAGATCGACACCGTGGACGTGAACAATTACGAGACGGGACGCATGATGGCCTCCTACCTGATCGGCATGGGGCACAAGCACATTGCCTACCTGTCCACGACGCTGAACAGCGAACATTCCTCCCGCATCAAGCGCTGCATGGGGCTTCAGGACGAATACAGGCGCTCCTGCCCTTCCGGAAGCGTCACCATACTCAGCGAGGAAGTGTCCCCCGAACAAGAACTCCATGTAATCGACGTGGAATATGAAGTGGGATACTCCCTGGCGAAACGGTGTCTGGCCGAGAAACCGGAGGTGACCGCCATGGTCGCCATCAATGATATGGTAGCCTATGGCGCCCGCGATGCCTTAATCGACGCGGGACGCAAGATTCCCGACGACATCAGCATCTGCGGCTTCGACAATATCTATCCTTCCCGGTTCCACGGGATGGATCTGACCACCGTGGAATACGCCATCGTGGAACGCGGCCGCGACAGCATCCGCATGCTGGCGGAAAAACTGAAGAAGCAGCCGCTTGGCCCCGCTCACGCGCCCGACACGGGCAGGCAGGCGGAATACCAGAGCCACCTCATCGTGGGCGGAAGTTCGGGGCTGGCAAGGGCATAACTCACGGCGCCGCTTCCTCCGACAGATAGGCGTGAATCCCTCTCGCTCCGGCGCGTCCGGCCTCCATCGCCAGAATCACGGTCGCCGCGCCGGTCACGGCGTCGCCGCCGGCGTAAACGCCGGCCTTGCTGGTTTTTCCGGTCGCTTCCTCCGCCATGATGCATCTGCGGCGGTTGACCGCAAGCCCCTCCGTGGTATTGGAGATCAGCGGATTCGGAGACGTGCCAAGCGCCATGATCACCGTATCCAGCTCCATCTCGAATTCGCTGCCGGGGATCGGGACAGGGCGGCGCCTGCCGGAAGCGTCCGGCTCGCCCAGCTCCATGCGGATGCAGCGCATCCCGCGCACCCAGCCTTTCTCATCAGCCAGAATTTCGGCCGGATTGGTCAGCAGGTCAAAGCGGATGCCCTCCTCCTTCGCGTGATGGACCTCCTCGGCCCGGGCCGGAAGCTCCGCCTCGCTGCGCCGGTAGACGATATGGACATCGGCGCCCAGCCGCAGGGCCGTCCTCGCGGCGTCCATGGCCACATTGCCGCCTCCGACGACGGCGACTTTCTTTCCGGCTGCGATCGGCGTGTCATAATCTTCACGGAACGCTTTCATCAGATTGCTGCGGGTCAGGTACTCATTTGCCGAAAACACGCCGTTGGCATCCTCGCCGGGGATCCCCATGAACATCGGGAGTCCCGCCCCGGAGCCGATAAAGACGGCCTCGAATCCTTCCTCATCCAGCAGCTCGTCGATGGTCACAGACTTGCCGACCACCACGTCCGTCTCGATCCGCACGCCCAGTTTCTTCACATTCTCGATCTCGGTCTTCACGACCGTGTCCTTGGGCAGACGGAATTCGGGAATCCCGTAGGTCAGCACGCCGCCCGGCTGGTGTAGGGCCTCGAAAATGGTCACCTCGTAGCCCAGCTTGGCCAGATCGCCCGCGCATGTCAGGCCGGACGGACCGGAACCGATGACGGCCACCCGGTGTCCGTTCATCTTCTCCGGAGCCGCCGATACGAACCCGTTCTCACGGGACCAGTCCGCCACGAAACGCTCCAGCTTGCCGATGGAAACCGGCTCCCCTTTGATGCCGCGGACGCAGACGCCCTCGCACTGCGTTTCCTGCGGGCAGACACGGCCGCAGACAGCCGGCAGGGCCGACGCCTGTGCGATCACCTTTGCCGCCGCCTCGAAGTCCCCGTCCCTGACTTCTTTAATAAAACCCGGGATATTGATAGACACCGGACAGCCGCCCACGCAGCGGGCATTTTTGCATTGCAGGCAGCGGGACGCCTCCGCCATAGCTTCTTCCCGATTATATCCGAGGCAGACCTCATCAAAATTCGCCGCGCGCACCTTCGGATCCTGTTCGCGCACCGGAACCTTTTTCAGAACATCCATATCGCATGAACCTCCATTTTATCCATATCGCTGCC
>CAYYHX010000289.1:0-2596 GCA_964471835.1 uncultured Hungatella sp.
AGACTTCCCGCGCCCCGTTGCGCACCGCCTGATGCGTCACCCGGAGCAGAAGCCGGTCAAAATCACGCTCCGCGCACCGGTATATCGTCAGATAGGCCCTGCCCGTCTTTGCGATCTCACTCTGGTTCAATTCATAAGACCAGTCCCGATTCTCACCGGTTATCCGCGCCCGAAGTTCTTTCTCATAATCCAGGCTGATAAGCGTCAGCCCCTTCGCCGGCGCCGTCGGCCCGGCCTCCCGCCGGTCCCGCGCGTTCAGAATCTCCTCCACATGCTCCGGCGGATACACGCCGATCCCCACTTTAATCAAGGTTCCCGCTATGATCCGCACCATATGATACAAAAAGCCGTTCCCGCTGACCCGCAGGGTGATCCTGTCGCCGTTCTTTTCGATATCCAGACAATCGATCGTCCTGACCGTCTCCGCCGCCTGCCCCCTGGGCGCGCAAAAACTCTGAAAATCATGCTCTCCGACCAGAAAGGCGGCCCCTTTTCTCATCTTCTCCACGTCCAGAGGGAAATAGAAGAAATACGAATACAGTCTTTCCGTAGGCAGATTCACTTTCCGGTTCAGGATCCGGTACTCATATGTCTTCGTACAGTTCTGCTTCCGCGGGTGCCAGTCAGGAGCTACCTCCTCCGACGCAAGCGCCCGTATGTCCTCCGGCAGCCACTGGTTTAGCGCCATGCAGATCCGGTCGGCGGCCATCCGGTTTTCCGTATCGAAAACCGCCACATTTTCCAGCGCATGAACCCCCGCGTCCGTCCTGCTGGCCCCGATCACCGCGATCTTCTCCCCCATCAGCCGGGAGAGCGCCCCGTTCAGCACCTCCTCAATCGTCACCGCGTTCTTCTGATACTGCCAGCCGCTGTAATTCGTTCCGTCATAGGCCAGAATCAGCTTAATCCGCCTCACCCCGCGATCCCCCTTGTCAGCACAACCGTCCCCAGGTATACCGCAAACACCCCGTAGGCCGCATAATCTCTCTTTTCGTACCGCAGAGGCTTCATCTTCGTCCTGCCTTCTCCTCCATGGTAACACCGCGCCTCCATCGCCATCGCCAGGTCCGCGGCCCTGCGGAACGCCGACAGGAACAGCGGCACCAGGATCGGCACCATGCTTTTGGCCTTCTGTATCAGGCCCCCGCTCTCAAAATCCGCTCCGCGCGCCATCTGCGCCTTCATGATCTTATCCGTTTCTTCTACCAGGATCGGGATGAAACGCAGGGCGATCGACATGATCATCGCCATCTCATGCACCGGCACCTTCACGCGCTTCAGGAACCCCAGGCTCTTCTCCAGTCCGTCCGTCAGCTGGTTCGGCGTGGTCGTCAGCGTCATCACCGACGAGCCCATGATCAGGAAAATGAGTCTCACGGCCATAAATCCCGCCATGCGCACGCCTTCCTTTGTCACCCGCAGGAACCAGATGCGGAACAGTTCTTCCCCATCCGTCAGAAACAGGTTAAAGCTGACGCTGATCAGCAGCAGGAACAGGATCGCCTTGAGTCCCCTTACCATAAAGGAAACCGGCACCCGCGAGAGCCGTATCACGACCGCCAGGAATACCGCCGCCGCCGCGTAGCCCCACACATTGTCCGCGAAAAACAGCGACACGATAAACACCATCGTCCCGAACAGCTTCGTCCGCGGGTCCATCCGGTGCAGCACGGAGTCCACCGGATAATATTGTCCAATCGTAATCTCTCTCAGCATCCCGATCCTTTCCGGCTGCGCAGCACCGCCAGCAGCGCGTCCCGAGCCTCCTCTACCGTGGTGATGTCCGCATCGATATCCACGCCGCGTTCCCGCAGCGCATGAACCACATAAGTCACCTGCGGCGCCGCGAGTCCCATCTGTTCCAGCTCTTTGTAGCGCCGGAATACTTCCCTGGGCGTCCCGTCCAGCACCATTTTCCCATGATCCATCACCAGAAGGCGTTCCGCGTACCGGGCCATATCCTCCATACTGTGGGACACCAGGATGATCGTCATTCCGCGCGCCTCATGCAGCGCACGGATCTGATCCAGAATCTCATCCCGGCCCCTTGGGTCTAAGCCCGCGGTCGGCTCGTCCAGGATAAGCACTTCCGGATTCATCGCCAGCACACCGGCAATCGCCACCCGCCGCTTCTGCCCGCCGGACAGCTCGAACGGCGACTGCTCCCAGTATTTCTCCTTCATCCCCACCAGCCGCAGGGCGTCCTCCGCCCGCTGCCGCACTTCCTCTTCCGGAAGCCCCAGATTCCGCGGGCCAAAGCACACATCCGAGATCACATCCACCTCAAACAGCTGGTGCTCCGGATACTGGAACACCAGCCCGACCTTACCCCGCAGGGCTTTCAGACTGTAACCTTCCCCGTAAATGTCCTCGCCGTTGTAATAAATCTTCCCGCCGGTCGGCCGGATCAGGCCGTTCAGATGCTGGATCAGCGTCGATTTCCCCGATCCCGTATGACCCATCAGTCCCACAAACTGCCCGTCCGGAATCTCGAAACTCACTCCATCCAGCGCCGTCTGTTCCAGTGCCGTCCCCGGATTATAGATATAGGTCAGGTTCTCCACCCGGATCGCCATATGGTTCCTCTCCTTCAGCC
>CAYYHX010000290.1:0-2594 GCA_964471835.1 uncultured Hungatella sp.
ACAAGGATTCCGGGAAACAGTCGCGGCTGACGGCCACGATTCCCAACTTGACTACGGGTACATTGCTCATGTGAATCTCCTCCATTTTCTTATAAAATATATTTATTTTAATAAAATGTGCCAACGTACGCTTACAGCGACAGGTTCTCGCCCTTCAGCCCGATAAATGCGTTCGCGTCCAGGCCGCCTTCCGCGTGGCCGATCAGCCATTTATTCTTCGCAAACAGAAGCTTATCCTCGGCGGATACCGGCTCAAACGGGTCGAGATCCGTGTTCGTACCGGCCGGAAGGATGACCACGCAGCGGAACCCGCCCTCCTCCGTATGGCAAGGGGCATAATGCAGCGTCGTCGCATACACCTCGATGACCGTACCGGCCGGCACGAGATACGCGGCAACCTTTGCGGTATCATAGGTAGAATCCGGCTCAATGTCCTGCTGCCTGCCGATCATGAGAACCAGATCCGTAACCGCCACATTGATCTCCGAACTCCGGTGATACTCCAGGGCGTTCAGCTTCCTGTTGTGGCCGTTGCAGTAGCCGACCTGAACCGGCAGTTGGCCGTACAGGTTCTTCTCCATCTGTTTCGACACCGCCAGTTCCTCCAGTTCCTTCACCGACGGCACATAGACCACGCCGTCCGGCAGCGGCGTCTTTTCCTTCATGACAGCCAGAAGCTCGCTCACATCATAGCCGGTCACTACCCTGCCGTACTCCGCGAACGACGGATCCGTGACATTCCTGATTTCCATGGGGAACCCATCCCTTCCTCTCTCCCTTCGCGGGACTTATGCTTAGACGCGGCGGCGCCCCGTCTTACAGCGCCGCCAGTTCCTTGTAGCTGTTCTTCAGGTCGATATACAGCTTCTTGTATAATTTATGATATTCCGCGTATAATTTCTCATTCTCCGGATCCGGCACGCTCACCTTGTCGGCAGACACCAGCTTTGCGCAGGCCGACTCTACGCTCTCATAGATGCCGCAGCCCACGCCGGCCAGGATCGCCACGCCCAAGGCGGGTCCCTCGGACTGGTGGAGCGTCTTCACGGAACAGCCATACATATCCGCCAGCATCTGGCGCCAGACCGCGCTCTTGCTGCCGCCGCCGCAGGCCATCATATCATCTACGGATATGCCCATCTCCCGCAGGATGTCGATGCAGTCCGCCAGGGAGTAGGACACCCCCTCCATCACCGCCCGCAGCAGATGCGCCTTGGTATGGATCGCGGAAAGCCCGAAGAATACGCCGCGGCAGTCCGGATCCAGGTGCGGGGTGCGCTCCCCCATCAGATACGGCAGATAGATCAGGCGGTCGCTGCCCGCCGGGATACTCTTGATATCGTGATTGAAAAGGTCATAGACATCCACCCGCATCTCATCGGCGGCCGCCACATAATCCTGGCAGAACTGTTCCTTGAACCACTTCAAGGACAGCCCGGCGGCCTGCGTCACGCCCATGACATGCCAGGCGCCCGGCACCGCGCAGCAGCAGGTATGGACACGGCCCTTGGGATCGATCGTTACCTGGCTGGAATGGGCGAACACCACGCCGGATGATCCGATGGTCGTAAATGCGGTTCCGTCCTTCACAACGCCGGTTCCCACGGCCGCGGCGGCATTGTCCCCGGCTCCGCCGACCACCAGCGTATCCGTAGTCAGTCCGGTCGCCGCCGCGATCTCCGGCAGGAGATGCCCGGTCACCTCACAGGACTCATAAACCTTTCCCAGCCACTCCTCCGGAATCTGCAGTTTCTCCAGCACCGCGTCGGACCAGCAGCGCTCCGGCACATCCAGAAGCTGCATGCCGCTGGCATCCGACACCTCGGTGGCGAATTCGCCGGTCAGGACGTAGCGGATATAATCCTTCGGCAGTAAAATGTGCCGGCAGCGGGCGTAGATCTCCGGTTCATTCTTGCGGACCCACAGGATCTTGGCCGCCGTCCATCCGGTCAGGGGAGGATTGGCCGTAATCTCGATCCATTCTTCCCTCGGCATCAGCTGCAGCATGTCCTCCACCTCGGCTCCGGTCCGCTGGTCGCACCAGATGATCGACGGGCGGAGCACTTCCCCGTTCTCATCCAGCATCACCAGGCCGTGCATCTGGCCGGAGATTCCGATCCCCTTAATGTCCGCGGCCGCCACGCCGGACTGCACCGTCACCTGTGCGAGCGTCTTCAGAACCGCGCCGCGCCAGTCCTCCGGTTTCTGTTCCGCCCAGCCGTTCTGCGGCTGGTACATCGGGTACTCGGCGGAGGCCGACGCCATGATCGTGCCTTTCTCGTCAAACAGAACCGTCTTCGTCGCCGACGTCCCCACGTCGATCCCAATCAGGTAATACATCTTGTTCCTCCTCTTTTTCCCTGAAGCCGCACCGTCCGCATATTCCATGAACAGCGGCTTTTCCATCATTTAACATATGCCGTACAGCATCAGTAAATCATTTTTCAAAGATAATAAAAAATTTTGCCGCGGGCATACGCTTCTTAAAAGTATTTCTTGGAACCCCACAGGTTATTCTTTTTTAATTCCAGATATTCGTTGTAGGCTTTCTCCAGAATCTGCTTCTCGTTGGCAAACTTCAGAAGGTGGTAGGC
>CAYYHX010000291.1:0-2589 GCA_964471835.1 uncultured Hungatella sp.
GGGGACATTTTACATTTTTACAGAAAGGCAGATCAGTATGAAGAAATCGGTTCTTATCACAGGTTCATCCCACGGGATCGGATCGGCTGCCGCGATTGCGTTCGCCGAAAACGGTTACGATGTGGGTGTGAATTATTTCAAAACTCCGGACGGCGCGGAGGAAACGGCGCGTCAGTGCCGCGAGGCCGGCGCCGACGCACAGGTATTCCGGGCGGACGTATCCAAGCGGGAACAGTGCGAAAAACTGGTGGCGGATTTTATCGCGCATTTCGGCAAGATCGACGTGCTGGTGAACAATGCCGGCGGCGCACTGAAGATGCCGGAGGGCGGATTCATTGACATGCCGATGGATTATTGGGACGATCAGATCGACCTGAACCTCAACGCGGCGGCTTACTGCTCCCGCTATGCGGCGAAGGATATGGTGGAGAAAGGCGTGAAAGGCGCCATTATCAATATCAGCTCCATACACAGCCAGGTTACGTGGGTGAAGCGCAAGGCGCTCCCCTATTCGGCGGCGAAAGCCGGCCTTAACATGCTGACGAAGTCAATCGGGGTGGAACTGATCCGTTACGGAATCAATGTCAACTGCATTGCGCCGGGCCTTGTCTACACGAAGGTGATGGACCGTTACAGCGAGCGGGATATCGAAGGGTTTAACCGTAAGATTCCGGCGGGATACGGCGGGGAGACGAGCGATATCGTGCCGCTGATCCTCTTTTTGGCGGATAAGGAGAAAAGCCGTTTCATCGTGGGACAGACGATTGTCGTCGATGGCGGCCAGTCCATAGACGGCGCGATTGACTGTATGCTGGAAGACAAGTTCTGATGCCGTCCCTTGCGGTAGTTTCGATTCATTCTTGTAATACAAATATATTTATTGTATCAGGGAAAGGAAGGTTTTTATGGCAAAGAAAACGTACAAGGATATGCGGTCGAACTGGGAGTTCGGCGAAGCGGCGGAATGCCGCCGCGGGCTGATGCTGGGTATGGGCTACTCGGAGGAGGAGCTGCACCGGCCGCTGATCGCCGTCGTGAATTCTTGGAACGAGTACAACCCCGGGCATGTGCATCTGAATCAGCTGGCGGAGCGCGTTAAGCAGGGCGTGCGCGAGGCCGGTGGCCTGCCGCTGGAGGTCATGACCACTGCGATCTGCGACGGGATGGTACTTAAGGATCCAAAATATATCGAGGTTCCTTCGCGCAATTCCATAGCGGATCAGGTGGAAATAACGGTCGAGGGCAATTTCTTTGACGGGATGGTCATGCTTTCGACTTGCGATTCCATTGTCCCGGGGCATCTGATGGCGGCGGCGCGGCTTGACATTCCAACCATCATCATCACGGGCGGCTATATGCCGCACGGCCAGGTGCGGGGGCAGGAAGTGGTTCACATCCGCGCCCAGGACAAGGTGGGTACCATGGCGGAGGGGAAAATCGACCCGAACCTGTATGAAGAACTGATCTCGCAGTCCTGGGGTATCTGCGGGGCCTGCACGTCCATGACGACGGCCAATTCCATGTGCATGGCGGCCGAGGCAATGGGCATGACCCTGCCGAACAACTCGACGATGTCCGCGGTCAGCAGCTCGATACGGCGTCTGGCGTACGAGGCCGGCAAACAGATCATGAAACTGGTCGAGGAAGGCATCACGGCGCGCCAGGTCATGACGCCGGAAGCCATCCGGAACGCCATCGTGCTGGATATGGCAGTGGCGGGTTCTTCCAATCTGATCCTGCATCTGCCGGCCATCGCCCACGAAGCGGGGTATGATCTGCCATGGTGGAAATACTTTGACGAAGCATCGAATCAGGTGCCGCTGCTGTGCAGCCTGATGCCGGGCGGCGAGTATTCGGTGAAGGATTTTGACTTGGCGGGCGGCATGAGCGCCATGCTCCGCAAGCTGCTGCCAAAGCTTTCCGGGGACGTGCTGACTGTCACCGGTAAGACATTACGGGAAAATGTGGAACATGCGCCATGTTATAACGATGAGGTGATCCGCGATCTGGATCATCCCGTCAGCCAGGAGCCGGGAATCGGCGTCCTGTACGGGAACCTCGCGCCGGAGGGGGCGATCTTGAAGATCGCGGCGGTTCCGGAGAATCTGATGACATTTAAGGGTCCGGCGCGGTGCTTCGACAGCTTAAGCGATGGGCTGGAAGCGCTGCGCGGCGGGCAGGTCCGTCCCGGCGACGCACTTGTGCTGCGCTATATGGGCCTCAAGGGCCGGTTCGGCACCACGGCGTTTACGTTCCAGGAGGAACTGAAAGGATTGCCGGAGCTGTACCATTCCTGCGCGATCATTACGGACGGCCGGTTCTCCGGCGGTACAAGCGGGCTATCGGTGGGCTATGTCAGCCCCGAGGCGGCCCTCGGCAGTCCTCTGGCCCTGATCCGGGACGGCGATGAGGTCGAGATCGACGTGGCTGCGAGGAAAATGAACATGCTTGTGAGTGATGAGGAGCTTGCCCTGCGGGCGAAAGATTTCCATTGGACGTTCCCGGGACAGGACTACCCCCGCTACCTGCGGCTGTTCTCGCAGAACGTCGGCTCCATGGCGCAGGGCGGGATCTGGAATTTGTAATGGC
>CAYYHX010000292.1:0-2556 GCA_964471835.1 uncultured Hungatella sp.
GAGAATGTCAAGCCGTTCTTTCATCGGTTCCCTCCGCCCGCTTATCCATTTCCGTTATCGGATTCCCGGAATCTCCCGTCCGTGGCCTTGTCCCTGTCCTGCCATCCCTGTCCTCCGGATTCCCGGAATCCCATGCCTTCCGTTTAGACAGCGCCCCGCCACTTCCTGCATTTCCAGTCTCCGGTTCTGAAAAATCTGATCCACAGCGCATATCGGTTGAGTGATCCGGTGTTGTGTCATTTTCTGATTCTGATTCTAAAGAACCTATTCCACGGCGCATTCCGGCTGCATGATCCGGTGTCCTGCCACTTTCCGTTTCCGATTCTAAAGAATCTGATTCTCGACACTTTCCGGCTAGGTGGGCAGGTGTTACATCACTTCCCGTTTCCGGTTCTAAAGAACTCTGCATCTCTGACTCTGCTTCTTTCGCTCTGCCGACTCCGCCTTCGGACTCTGCAGCGCCCTGCATCGCTGCTGTTCCATCCTCTCTTCTTTCCGTCTCTGCAGCATCCCGTGTTTCCAGTTCTTCTCCCGCTTTCCTTTTTGGCAATCCGAATCTCGTCCCTGCCTCCTCTTCCGCTTTCCTTTCCGGCAGTCCGAATCCTTTCTCTGGCTCTTCTTCCACTTCTCCTTCCGGCAATCCGAATCTCGTCCCTGCCTCTTCTCCCGCTTTTCTTTCCGACAGTCCGAATCCCTTCTCTGGCTCCTCTTCGACTTCTCCTTCTGGCAATCCGAATCTCGTCCCTGTCTCCTCTCCCGCTTTCCTTTCCGGCAGTCCGAATCCTTTCTCTGGCTCTTCTTCCACTTTTCCTTCCGGCAGCCCGAATTCCATCCTCATCTTTTCAATGATGGAATCGCTGTCGATTCCCAGCATCTTGCGCAGAAGCGATACATTTCCATGCTCCACATAGGCGTCCGGCAGCGCGATGTTCAGAACCGGGAGCAGAGGCGCGTGCTTCTTCGTCCAGGCCGTGACTTCCAGACCAAAGCCGCCCTGCAGCACATTCTCCTCAAGCGTCACCAGACAATCGTGTCTGGATGCCAGCCTCTCTACCAGCTCATAGTCTACCGGTTTCACGAAGCGGCCGTTTGCCAATGTAACCTTGTAGCCTTCAATTTTTAATTTTTCACGGATATGCTCCGCCGTACTGACCATGCTGCCGATTGCAAGCAGGGCGATATGAACATCCGCAGGATTTGCCGCGGCTTTTTCCGCGATGCAGCAACCTGTAACCGCCGCGCCGAACCTGCCTGCCGACGATCCGCTAGCGGCCTCTCCCGCCGACTCGGAACCCGAAGCAGACCCTGACGGTTCCATTCCCGCACAGGCAGTCATTCCTGCACAAGCAACCGTTCCCTCACAGCCAGCCTCTCCCGCCGCGCCGGAACCCGAAACAGACCCTAGCGGTTCCATTCCCGCACAGGCAGTCATTCCCACACAAGCAACCGTTCCCTCACAGCCAGCCTCTTCCGCCACCTCGGAACCCGAAGCAGGTCTTGACGGTTCCATTCCCGCACAGGCATTTATTCCTGCACAAGCAGCCGTTTCCTCACAGCCAGCCTCTCCCGCCGTTTCCCGTCCCTCGTCATACAGGATCTCGCCCTTCCCGTACACGAGCGGCGCGTCAAATTCCTTCAGCCCCCGGTAGGCCATTCCTCGCGGATAGCGGATCGCGACCGGCCCTCCGTATTGCAGCGCAAATTCCAGATCCCGCCGCAGTTCCCACAGGTTCTTCGGCGCCAGCACCGTCATATTCGGTATGGACGTCAGATAGGACAGGTCAAAGATGCCCTGGTGGGTCTCGCCGTCGCTTCCCACCAGCCCGGCCCGGTCGATCGCAAATACGACCGGCAGGTTCTGCAGGCACACATCGTGTACGATCTGGTCATATCCCCTCTGCAGAAAAGAGGAATAAACCGCCACGACCGGCCGCATTCCCGCTGCGGCCATCCCGGCCGCGCTCGTCACCGCGTGCTGTTCCGCGATACCCACGTCGAAAAACCGCTCCGGGAATTTCTTCTTAAACCGATCCAGACCCGTCCCGTTCGGCATGGCCGCCGTCAGCGCCACGATTCTCTCATCCTGCTCCGCCAGCCTGCAGAGCTCGCGGCTGAAGATCTCCGTATAGCCGGGATAAATCTTCTCCTCTTTCGGTTTCCCCGTCGCGATATCGAACGGTTCCACCCCGTGAAAGAGGACCGGATTCTTCTCCGCGGGCGCGTACCCCTTTCCTTTCTTCGTCACCACATGGACCAGCACCGCGCGGTTGAGCCGCCGCGCTTCGCCGAGGATCTTGCGCAGCTGCCGCAGGTCATGGCCGTCCACAGGCCCCAGATAGGTGATTCCCATGTCCTCGAAGAACATCCCCGGGATCAACAGCTGTTTGACGCTCTGCTTGGTCCGGTGGATCCTCTTGATCAGTTTGGAACCGATGCGCGGAATCCTCTCGAAAAAGCCGGTTACATTTTCCTTCAGGTTATTGTAACCCTCGCCGGTACGAATGTTGCTTAAATACCGCGAGATACCGCCTACATTTTCGGAAATCGACATCTCAT
>CAYYHX010000293.1:0-2552 GCA_964471835.1 uncultured Hungatella sp.
TCCCGCGCCCGGTTCTCCAGGCTCGTCGCCAGCGCCCCCGCCGTATCCAGCGAGGTCAGCACATGCACGCCCGTCTCGACCGCGCTGCGGCGGATCACAAAGCCGTCGCGGCTGCGCTCCGCCCCCTGCTGCGGCGTGTCGATGACCAGGTCGATCCGGTGTCCCAGGATCAGATCCAGCAGGTTCGGCGACTCCTGCTCGATCTTATTGACCGCCACCGCGCGCACGCCGTGGGCGTTCAGCACCTTCGCCGTGCCTTTCGTGGCGAAGATCCGGTAGCCGACCGCCGCGAACCGGCGGGCGATCTCCACGACGTCCTCCTTGTCCTCGTCGCGGACCGTGATGATCATGTTCTTATACTTCGGCAGCTTGACCCCGGCCCCCTCGAACGCCTTATACAGCGCCTCGTTGAAGGTTTTCGCGATGCCGAGGCATTCTCCCGTGGACTTCATCTCCGGCCCCAGGCTGATATCCGCGCCGCGGATCTTCTCGAAAGAGAAGACCGGCA
Organism: uncultured Hungatella sp.; assembly: GCA_964471835.1. GTDB lineage: Bacteria > Bacillota > Clostridia > Lachnospirales > Lachnospiraceae > UBA3402. Next base: position 509 of record CAYYHX010000293.1, read on the forward strand.
TCTTGATCGCGATGTAGTCCGCCTTCTTCTGCAGGCCCGGCTTGTAACCTAATTCACGCAAAGTATGTCCGCAGATTACCTGGGTTGCAAGGGGTACAATGGGAATGCCGGTTACTTTGCTGATATAGGGTACCGTGCGGGAGGAACGCGGGTTCACCTCGATGATGTAGACCTTCTCATCCGCCACGATGAACTGGATATTGATCATGCCCTTCACATGCAGCGCCCGCGCCAGTTTCTCCGTGTAATCGACAAGCGTCGCTTCCACCCGCGGCGTGATGCTCGGCGCCGGATAGACGGAGATCGAGTCGCCGGAATGGATGCCGGTCCGCTCGATGTGCTCCATGATGCCGGGGATCAGGATGTCCGTGCCGTCGCAGACCGCGTCCACCTCGATCTCCTTGCCGACGATATATTTGTCCACGAGGATCGGATGGTCCTGGGCGATCTGGTTGATGATGCCGATGAACTCGTCGATGTCGTGGTCGCTGACGCAGATCTGCATCCCCTGCCCGCCCAGCACATAGGAGGGGCGCACCAGCACCGGATAGCCCAGATCGCGTGCCGCCGCCTTGGCCTCCTCCGCCGTAAAGACCGTATGGCCGGCCGGGCGCGGGATTTTGCATGTTTCCAAAATCCGGTCGAAGCGTTCCCGGTCCTCGGCCGCGTCCACGTCCTCGGCCGCCGTGCCTAAGATCGGCACGCCCATCTTCATCAAGGATTCCGTCAGTTTGATCGCGGTCTGGCCTCCGAACTGCACCACGGCCCCGTCGGGTTTCTCCAGATCGACGATTGATTCCACATCCTCGGGCGTGAGCGGCTCGAAATACAGCTTGTCGGCGATGTCGAAATCGGTGCTGACCGTCTCCGGGTTGTTGTTGACAATGATCGTCTCATAGCCTTCTTTAGAAAATGCCCAGGTGCTGTGAACCGAGCAGAAGTCGAACTCGATGCCCTGCCCGATGCGGATGGGGCCGGAACCAAGGACCAGCACCTTCTTGCGCCCATGCTCCTCCTCAACTTCATTCCCGCTCCCGTAGCAGGAATAGTAGTAAGGCGTCTCCGCGGCGAACTCCGCCGCGCAGGTGTCCACCATCTTATAAGCGGCCGTGATGCCGTGCGCATGGCGCATGGCTTTCACTTTGCTCTCCGCAACACCGCTTAAACGCGCGATCACATTGTCCGGGAAGCCGATCCGCTTGGCCTCGCGCAGAAGATCCGGTGTGAGCGCCTCCCGCTCGAGGGCGTCTTCCATCTCCACGAGGATCGCCAGCTTGTCGATGAACCAGCAGTCGATCATCGTCAGCGCATGGATCCGCTCGTAGGAAAAGCCGCGCCGCAGCGCCTCGGCGATCACCCAGATACGGCGGTCGTCCGCCTTCGCCAGCTGCTTCTCAAGAGCGTCGTCGCTCAGCCCCGTGAAATCGTAGGAGCGCAGGCAGTCCACATGCTGCTCCAGCGAGCGGATTGCCTTCATCAGCGCCCCCTCAAAATTCGTGCAGATGCTCATAACCTCTCCGGTCGCCTTCATCTGCGTGCCAAGGTTACGATTGGCGCTGAGGAACTTATCAAACGGCAGCCGGGGCATTTTCACGACACAGTAATCCAGCATCGGTTCGAAACTGGCATAGGTTTTCTTCGTCACCGCGTTTTTGATCTCATCCAGCGTGTAACCTAACGCAATCTTCGCCGCAACCTTGGCAATCGGATAACCGGTTGCTTTCGAGGCCAGCGCCGAGGAACGGCTGACGCGGGGGTTCACCTCGATCACGCAGTATTCGAAGGAGTCCGGGTGCAGGGCGAACTGCACGTTGCAGCCCCCGGTGATGCCCAGCTCGGTGATGATGTTCAGCGCCGAGGTGCGCAGCATCTGGTATTCCTTGTCGCCCAGCGTCTGCGACGGGGCCACGACGATGCTGTCGCCGGTGTGGACGCCCACCGGGTCGATGTTCTCCATGTTGCAGACCGTGATCACGTTGCCCGCGCCGTCGCGCATGACCTCGTACTCGATCTCCTTCCAGCCGGCGATGCAGCGCTCCACCAG
>CAYYHX010000294.1:0-2528 GCA_964471835.1 uncultured Hungatella sp.
CATTTGAGGATAATATTTTCAAGGCTTGAGGGGATATCCGGTTCATAGATACTCGGTCTGGTGATCGGCTCCTCCATATGGGCGATCGCCACCGCCACCGTGTTGTCCCCGTCAAACGGCAGCCGCCCGGTCACCATCTCGTACATCGTGATGCCAAGGGAATAGATGTCGCTCCGGACGTCGCTGTACCCGCCCCGGGCCTGCTCCGGCGAGATATAGTGGACGGAACCGACGGCCGCCGCGTTCTGCGTCTGGGCGGACACGACCCGGGCGATGCCGAAATCGGCAACCTTCACCTTGCCGTCTTTGGAAATGATCATGTTCTGGGGCTTGATGTCCCTGTGAATGATATTCTGTTCATGGGCCGCGGCGATCCCCTGCGCCACCTGGATCGCGATCCCCACGGCCTCCCGCACATCCAGCCTGCCCTTCCGGGCAATATAGGTCTTGAGGGTAATGCCCTCGATCAGTTCCATCACGATATAATGAAGCTGCCCGTCGTCCACGACGTCGTAGACGCTGACGATATTGGGATGCGACAAGCCGGCCGCCGCCTGCGCCTCCATCTTGAATTTACTGACAAATGTTGCGTCCCAGCTTAATTCTTCCTTGAGTACCTTGATCGCCACGAGCCGGTCCAGCTTGTGGCACCGGGCTTTATAGACGTCCGACATACCGCCGGAGCCGATCAGTTCCAGAATCTCATAACGGTTCTGCAGAAACTGTCCTGGTCTTAACATTCTCCCACCTCGCTTACCTGCGGGTCGATCAGGACAACGGCAATATTATCACGTCCGCCTCTTTGGTTCGCGCCGGCAATCAGCCGTTCCACTCTATCTTTCAGCGTACCGCCCTGCGCAAGGCTGTCCGCGATTTCCCTGTCTGTCAGCATATTCGTCAGGCCGTCCGAGCACATCAGGATCAGGCTGCCCGTCTCCAGGCGCACCCGGAAATAATCGGCCTCCAGGTTCCGGCTCGTGCCAGCGGCCCTGGTGATCAGATTCTTCTTCTCCAAATACTCCCTGCTTCCTTTCACCATGCGCCCCATGCGCACCATCTCCTCCACATAGGAGTGATCCTGCGTAATCTGGGACAATTCGCCATTATTATATAGATATAGGCGGCTGTCCCCCACATTGGCGACAAATAATTCGCCATCCATGACCGTAGCCGCCACAAGAGTCGTTCCCATCCCTTCCAGGCAGGGACTTGTCAGGGATTTCTCGTACAGCGCCCGGTTGGCGCTGCGGATCCCTTCCTCAAAAAGCCGGCGCACATTCTCCGCCGGATTCTCACTGAAATAACGAACCAGCTCTTCCACCATGAACCGCGACGCATAGTCCCCGGCGTTATGGCCGCCCATACCGTCGGCAACCAGATACAGGTTGTCCAGCCCGCCCACCGGAGACGACGAAGAATAAAGATAATCCTGATTGCGGGGTCTGACCCTTCCCACATCCGTAAGCGCGTAGTCCTGCATCCTCATCCCTCCCTTGATTCGATATGGCTCCTCCTGAGCTGGCCGCAGGCCCCGTTGATATCGCGGCCCATTTCCCTTCTAATAGTAACATGAATTCCGCTTTTTTCAAGCTGATTTTTGAATGCCTGCGCGGTTTTCCGGTCCGGCTGGACGTAATCCCGCTCTTTAACGGGGTTCACCGGGATCAGGTTCACATGGCCGTGCTGATCCTTCAGAAGCTCCGCCAGCGCGGCTGCGTCCGCGGCGCTGTCATTGACGCCCCGCATCAGGCTGTACTCATACGTCACTCTGCGTCCTGTTTTCTGAAAATAGATCCGGCAGGCGTCAAGAACCTCGTGAAGCGCGTAGCGGTTCGCGACCGGCATCAGCGCCCTCCGCGTCTTATCGTCCGCGGCGTGCAGCGAGAGCGCCAGCGTAATCTGCAGGCCCTCGCCGGCAAGTCTGTGCATCTGCGGCGTCAGGCCGCAGGTGGAAACCGTGACATTTCTCTGACTGATATGCAGGCCCCGCTCATCCGTCAGCAGGCGGAGGAAGCGCAGGAGGTTCTCGTAATTGTCCAGCGGCTCCCCGCTTCCCATGACGACCACATGGGAAACGCGCTCGCCCGTATCGCGGATGATCCGGTAGATCTGGTCCAGCATCTCCGAGGGGCGCAGGTTCCTCGCCAGCCCGCCGATCGCCGAGGCGCAGAAGCGGCAGCCCATGCGGCAGCCGGCCTGCGAGGAGACGCAGACCGAATCGCCGTACCGGTAGCGCATCCAGACACTCTCGATCACATTGCCGTCAGGCAGGGCAAAGAGATATTTGCGCGTGCCGTCAAGCGCCGATACCCTTACCTCCAGCGGCTGAAGGACCGGCAGCTCAAAGCGCTCATCGAGCCGGACGCGCAAGTCGGCGGAGAGATTGGTCATCTCCGCGAAGGAACCCGCCTGTTTTTCGTGGAGCCACTGGTAGATCTGCCCGGCGCGGTAGGCCGGCAGTTCCATGGCGCGCACCTGCTCCGCCAGTTCCTCGTAAGTCAGGGATTTGATGTCGATTCTGTCCATAT
>CAYYHX010000295.1:0-2525 GCA_964471835.1 uncultured Hungatella sp.
ATGAGATGTGACAGAAAAACCATGCTTCTCTACGCGGTCACAGACCGCGCCTGGGTGGGCCGCCAGACTCTTTATGAACAGGTGGAATCGGCATTAAGGGGCGGAGTCACCTGCGTACAGCTGCGGGAGAAAGAACTGGACGAAGAACATTTCTTCGAGGAGGCGGAGGCGATCTGCGCGCTTTGCCGGCGGTACGGCGTCCCGTTCCTCATCAATGACAATGTAGGGCTGGCCATCCGCTGCGGAGCCGACGGCGTCCATGTGGGGCAGGATGACATGAAGGCCGCGGACGTGCGCCGGCTGGTTGGCGAGGATAAGATTCTGGGCGTTTCCGCGGGAGATACGGAGCAGGCGCTGGCGGCGGAGGCCGCGGGAGCCGATTATCTGGGCGTTGGCGCGGTCTTTGCTACGGCTACGAAGCCAGACGCGGACGGCGTGTCCCGTGAGGAACTGCGGCGCATCTGCGAAGTTGTGCGGATTCCGGTGGTCGCCATCGGCGGGATCGGGAAGGACAATATCCTGCAGCTGTCCGGCTGCGGGGTTGACGGCGTGGCTCTGGTTTCGGCGATCTTCTCGGCAAAAGATATCGAGGCCGAATGCCGCACGCTGCGCGCGCTTTCCGAGAGGATGACGCAAAACACATAGTTTATCCGGCGGCAGACCGGGGGCACCACTCTCTGCCGCTCTAAAAAATGAATGCTTATCAACGGAAGTCGAAAGGAGAAAACGATGAAGACAGCATTAACAATCGCCGGAAGCGATTCCAGCGGAGGCGCCGGCATCCAGGCAGATCTGAAGACAATGACGATGAATGGCGTATTTGCCATGAGCGCCGTCACGGCGCTGACTGCCCAGAATACGACCGGCGTATCAGACATCATGGAGGTGACGCCGCAGTTTCTGGGCCGGCAGATTGACATGGTATTTTCCGATATCCGCCCCGACGCGGTGAAGATCGGCATGGTATCGTCGAGCGCCCTGATCCGGGAGATCGCCGCCAGGCTGCGCGCATGGCGGGCGGAGAACATCGTGGCCGACCCGGTGATGGTCGCCACCAGCGGTTCCAGGCTGATCGCCGACGAAGCCATCGAGACGCTTAGGGAGGAGCTGCTCCCGCTGGCCGATGTGGTCACGCCGAACATCCCCGAAGCCGAGGTATTATCGGGCATCGCCATCGCGACCGAGGCGGATATGGAGGCGGCCGCGAAGAAGATCAGCGGGACCTATGGATGCGCCGTTCTTGTGAAAGGCGGACACAAGATTAACGATGCCAATGATTTTCTCTACGCGGATAGCGCCGCGCGGTGGTTTTACGGCAGGCGGATCGACAATCCGAACACCCACGGAACCGGCTGCACGCTTTCAAGCGCCATCGCGGCGAATCTGGCGAAAGGCTTTGACTTGCCCGAGTCGGTGAAGCGGGCAAAGGATTACATTTCCGGCGCGCTGGCCGCGATGCTCGATCTGGGGCAGGGCAGCGGGCCGATGAACCATGCGTTCGACCTGCGGGGCGAGTTCGCGAGGGAGGCGTGACGATGGAAGAAAAACGCACTTCCGTATTTGAAAATAGCCTTATCTGGTTCGGCGCGGCGGTTTCCATCGCGGAAATCCTGACCGGTACTTACATCGCGCCTCTGGGCATGGGCCGGGGGTTCCTGGCGATCCTTCTGGGCCATGTCATCGGCTGCGTGCTTCTGTTCCTGGCCGGTCTCATCGGCGGGAAGGTACGGAAAAGCGCGATGGAGACCGTGAAAATGAGTTTCGGCCAGAAGGGGAGCATTTTATTTTCCTTATTAAATATCCTCCAGCTGGTAGGCTGGACCGGCATCATGATCTACGACGGCGCGCTGGCGGCGAACGCAATCGGCGCGGTCGGCAGCTGGTTCTGGTGCCTGGTGATCGGCGGCCTGATCATCCTCTGGATCCTGATCGGCATAGAGAATCTGGGACGGGTGAATACGGTCGCCATGGCGGCACTGTTCATTCTGACGGTTATCCTGAGTTTTGTGGTCTTTAGGGGAGGGGCGGCCCCGGTTCCCGCCGGCGGCGGAACCATGAGTTTCGGCGCGGCGGTGGAACTGTCGGTCGCCATGCCGCTTTCCTGGCTGCCGCTGATCAGCGATTACACCCGCGAGGCGGAGGAACCGGTAAAAGCCACGGCCGCCAGCGCCATCGTCTACGGCGTGGTCAGTTGCTGGATGTATCTGATCGGGATGGGCGCGGCGATCTTTACGGGAGAGACGGATATCGCCCGGATCATGGTGAAGGCGGGACTCGGTGTCGCGGGGCTGCTGATCATCGTGTTTTCCACGGTCACGACCACATTTCTGGACGCATGGTCCGCGGGCATCTCCAGCGAGTCGGTATTCACCGGCGTTAAAGGGAAATGGGTCGCCGTGGCGGCGGCTGTCCTGGGTACCGCGGGCGCGATCGTCTTCCCGATGGACAATATCACAGATTTCCTGTATCTGATCGGCTCGGTGTTCGCGCCGATGATCGCCATACAGATCGCGGATTTCTTCCTG
>CAYYHX010000296.1:0-2525 GCA_964471835.1 uncultured Hungatella sp.
TGGCCCCGTAGGGCCCAACAATAAACCACCAGCAGGGCTGGTGGTTCGTGACTTCGACGTTTTATGCATGTGGAGGGAACAGTTCTGTAATGGCAAGTATACTACGAATAATTGATAAAGAAAATGTTTTTTTGGTATGTTTCAAAAGGTTCAACCGATTAGAAATGCAGAAAGGTTTCCTTTTCTCTGTTTTGCTGTCATGGGGTGCATTTTGCATGAATGGATAGGGACGTTTTGTGCAGAAACGGAAATGCAAAAGATTCCAGACGAAGCGTTCTTGCTGCTCTGTATGCTTATCATCATCTTGTTTATTTGGTATATGCGGCTTCTCTTTTTGCGTCGTCTGCGCCCGCTGCCCGTATCCAGTTTTGAATATACGTCACTATTTTCTGACATTCATTTCTTATACATTATTGAAAACAGCTTTCAGAAAAACTCTTATCAGGAATATTCTCCACTTCGGCGGTATCATACAATATGGCTGATGTTGATGATCCGTGAAAAGCTGGAGTGTCCATGTGTGGGAAGAGGCATGAGCGGAGAGGAGACGTAATGCAAGATTTGATACTACGTTTTTTCGCATAATTCTTTTGTCAAATCCACAGATCTATGCTATACTGTTTTCGTTGGCAAAATGCCGGGGCGCATGGGGGTATATCGCGAGGCGTATTTTGGAGGACAGCATGTACTATTTTATCATAAATCCCAATGCCAGCGGAGGAAGGGGACGGAAGGTCTGGCGGCAGGTCGAGAAAGAGCTTAAGAAACGGGACGTAGAGTATCAGGCGTTTCTGACGGAATCTCAGGGCGATGCCGCGCGGTATGCCGCCGAACTGACGGACGGATGGAAGGAACCGCGGACTATCGTGGCGGTTGGGGGCGACGGAACCATAGGGGAAGTTACCTGCGGTCTGGCATTTTCCTGCCCGGTTACACTGGGCTACATTCCCGCGGGGTCCGGCAATGATTTTGCCAGAAGCTTGAGGATTTCCCAAAAGCCGCTTAAGAGTCTGAAGAAGGTTCTGGCTCCCGGCTGTCACAAATTGCTGGATTACGGCGTGGTGTCTTACGGCGGGCAGTCGGCCCATCACCGTTTTCTCGTGAGCGCCGGTATCGGCATGGATGCGGCGGTCTGCCACAAGATCGCCGAGATCCGTTCGCGTCAGGACGGCCGGAGTATTTTCTATCGGAAATGGATCTATCTGGCGCAGGGGATCCGGCAGCTGGTTCGGGCGAGGCCGGTAGAGGGCTGGCTGCTTATAGACGGCGTGAAGAAAGTGGAATTCAGCCATATTTATTTTGTATCTGTCCATATCCATCCCTATGAGGGCGGCGGCTTTCTGTTTGCACCAGAGGCAGATCCCTGCGATGGCAGGCTGGACGTGCGGGTGGTTCATCAGGATCGAAAGATTCGGCTGGTGCCGATCCTTCTGGGAGCGTTCCTCGGCAGCAGGAAAAGGTATCCGGGGTCGCGGCGGTACGCCTGCCGGGAAGCTGAAATCCATCTCAACCGGGAGATGCCGGTGCATTATGACGGCGAATGCTGCGGGTGGCAGCAGGATCTGCAGGTCCGGTGCGTCGCGAACCGGATCCGGATGATTTTGTAGGGGCAGCGAGGGGACAATGTGAGAAGGTATACTTGGATAACCCCAATATGGGAATGGGAAATGGAAGGGTATCGGGAGGAGCGGCTTTATAGGGGGATAAGAGAATAACGGGAGGAACGGTTTATATATGAGAATCGGACAGGGGTATGACGTACACCGTCTGGCGGAAGGGCGGGAACTGATCTTAGGAGGCGTGAAGATCCCCTTTGAGAAGGGGCTCCTTGGACATTCGGATGCGGATGTACTGATTCATGCGGTCATGGACGCGTTGCTGGGGGCGGCGGCGCTCGGCGATATCGGACAGCATTTTCCGGACACAGATCCGGCGTATGAGGGCATCTCCAGCGCAGAACTTTTGAAGCGTGTAGGCGAGATTTTGGAGGAGCGCGGATATGTGGTCGAGAACATTGACGCGACGATTATCGCCCAGCGGCCGAAGCTGGCGGCTTACCGGCTACAGATGGCTGAAAATATCGCGGCGGCGCTGAAACTCGACGCGGGGCGCGTCAGCGTGAAGGCCACGACGGAAGAAGGACTGGGTTTTACCGGAGCCGGGGAAGGGATCGCCGCGCAGGCCGTCTGCCTGCTGACATCATTTGAGGATTACGCATATGATGACAGGATGGGTGCCGTATGCTGTGCGAGAGCCGGGGGCGGCGTTGGAGCTGCAGGCGGCAAGGGGACCGCAGATTGTGACGGAGGCGCGGGAAGCATGGAAGCCGGGAGCGGCATGGGAACTGTGGGTTGCGTGGGAACCGCAGATTGTGTCGGAGTTGCAGGCGGCATGAGAGCCGCTTGCTGTGCTGGATGTCCGGGGTGTGCATGGAATCCGGAGGCGCAGGCCAGAGACGTAAATCAGGTCAGAGATTGACGATGTAACCAAGTTTCGGGAGGAAGGATGTTATGAAGATTTTTAAT
>CAYYHX010000297.1:0-2511 GCA_964471835.1 uncultured Hungatella sp.
GTGGGACCGGTGCGGGAGGCAGCACGGGAACCGGTAGTGGGAGCGGTGCGGGAGGCAGCACAGGAACAGGTACAGGTTCGGCGGGCGTCTCCGGTGCGGATATCAGGGATCTGGAACAGCAGCTTGCCAACGCCCGGCTTGATCTGGAAGACGCGCAGACCCAGTGGAACCTGCAGATCGAAGGAATCCGCAGCCGTTATGAGGTGCTGGATTTCCAGTACAAACGAATCCAAAGCGGGGAAAGCAGCACCCAGGACGCCTTGAAGGAATCCTATGAAGCATCTGTGAAGCAGGAAAATGAATCTTGGGAGGCCGAGGAGGAGAAGCTGCAGGCGCTTAAAGAAAATACAGAGGCCGCCCAGTGGAATCTGGACGTCGCCTTCCGCCGCGACTCGTATGACAACGTAACGGCAGGACAGCAGGCGCGATTGGCGCAGATCGACCGGGAGCTGAAACAGATCGATATCAACGGCCTGGAAACAGAGATCAGCCGGCTTGACGGGATCATCGGGGCCGGGGGCCGTGTGGATTCTGCCTATGATGGCACCGTGATTCTGCAGGAAGTCGTTGCAGGGCGGCTTTCTTCCGGAGAAGAGCGGCTGTCTATCGCTTTCGGGGACCGTGTCTTCGTGGCGGAATTCGACAAAGAGGATCAGGAGCTTGCCGTTGGTGATCTGCTGGAAATCACGATTCCCGGCAGCAGCCGTACCGTCGAAGCACGGATCTCGAGCATGAATCTGATGGGGGAGGAAACAGGAACCTTCCAGGCGGATCTGGCGGATCTGGATCTGCCGCTCGGAACGGTGACGTCCTACCAGTGCCGCCGGGTCTCCGACACATTCCAGCAGGTCATCCCGCTTTCTGCCCTGCGCAGGGATGCGGACGGGTACTACTGTCTGGCGGTTCGGTCCCGCAGCGCGGTTATGGGACAGGAATTCCGGGCGGAGCGGGTCGAACTGACGGTTCTTTCCATAGGAAATACCGAGGCCGCCGTAGAAGGCGCGATCCATGACACCGATCCGCTGATCACATCCGCCGGCCAGGTCATTTACCCCGGCGACCGGGTGCGGCCTGTTGAGAGTTTGGAAGGACAGGGGTAACCGCGATGGCTCAGGACAGAACCCGTGACAGGGCGCAGGACAAATCCCGTGGAAGAGCGTGGGACAAACTCCGTGATAGGGCGCAGAGCGAAACCCATGATAAGGCGCAGGACGAATCCTGTGACAGAGTTCAGGACGAACCTTGTGACAGAGCTCAGGACAGAACCCGTGATAAAAACCGGGACAGAAAAGAAAGGCTCGCTGCGTTCCTCTCGGCCGCCGGGATCGCGGCTCTCCTCAGCTTTGCGCTGTGGACGTATTTTTTCACGACGCCATGCCGCGTCGAGGAGGACTGCCGCGGCATGGAAGTTGATGAAGCGCAGATCCGAAGCTGGGAAGAACAGGAGAGAGAGAATCCGAGCGGGATCCTGCTGGATACGGCAGGATGGAGGGTCGGCGATCAGCAGGCCGTATCCGCGGTCAGCACCGGGCGTCAGAAGACATCTTCCGTCCTGGAAGTCTGCGGCAGCGCGGCGCTGGTATTCCCGGTGAAGATTCTGTCCGGTGATTACGCGCTGCCCTACGAGGCGGAAAGCGGCGGAGACGGGACGAGGGACGCGTCTTCGCAGACTCCTGAGACAGCTGCGGGAACTGTCAGCCGGAACCCGCCCGCCTGTATCCTCACGAAGGAACTTTCCGACGCCTTGTTTGGCAGTACGGACTCGGCGGGGGAAACGGTGAAGGTCGGGGACGAGGTCCTGACAGTGGCCGGGGTCATCGACAAGGAAGGATTCTGCCTTCTGAAATCCGCGGCGGGAGGCAGGATGGATTACGTTGCTTTCCGGATGAGGCGCCACTATCAGGCGCGCGCCCTGGCGCGGCAGCTGATCGAGGGAGGAGCGTGAGTGCTATTTCTCATAGTGGAAATAAACTTCTCACTTCATTGACTTTACAGGACGGGGAGGCTATAATATGGTGAAACCGGGTTCTGTGAGGTGCGGATATGTGGGAAAGGATCTGGAAGAGATTCGCCAATCGCGAGTCTGTAACCTATATTATCTTTGGAGTGTTGACAACTGCGGTTGACTGGGTTACCTATACAGTACTCAGGTGGCTGGGAATCGATTACCGGGTTTCCACGGCGCTTAGCTGGGTGGCGGCGGTTCTGTTTGCTTTTGTCACCAATAAGTTTATCGTATTCCGGAGTTACGGGATGCGTCCGGGTCTTTTGTGGCGCGAATTTTTCTCTTTTGTGGCTGCCCGCGCGGCGACAGGCGTGTTTACGATGGTCGCCATGATCGTCATGGTAGACGGATTCGGTTGGAACGAATTTTTCGGGAAACTCGTGGTGTCGGCGTTTTCCCTTGTGTTAAATTATGTGTTCAGCAAGTGGGTTATTTTCAGGGGTTCCGCGAAAAAGGCGCCGGGAGGGAAGGCCGTTGTGCAGGCGGAGCCTGATGATGAAACGAGC
>CAYYHX010000298.1:0-2497 GCA_964471835.1 uncultured Hungatella sp.
TGCGTCACCATCAGGCAGGTCAGCTTCCCCTCCTCCACGATGCGGTCCGTCAGTTCAAGCACCTTCTCCGCCGTGGCCGGATCGAGGGCCGCCGTGTGCTCGTCCAGCAGGAGGAGTTTCGGCGGGTTGATCGTAGCCATCATAAGCGTCAGGGCCTGCCGCTGGCCGCCGGAGAGAAGGCCAACCGGCTGCTGCATCCGGTCCTCCAGACCCATGTTCAGCAGCGCCAGCCGCTCGCGGAACATCTGCCGGTCCGCTTTCGACACACTGGAAAGCCAGCCGCCGTGACCGGCCGCCAGCGCGAGGTTTTCCTCGATGCTCATACCCGGTGCGCTGCCCCGCATGGGGTCCTGGAACAACCGCCCGATGCTGCGCGCCCGCCTGTATTCCGGCTCCAGCGTGATGTCCGTTCCGTCCAGCACGATCTGTCCGCTGTCGGTGATGAAGCTGCCGCCGATTGCCCCGAAGAGCGTGGATTTCCCCGCCCCGTTGGCGCCGATGATCGTGACGAAATCGCCCTCTTTCACATGGAGCGAGAGGTCGTCGATGGCTTTCTTGGCGTTGACTGTGCCTGCGTCGAATGTCTTGGAAATGTGCGATATCCTAAGCATGGTCCTCCCTCCTTGCCTGTCTGTGGGCCAGCCGCCGCTGCAAGAGCGGCAGCCGGCTCTTCAGATACGGTCCGGAAATGGCGATGATCACGATCACTGAGGACACGAATTTCAGCATGAACGCCGGCATGTGGAAGCGCAGGGCGACGGTGTAGACGAGGCGGAAGATGAACGCGCCCAGCACCGCTCCGACCGCGCGGACCGCGATCTTCCCCCGCCCCATAAACGCATTTCCAATCAACAGGGACGCCAGCGCGATCGTCACCATGCCCGATCCGATATCAATGTTCACCGACCGCTGGGACTGGGCCAGCAGGCAGCCGGACAAGGCCGTGAAGGAATTGGCGATGCACAGGCCCACGATCGTCGTGAACACGGGGTTGATCGACGAGGAGCGCACCATATCCGGGTTGTTGCCCGTGGCCCGGATCGCCAGCCCCAGCCGCGTGCGCAGAAACAGCGAGAGGAACAGAACCACCGCCGCCACCGCAATGAGCGCCACGATCACCCGGTACTGGCCCGCCAGCGCCGTCCCCTCCAGCAGATCCCGCATTTTCGTAAAAACGGTATCCGTCTTGTTCAGATTGAGCAGCGACGAATTGCCCATCACGGCGATATTCACGGAATACAGGGCCGTGTTCACGATGATGCCGGACAGCAGGCTGTCCACGCCCATCTTCGTCTGCAGCAGGGCCGTCACGAAACCGGAGATAATGCCGGCAGCCATCGCGCAGGGGATCGCCAGATACGGATGTCCCGCGATCGCGACAACCGCCCCCACGGCCGCGCCGAGCGTGAAGCAGCCATCCGTGGACAGGTCGCAGACGTTCAGCATGGTATAACTCAAAAACAGGGCCAGCACCGTGAGGGAACTGATCAGTCCCAGCTCCAGCGCGGTCTGGATAAGGCTTATGACCGAGGAAAATGCCATCGCTTCCGTTCTCCTGACCAGATTATTTCAGATCGTCAAAACTCTCCGCCGTGACGATGCCCTGCACCTTCGTGCAGTAGGGGGCAAATGTCTCCGACAGCTCGTCGAAATTCATTCCCATGGCCTCGCAGACCTCGGTATTGATCGTAGCCGTGCCGTTGTCAAACGTCTTGACCGGCGTCGCGGCCGGGTCCGCGCCATCGACCAGGATATCCGCGATCATATTGGCCGTCTCCACGCCCAGATTCGCGTAATCCACGCCGTAGCCGAGGAAAGCGCCGTTTAAGGCAAAGGAATCCGCGCCGGTATAATGCGGGATCTTCGCCTCCTCCAGCATTTCATAGATGGAAAGCTCCGCCGTCATGATCGTATTGTCGCTGGGCGTAAAGATCGCGTCCACCTCATCTGCGATCAGCGCCTGCGCCGCCAGCGTCACCTCATCGACCGTCGTCCCCGTGCGCTCCACATACTCGACACCCTTTCCATCCAGATATTCCTTGGCCGCCGCGATCGGCGTCGCAGAAGAATCCTGGCCGATGTCATAGAGCAGGCCGATCTTGTCCGCGTCCGGGTCGGCCGCGAAGATCAGGTTCATGACCGCGTTGGTGTCCAGGAAATCCGAGGTGCCGGTGATGTTGCTCCCCGGCGCTTCCAGCGATTCCACCAGCCCGACCGAGAGCGGGTCGGAAACCGCCGCGAATACCACCGGAATCTGGTTCTCCTCGGTCGCAGTCTGCATGTTCATCGCCACCGGCGTCGCCACGCCGACCATCAGATCCACCCCGTCGGCGATGAAATTCGACACGATCTGGGACATGACGTTGGCGTCGGCATTGCAGTTGTCATAGGAGATTTCGAACGTCACGCCCTTCTCCTCGCCGATGGCCTCCAGCCGGGTCTGAATGTTGTCCACGATCTGATTTAACGAAGCGTCGTCCACATAGTTGCAGATGCC
>CAYYHX010000299.1:0-2495 GCA_964471835.1 uncultured Hungatella sp.
GAAGAATTTGGCGGAATTGCATTTCGTATAAAGAAACAGGTGCGTATTGCCCCGCGCGTACTGGATTTCCGTTAAGTGGCTGACGATCTCATTCATCAGACCCTCGCCCTGATGGGCGCTGCTGACGGCCATGCAGCGCAGCGTATTGCCGAAACAGCTTCCGGTGGCGATCAGGTTGTAGTTGTCGTCGAACATTCCGCAGGTGTAATCCAGGTTGCCGTCTTTGCGGATTCCTTCGGCCTCAAGCAGTTCGGTCAGCTGCCGCTGGCCCCGTCTGTCGGCGGGGACGATACGGGAGATGGTGCAGTCGGACATGGCTGTTATCCTTCCTTTCCGTGTTTTTTGCAGGAAGCGGGCTGTCGCTGACAGGATTATACCATTTGCGGGAGATTTCGGCAATAAAATCGATATCATTTCACATTTTCTTAGAATGTAACCGAACCATCTGAACATGAACCGCTATTGAACAATTGTTTTTCCATTGTGAAATGGCGCTTGCGAAGTGCCTGGCCTTCCTGTATAATGGAACGGGAAGAAATGAAGTGGACGGATGAAGGTAATTGGCTGCATTTCAGATAGAATGGAACGGAAAGAAATGAAACGGACGAATGAAGGTAATTGGCTGCATTTCAGATATAATGGAACGGAAAGAAATGAAGCGGACAGATGAAGGTAATTGGCTGCATTTCAGAATGTTGGAAACGGATAGAATGATTCGCGTCAGGAAATATTTAACGGACAGGAGATAGCAGTATGGTTCATTATGGAGTCAGCGAAAGGGACTGGAAGATCTTCAGGCAGAAGGTACCCGTATGGCAGGAAAACTACATGGATAAACTCAATAAGGAATACATACAACTGCTGAGCGGAACCGAAGCCCCGTCGAATAAATTCTGGAAGCTGGATGAACGGATCAGGGAGGACAGGAAGAAAGCGGGCGTGGTTCTGGATATGCGGCGGTCGAAGATGGAGGACAATCTGATTCAGTTAATAGACGAGGACGTAATAAGTCTTGAAGATCTTGCCGGTTTCAGCGATGAGCTAAGGGAAAGAATAAATTTTATTTTTAGGCAGGATCCGGAGTGACCGGCGGCCGCGGCAGGAAAATGTGCCGTCAGAACGGTTATGTATAACCTGGATTTATATAATTCATTCCTTTTTGTCTGGTTGACAAATGGATTCGCGGTTGATAAGATAATGGTTAATTGTGAATTGCTTTATCCAGAACACAGAAAGCGGGAGTGATATGGACAGAATCGTGTTATCGCTGCTGGTTGACAATACTTCCGGCGTGCTGAGCCGCGTTGCCGGCCTGTTCAGCCGCCGCGGATATAATATCGAGAGCCTGACGGTCGGCGAGACTGCCGATCCGCGCTATTCGCGCATGACCGTGGTATCGACCGGGGACCAGGAGATCCTGGAACAGATTGAGAAACAGCTGCGCAAGCTGGAAGATGTACGCGATATCAAGGAACTGAAGCCGGGGAAATCCGTTTACCGTGAACTGATTATGGTGAAGGTTCGGGCCGATGCTTCGGAACGCCAGGCGATCAGCGCGATCTCTGATATCTTCCGCGCCACGATTGTGGATGTGGGCAAGGAGAGTCTGACCGTTATGCTGACCGGCGACCAGTCGAAGCTGGACGCGCTGATCAATCTGCTGGGTGATTATGAGATTCTGGAACTTGCGCGGACGGGCCTGACGGGGCTGTCCCGCGGAGCGGACGATGTGCGGTATCTGCCGTGATCGATGTGTTCTCAGTTGGCTGCCGGCTTTGCCGGGGAATTCTTTTGTGGAGCGGATGATGTGAAATATCTGCCGTGACCGGTGTGTCCTCAGTTGGCTGTTGGCTTTGTTGGGGAACTCTTTCGTGGTGCAGATGATATGCAGTATCTGCCGTGACCGATGTGTCCTCATGTGGCTGTTGGCTTAGCCGGGGAAACTTTTTCGCGGTGCAGATGGATGCACATTATCATCCGTGACATCAGGCGGCTGTGACCGTTACCGGTACTGTCAGAACTCTGCGCCGCTTTGCCTGACAGTTTGACAGTGCTGACGGCATGGTCGAGAGTTGGCTGTTTCGCGGTGGTACATGGAACGCTAAGCGTTTCGGAACGGGATTCCCGTCCTGCACGGGAGCCGGACGGGGCGCTTAACAAATATACATAACGAGATAGAACAAGAATCCAGAGATTTTCAAGGAGGAGGAAAGAAATGGCAAAGATCTATTATCAGGAGGACTGCAATTTATCTATGCTGGACGGCCAGACCATCGCCGTCATCGGCTACGGCAGCCAGGGACACGCACATGCGCTGAACGCGAGGGAGTCCGGCTGCAACGTGATCGTCGGTCTGTATGAGGGCAGCAAATCCTGGGCCAAGGCGGAAGCGCAGGGGTTCCAGGTTTACACGGCCGCGGAGGCGGCGAAAAGGGCCGATATCATCATGATCCTGATCAATGATGAACTGCAGGCTGATATGTATAAGAAAGACA
>CAYYHX010000300.1:0-2481 GCA_964471835.1 uncultured Hungatella sp.
TTCGGCGATTACCTGCACCACCGCATCCTGACCTGCGGGGCGGCGCTCCTGGCGGGGGCGGGATATCTGCTGTTCAGCGGCTATACGCCCGGAAAGGCAGCGGTGGTTTTCCTGCTGATCTGCTACAAGGTGATCGATGGCTTTGCCGACGTATATGAGTCAGAGTTCCAGCGCCAGGGGCATCTTCATCTGACCGGCAAATCGAACACCTTCCGGACCATTCTGTCGGTGACGGTGTTCCTCGCGGTTCTGCTGTTGTTCCGGTCGCTTCCCGTCGCCTGCGCGGCGGCGGTCGCGGCGCAGATTGCGGGGGTGCTGCTCTTTGACACGTTGGTGATCCGGCGGCTTCCGGCAGTGGATATGGCCTGGGAGAGAAAGCGCCTGTGGCCGCTTACCCGCGCCGCTTCGCTGCTGTTTGTATCGGTATTTCTGGATTTTTATATCTTTTCGGCGGCGAAATACGCGATCGACGCCTATCTGGATGATGCGGCGTCGGGATATTTTAATATGATCTTTATGCCTACGTCGGTGATCAACCTGGCGGCAGGCTTCGTCATACGGCCGGTGCTCACCTACCTGACGGAGTACCGGACGAAGGGGAAATTTGCAGCCTTCCGGCGGACGCTTCTGCGCATCGGCGGGTTGATCGGTGTTTTGAGCCTGCTTGCGGCGGCGCTGGCCTGGGGCCTCGGCCGTCCCGTTCTGCGGCTGCTGGAGATGCTTTTGGGAGACGCTTACTCCGGCTGTCTGGTGCGCTATCATATTCCGTTTGTTGTGGTGGTGCTGGGCGGCGGGTTCTACGCATTTCTGAATCTGTACTATTATGTACTGGTGATCCTGCGCAGGCAGGGTGTGATTTTCGGGATTTACGCGGTCATGGCGGTGCTGGCGGCGGTGCTGGCTCCCGCGATGGTAAAGAGGGGCGGAATCCCCGGCGCCGCGTATGCCTATCTTGCACTGATGGTGATTATGGCGGCCGGCTTTACGGTCTGCGCGTGGTTCTTCGTGATTCGGGAAGGCAGAAAACAGGAAGGAAAAAGATATGGATGATGGGACAATGACGGCGGACGTGATCATTCCGGTATACAGGCCGGACCGGCGTTTCATGCGGCTTCTGGCGATGCTGCGGAAGCAGACGTTCCCGGTAAACCGGATCATTGTCATGAAAACGGAGCGTGACGGCTGGGATGAGGCGGAGGTTCGGCGGATTTCCAATCTGGAGATTCATTATCTGACGAAAATGGAATTTGATCACGGAGCCACGCGGAACCGGGCCGCCGGATATTCCGGGGCAGACGTGATGATTTTTATGACGGAAGACGCGGTGCCGCAGGATAACCGGCTGGTGGAGCGGCTGATGGAAGCGCTGGAACAGAAGGGTTCCGGAGGAGAGAGCGTGGCTGTCGCCTACGCGCGGCAGCTTCCCGCCAGGGACTGCAAAGCGATCGAGCGGTTTACGAGAAATTTCAACTATCCGGATCAGAGCCGGATCAAGACGGCGGCTGATCTGCCCCGGATGGGAATTAAGACCTATTTTGCGTCGAACGTCTGCTGCGCCTACCGCAGAGACGTGTTTGAGGAACTGGGCGGATTTGTGAACCGGACGATCTTTAACGAGGATATGATCTACGCGGCGGGGGCGTTAAAGGCCGGATACGCCGTCGCCTATGCGGCAGACGCGCGGGTGATCCACTCGCATAATCTGACGTTTCGGCAGCAGTTTCAGCGAAATTTCGACCTGGGCGTGTCGCAGGCGGACCATCCGGAGGTATTCGGCGGCGTGCCATCGGAAGGCGAGGGAATCCGCATGGTGAGGCAGACGGCCGGATGGCTCGTCCGGACCGGCCGCGGGTGGCTCCTGCCTTCGCTGGCGGTCGGCAGCGGCTGCAAATTCATCGGGTACAGGCTTGGGAAAATGTACCGGCACCTGCCCCGGAAGGCGGTCTTATGGTGCAGCGGGAACCCGCTGTACTGGGAGAGAACCATTTGCTGAAGAACAACAGATCATGAAATTTATGAATTGATGGAAGGGGAGGGAACCGGCTATGATGACAGGGACGCTGCGGATTGCGCTGATTCTGGTTTCGGTGGGGACCTTGTTCCTGATGATGCGCAGGATCCGCCAGTCGAAGATGCAGATCGAGAGCGCGGTTTTCTGGATCGTACTCGCCCTGGTGCTTGTCGTGTTCAGTATCTTCCCCGCGGTCGCGGATTTCGCGGCCCACTGTCTCGGAATCTATTCGACGGCGAATTTCCTGTTCCTGTTTGCGATCTTTGTGCTGATCGTGAAGGTATTCTATATGACGATCCACATTTCCCAGCTGGAAATGAAGATCCGCGAGCTGGTGCAGCAGATGGCGCTGGATGAGAAGAAGAACCGGGAGGAGAAGGAGCTGCTGAAGGAACTGCTTGCCGAGAAGGCAGAGACGGGGGAAATGCAGACGCAGGGCCAGGCGGGAAATGCGCTGCTGAAGGGACTGT
>CAYYHX010000301.1:0-2471 GCA_964471835.1 uncultured Hungatella sp.
GCTCCCCGCTCCCGCGAAACCCACGCTCCCGCGCGCATCGCCGCCCTTGTCATGAACGCCAACCCGTTTACCCTGGGCCACCAGTACCTGGCGGAGCGGGCATCGGCGGAGAACGATCTCCTGCACCTTTTCATCGTCAGCGAGGACGCCAGCCTCGTGCCGTTTGCCGTGCGCAAACGCCTGGTGCTTGAGGGAACCGCCCATCTGCACAACATCATTTACCATGACAGCGGGCCTTACATCGTAAGCAAGACCACCTTCCCCAGCTACTTCCAGAAAGATGAGGCGGCGGTCAATGAGAGCCATGCGATGCTTGATCTCTCTGTCTTTACGCGGATCGCCCGGGCGCTTGGCATCAACCGACGCTATGTGGGCGAGGAACCCAGCAGCCAGGTCACGGGCATCTACAACCGCATCATGCGTGAAAAACTGCCGGAAAACGGCATCGAATGCGTCGTCATCCCGCGTAAAGAAAGCGATGGCAGGGCGATCAGCGCCTCTACCGTCCGCCAGGCCATCAAAGACGGCGACCGGGATCTGCTGGCCCGTCTCGTTCCGGAGACGACGCTCCGGTATTTCCGGAGTCCGGAGGCGGAGCCCGTGATCCGGCGGATACGCGAAGCGGACAACGTAATTCACTATTAAGACAATTCTTTCCCCTTCACGCAGCATTCCTTCTCCGCGAAAGAGATCCCGTACGCGATCACCCGGTAATTCTTCCGGAGATACGGGCTTGCGTACTGTCTCTGTTCAATCTGCCTCAAAGCCGCCTCGCAATCTTTTTCCATGTTGGCATAATTCCGGGAATGTTTCGTCTCAATGATAGCGGCGCGGCTTCCCATGGCGTCTTCTGCGACAATATCGCTTCTTCCCCTGCCCATCTCATCATTGGAGCGCACAATGTACCTGGCGTCCACCAAAAGCCCCGCCAGCAGGCCGTGATAATAATTTTCGTGATAGTCATAGAAACTGAACGTCTCGCAGAGGATATTCCGAAGCCTTCTCTGCAGCGCCTCCGGCTCACAGTTCCAGATCTCCCGGTACAGCCCGTCACGATAGCCGGGAAACACTTCCTCGGATAGCCATTCCCGGATTTTCTCTACAAAAATCTCGCGGATTTCCCGATTCGGAATCACGAAACAGGCGGTTCCCCTGCGCCGGGTTCTGCTTCGGCCGTCAAGGGTCAGATAGCCGGTCTGATAGAGTACGCTCCACAGGAACTCCTTCTTGTCCAGTTCCTGATAGGTCAGGTTCATAAACAGACGTTTCTCCAGCGCCTCTCCGGCGATCAGTTTTTCTATATCCTCCCTGTCAGCGGCGTCCGCCATCCCGATCAGCCTCCGCACGATTTCATTGGAACTGGTATTATCCCAGTACAGATCCGGTTCGGCATCGGGATTCTGCAGCAGCCTGTCACAATGGCTGATCACATCCCATGGGCAGTAGACATCCGCATTCCCGAAACGATAGCCGTCATACCATTCCTTTATCGGGCCAAACGCCCCGGACAGTCCGTAATCCGCCAGCATCTTCTTCACATCCCGATCCGTAAATCCGAAGTATTCATCATAGCGTTCGTCGGAGATGGTATCAACGTTCAGATTGTTAATTCCGGTAAAAATGCTTTCCTTGGAAATCCGCAGGCATCCTGTCAAAACGGCAAAATAGAGATCCGGATTTGTCTTGAACGCTCCCCCGAAAAATCCCCGCAGGAACTCCGCCATCTGGCTGTAATAGCCCTTTGAATTCGCTTTATCCAGCGGAACGTCATACTCATCTATCAGGAGAATGACCTGCTTCCCATGATGCGCATGCAGCATCCTCATGAGTACGGATATGGCATCCTGCAGATTCGCCTCCGTCGCCATCTGTTCCATTAAGTCCTGGAAAATGTACCTGTCTGCATCGAGTACCCTGTCGCTCTCAAGAAGATAGGCAAGGCGCTTGCACTCCGTAGCAATCAGCACGGCCATTCTTTCCATGGCAGCCGGAAATGATTCGCCTTCCACCCCCTTCAGTGAGAAGAAGACAACCGGATACTTTCCCTGATACGCTTCACACAATGCACGGTCCTGACTGACCGCAAGTCCGTCAAACAGATCCGGATCCGTCCCCACCTCAAAGAAAGCCTTCAACGTACTTAAAAGCAGTGTCTTGCCAAACCGCCTGGGCCTGGTGAAAAGGTTCACTTCACCATGCCATCTGACCAGCTGGCAGATAAATGCCGTTTTATCCAGATAGTAACAGTTTTCGTGTATGACTTTCTCAAAACTGTCCATTCCCACCGGAAGTCTTTTTACATGTTCGGGCATAAGCAGTACCTCCGCCGCAACGCCACATCTCAGTCAAATATGCCGTCTCCTATCCCCACTCCTCCAGGTCTCCTATCTCCATTCCTCCAAGTCTCCTATCCCCACTCCTCCAGAAGCCTCCCGGCTTCCGTTCCGGCGTAGAGTCCCTCGCCGCTTTCG
>CAYYHX010000302.1:0-2466 GCA_964471835.1 uncultured Hungatella sp.
CGCCTTGTCTCTCCGGATCGGCGAGATGAAGATATCGTGCCATCCCGCACGGTTCTCCTCTCTCCTTATCATCCGTTTCCTGTTCTCCCTGAGAATTCAGAGCGGTGACATACAGGCTTTCCGTCAGGTCGTTCTCCGTTGTATCACACTTGAAACGAATACACAGGATTCTGCTTTCCCGCCTGGGCAGAACCAGTTCCGTTGAGAATCGGCTTGAAATCCCTTTTCCGCACGTTTCCGGCATATTCGCTACATTTGAAACGGTTCCGCACTTTCCCTGCGTCTGCGCCACATTCGCATCGTTCTTTCCCTGCCCCTGCGTCCGCACACGGCGCTCTGACGCCGGTATCATTTCCCCGCTCCATGCATCCCACCACTCCGCTTTCACCCTTTCCGGCGCAAACGGAACGGAAAATGTCCCGCGTATGGTTTCTTCCCCCTCATTCACCAGAAGATAGAAATGCAGAGAATCTGCCACTGACGGTTTCTCGTGTATATTGCTGGATGGAACGCCATCCTTCACCACATGGCTGACGCGGAGTCCGGAAGCGGCGGGCTCGATCCGTGCGTCCCCGCCTTTCTCCCTCCATCCGGCCACGAAACCGTCAAGCTGATTCATTTTCACGATCTGCCCGCCGCCGGCCGCAAAGCCGCGCAGCTTCTCCGCGAGTTCTCCCGTCAACAGCGACCCGTCTTCCACCAGAAGATACCGGTACTTCTGCCTTTCAATCACCAGAGAGCCGCGGTCGATCCGGCAGCGGCCGTCCAGAATCAGCGCTTCCTCCAGATAGTTAAACTCGATCTGGTTCTCATAGAGAGGTTTGGCGATCTTCCACGGCATCCGGTCCGCCTCGCAGAGTACCGCGACCGGGGTCACATTGAAGCTGTCGGTCATCAGCCAGCACATCCGCCTGATATAACTGGAAATGGTCTTGAATTCACTCCACCAGATATTGCCCGGCCCGATGTCCGGCGGCCGCTCTCCATAGCGTTCCTCGCCTTCCAGCGAATAGTAAAATGCGTGAAGAACCGGCAGATTCACGCCGCGGACGAACAGCCAGTCCAGATACCATTTCATATCGTCCGCCGTCATCGCCCACAGATGCTCCGCGGGGCCGCAGCAGCCCAAACATTCGTTGCCGTTGCGCCGCCTCCCCCTGTGCCTGGCGGCGTCGGAAGAGCATTTCCCGAGAACAGAATCGAAACCGGCCACGCCATGGCCCACATCCACCATCCGCAGGCACAGATCCTGTCCCGGAATCTGAAATGCCTCCAGAAGTCCGATATCCTGGCTGGTCTCCGGATGGCCGGTCAGGGCGATGCCGTGATCCGCGCACCATTTCGACAGACTTCCGTAATAGACTTCCGTCATCCTGCGGTTAACAATGCCGCGGAAACGGCGCCGGGCCGTGGCCGCTTCCTTCTCTTTCCCGCGCTCCTCATCCTTCCCGCCGAAATTCTCTGGCCGGACCGCGGCCGTCTCCTTCTCTTTCCTGCTCTCTTTATCCTTCCCGCCGAATTCCGCCAGCCAGACTATGGCCAGATCCTCCGTCCGGCCGCCCTGCGCCAGATAATATTCCAGGAACCCATCCGTCCACGGAAGAATTCTCTTCTCATGGCAGCGCCCCAGAATATTCGGCTCGTCCGTAAACATGGCAATCACCGGATCCCCGAAGAACTCCCCGGCCGCCTCATAATACCGGTCGTAGGTCAGGCGGATAAATGTATGCACCGCGTCAGGATTCAGCAGATCCGCAGACTTCGGCGCATCCGGTTCGAAATCATCCTCACCCTCATAAGGGCCGCGGATCGTTCCCCCGGAGAACCCCTGCCGGAAAAGGAACAGATGCCATACACGGTCATCCGGAACATGGAAACGGTACCTGCCGCCGTCCTCCATAAGCGCAGCCGCAGAAACCAGATCCATCCGGCAGCCGCTGCTCCCCCGAACATCCGTGTCTAATGTGTTTAATACATCCTGCTCCACGCGTTCTGCTTTCTCCGTGCCATACTCGACCATCGCCACCACCGCGACCAAATCAGGCGCGCACGCGATTTCCATATCTCCCGTGCAGAGAATATCCTCTGTCTTCAGACATTTGGACGCGTACTCCGGATTCTCCGCCGCCACCATGCCGTGGGCGGAACCGGACGGATACATGCACTCGTCATAGAGTATCACCCGCATCCCCAACCGCTTCGCTTCCCGAAGGGCCAGCCGCACAAACTCCATATAGCGGTCAGAAAGATACGGAACCGACTTCGGCAGCCCTGTCCTGGGATGGATCACGAACCCGTCCACTCCCTTTTCATGGAAATCCCGGATCTGCGCCAGGATTGTCGCCTCATCCGGTTCGTCATTCCAGAACCAGAACGGAACCGGCGAAAATTCCGCCGCCGGCTGCCGGAATTCTTCCTTCCGTTTCTCAATTACCGTATTCTCCACTCTTTTTTCCTCCGTGAAAC
>CAYYHX010000303.1:0-2434 GCA_964471835.1 uncultured Hungatella sp.
ACCGCGTTCACATTGCCGCTCTCCTCGTTCGTCCGGTGATCCTTCACCATCGTATAGGGCTGCAGCACATAGGAGCGGATCTGGCTGCCCCAGGCGATATCCGCCACGTCGCCGCGGATGTCGGAGAGGTTGGCCGCGTTCTCCTGCTGCTTCAAGATGAACAGCTTGGCCTTCAGCATCTGCATGGCCTTGTCCTTGTTCTGGAACTGGGACCGCTCGTTCTGGCACTGCACCACCACACCCGTGGGGATATGGGTGATGCGCACCGCCGAGGAAGTCTTGTTGATATGCTGGCCGCCGGCGCCGCTGGAGCGGTAGGTATCGATCCGCAGGTCGTCTGGATCGATGTCTACATCCAGATCCTCCTCAATGTCCGGCATCACGTCGCAGGACACGAAGGAAGTCTGCCGCTTGCCCGCCGCGTTGAACGGGGAAATCCGCACCAGACGGTGGACGCCGTGCTCTGATTTCAGATAACCGTAGGCATTCGTACCGTTGATCTGAACCGTCACCGACTTGATGCCCGCCTCCTCGCCGTCCAGATAGTCCAGAAGCTCTGTCGTAAATCCTTTCTTGTCCGCCCAGCGGCAGTACATCCGGTACAGCATGCTGCACCAGTCGCAGGACTCCGTCCCGCCCGCGCCCGCGTTCAGACGCAGGATCGCGTTATAACCGTCGTACTGCCCCGAGAGCAGGGTGCTGATCCGCAGATCTTCCAGCTTCGCCGTGAACTCGTCAAGCATCTGCCGGACCTCCGGAATCACATCGGGATCGTTCTCCTCATTCCCCATCTCGATCATGATCCCGATGTCTTCATACTGCTGCTCCAGCTTGTGGAAATCCTCCACCGTATCCTTCAGGTTCTTGGCTTCCTTCATCAGCTTCGTGGAACGGTCCGGATCATCCCAGAAGCCCGGCTCCTCCATCGACCGGTCCAGCTCCGCGATTCGCTTCACCTTGTTATCCAGGTCAAAGTGAATCCCTCACTTCCACTAATGGTTTCTGAAACGTCGATAATGTATACTTAAACTGGTCAAGCTCAACCACTCGTGTCACCCTCTTTCCTTTTCCTCATTATACTGTCCCTGATTCCCGCTTCTCACACCGGCTTTCGCCCGTGGCACTGCTTATACTTCTTCCCGCTCCCGCAGGGACACGGGTCGTTCGGATAGATCTTCTTCACTTCCTTGCGCACCGGAGCCTTCGCCGTCGAAGTGTCGCGGTTCGTCCCCGTCACCTTTGCCGCCGGTTCGCGCTCTACCTTCTGCTCCACACGGATGTGGAACAGGATACGCACCGTATCCTCCTTCACCGCCGCCGTCATGCCGTCGAACATCTCGTAGGCGCTCATCTTATACTCGACCAGCGGATCTTTCTGCCCGTAGGCCTGCAGTCCGATTCCCTGCCGCAGCTG
Source organism: uncultured Hungatella sp. (assembly GCA_964471835.1). Classification (GTDB taxonomy): domain Bacteria; phylum Bacillota; class Clostridia; order Lachnospirales; family Lachnospiraceae; genus UBA3402. Next base: position 1,415 of record CAYYHX010000303.1, read on the forward strand.
TTCCATATCGTCGATGTGCGACATCCATTTGTTATCAATGACTTTCAGAAGAACCACACGCTCGATCTCACGGATCTGCTCCGCCTCCGGGAACTCCGCCTCTTTCGCCTCGTACAGTTTGATGGCCGCTTCCTTCAGCTGATGCGTGAGCTCCTTCTTCTTCATGCGTTCCTTCTGCTTCTCATCCAGCGTCACCGGCGCCAGCGGGATGATCGGCAGCAGAAGCGAATTCAGCTCCCCAAGGTCCCAGCTCTCCGGCGAGGCGTCATCCGTCACCGTCATGTCCACCACATGCTCGACGATATCCGTGATCATCTTCAGGATCACGTCGCGCATATTGTCGCCGTCCAGCACGCGGCGGCGCTCCGCGTAGATCACCTCGCGCTGCTCATTCATAACCTCGTCGTACTTGAGAAGGTTATCACGGATGCCGTAGTTGTTCGTCTCGATCTTCTTCTGCGCTTTCTCGATGGCGCTGGACAGCATCTTGTGCTCGATCTGCTCGCCCTCCGGCACGCCCAGGGCATTGAACATGTTCATGAGCTTCTCGGAGCCGAACAGGCGCATCAGATCGTCCTCCAGGGAAATGTAGAAGCGGGATTCGCCGGGGTCGCCCTGACGCCCGGAACGGCCGCGCAGCTGGTTATCGATACGCCTGGCCTCATGGCGCTCCGTGCCGATGACACGCAGTCCCCCCGCTGCCCTGGATTCGTCGTCCAGCTTGATATCGGTGCCGCGGCCCGCCATGTTGGTCGCGATGGTGACGGCCCCGTGCTGCCCGGCGTCGGCCACGATCTCCGCCTCCAGCTCATGGAACTTGGCGTTCAGAACCTTGTGCGGGATGCCGCGCCGGTTCAGCATCTTGCTTAGCATCTCAGACGTCTCGATGGTGATCGTACCAACCAGCACCGGCTGCCCCTTGGCATGAGCCTCCTCCACCTCGTCCACGACCGCCTTGAACTTCTCCTTCTTCGTCTTATAAACCGCGTCGTCATGGTCCACGCGGACCACCGGCACATT
>CAYYHX010000304.1:0-2434 GCA_964471835.1 uncultured Hungatella sp.
CAGCGGAGCGCTGCGGCTTCCAGTCGGAATCCTACTTCAGCCGGCGGTTCAAGATATGCACGGGTTTTAACCCGGGCAGCTATCTGCATGAGGTAAATCTTTGATGCAGAATGGGAGCGGCGCGGGACGTGCGGGAAGCTGTCAGAACAGTTACTCAGGAACGACGGAAACATGGCTGACGAAAACAAGGCTGGCGGAATCAAGGCCGGCAAAATCAAGATCGGCAAAATCAGGACAGGCGAAAACAAGGCCAGCGGAATCAGGGTTGACAAAAGCATACGGGTTCTGTTTGATTTTATCTACCCATCTCCGACAAACTGTGCTATACTGTCCGTAACGCGGTGCGGGGATACGCCGCCAGCGGCATTTTCCCCATTCGCTGACATGCTGCAGAAAACTGCCGTTGGCGGCATTTCCTGCTTGCTGACACGCTACAGAAAGCTGCCAGCGGCGGCATTTCTCACTCGCTGACACACTGCAAGGAAATCCGCCGGCGGCATTTCCCGCTCGCTGACACACTGCAGGAAACTGCCGCCAACGCCTTTTCCCCACATACTGCCGCGTTACAGACGTCCGCTTCGCCGGACGCGCCTACGAAGGAGGAACATTTTATGGCAGACCGCAACCTCACCCTGCTGACGGATCTCTATGAGCTGACGATGATGCAGGGCTATTTCAAAGAACAGGAACAGAACGTGACCGTCATTTTCGACGCTTTCTACCGCAATAATCCCGGCGGCGGCAGCTACGCCATCTGCGCCGGGCTGGAGCAGGCCATCGACTATGTGAAGAACATCCATTTCAACTCCGAAGACATCGACTATCTGCGCTCCACCGGGCTTTTCGAGGAAGATTTTCTCAAATACCTGCGCGGCTTCCATTTCAGCGGCGATATCTACGCGATCCCGGAAGGCACCGTTGTATTTCCCAAAGAGCCGCTCGTGAAGGTCATCGCTCCCATCATGGAGGCCCAGTTCGTGGAGACGGCGCTTCTGAACATCATCAACCACCAGAGCCTGATCGCTACCAAAGCCTCCCGCGTGGTCCACGCGGCCCAGGGCGACGGCGTCATGGAGTTCGGGCTGCGGCGCGCGCAGGGGCCGGACGCGGGCATCTACGGCGCGAGGGCCGCGATGATCGCCGGCTGCGTCGCTACCTCCAATGTGCTGGCCGGGCAGATGTTTGACGTGCCGGTGCGCGGAACGCACGCCCACAGCTGGGTCATGAGTTTCCCGGACGAGCTGACCGCTTTCCGCACCTACGCCAATCTCTTTCCTTCCGCCTGCATCCTGCTGGTTGACACCTATGACACGCTGAAATCCGGCGTCCCCAACGCGATCAAGGTATTCACCGAGATGCGTGAGAGCGGCGTCCCGCTGACCTTCTACGGCATCCGCCTGGACAGCGGCGATCTGGCCTATCTCTCCAAGGAAGCCCGCAAGATGCTGGACGCGGCCGGATTTACCGACGCGGTCATCTCCGCCTCCAACGACCTCGACGAAACCCTGATCACGAGCCTGAAGCTGCAGGGAGCCGAGATCCACTCGTGGGGCGTGGGGACAAATCTGATCACCTCCGGGGACTGCCCGTCTTTCGGCGGCGTCTACAAACTGTCCGCCATCCGCGACGCGGCCACCGGTACATTTATCCCGAAGATCAAGATTTCAGAGAATGCCGAGAAGATCACCAATCCCGGCAACAAGGTCATCCGCCGCGTCTATGACCGGAAAAACGGCAAGATCATCGCTGACCTGATCTGTCTGGCCGACGAGGTTTACGATGAAAAGGATCCGCTGCTGCTCTTTGATCCGGTCGATACCTGGAAACGCACGAACCTGGACGGCGGCACTTATACGTTCCGCGAGCTGATGGTTCCCGTGTTCCTGGAAGGCCAGTGCGTCTACCAGTCCCCGAAGGTCATGGAGATCCGCGACTACTGCGCGAAGGAGATCTCCACGCTCTGGGAAGAATCCCTGCGTCTGGAGTTCCCGCACCGGATCCATGTGGATCTGTCGATGCCGCTCTGGAAGATGAAACAGGAACTGCTGGCCGGTTGTTCATAGAAAACTGTTTAGGAAAAGGTTGATTAGGAAAAACTACGCAGAAAAAGTTGTTCACAAAAAGTTTATAATTTATTTACAGATTTGCTAAACGGATTTCACATTTGTCCTTTATAGTTTGACTATCAGATGAGTACGACGTTAGATAAATTTTTTTCATAATCTGCCGGCATCCCGAAAGGGTTGCCGGCTCCTCCCTTTTTCGGGGGGATTTTTTCTTCAGATTATTTTTTCTCTCCCGTTTTTCCTCCCGTGCCGCCACGCCCCCCGTTCAGAACCTTCCAAGCCTGCGGCGCGAAACGCCGCAGGAGCTTCGCTACCTGCCAGCAGACCGCGTAGCCGATGGCCGGCATCAGCAGGAACAGCGCCGCCGC
>CAYYHX010000305.1:0-2431 GCA_964471835.1 uncultured Hungatella sp.
GGCGCTGGGATATTAAAATACCGGTTGACGCTAATACCCGAAATTGATATAATACGTTGAAATGGTCAAAGATTATATGAGGAGGATGATTATCATGACATACGTTGATGAAATTTATGCGAGAGTGGTGGAGCAGAACCCGAATGAGCCGGAATTTCATCAGGCAGTAAAGGAAGTGTTGGATTCTTTACGGCTGGTTATTGATGCAAATGAGGAGAAGTACAGAAGCGTATCCCTCCTGGAACGTCTGGTTGAGCCGGAACGAATCATTTCTTTCCGCGTCCCGTGGGTTGATGATAAAGGAAATGTGCAGGTGAACAAGGGCTACCGTGTCCAGTTTAACAGCGCGATCGGACCGTATAAGGGAGGACTCCGCTTCCATCCGTCCGTAAACCAGGGTATCTTAAAGTTTCTTGGTTTTGAACAGGTCTTCAAGAATTCCCTGACCGGCCTTCCGATCGGCGGTGGCAAGGGCGGCGCGAATTTCGACCCGAAAGGTAAATCCGACCGTGAAGTAATGGCATTCTGCCAGAGTTTTATGACGGAACTGAGCAAATACATCGGTGCGGATGAAGATATTCCCGCGGGCGATATCGGCGTAGGCGGCCGTGAGATCGGTTATCTTTACGGCCAGTATAAGCGGATTACCGGACTTTACGAGGGGGTTCTGACAGGCAAGGGACTGAATTATGGCGGTTCTCTGGTCCGCACGCAGGCGACCGGCTACGGTCTGGTTTACATCGTGGACGAGATGCTGAAAGCAAACGGCAAGGAGCTGGCCGGAAAGACCGTCCTTGTATCCGGTTCCGGCAATGTGGCGATCTACGCGACAGAAAAGGCCCAGCAGCTGGGAGCGAAAGTCGTAGCTTTAAGCGATTCCAACGGCTATGTCTATGATAAGGAAGGCATCAAACTGGATATCGTCAAGGAGATCAAGGAAGTGCGCCGCGGACGCATCAAAGAATATGCGGATGCCGTTCCGGGGACCGTCTATACCGCAGGCAAGGGAATCTGGACGATTCCATGCGAGATTGCGCTTCCGTGCGCGACACAAAATGAGCTCAATCTGGATGATGCTAAGACTCTGAAGGCCAACGGCTGTTTCGCCGTGGCCGAGGGCGCGAACATGCCTTCTACCAGAGAGGCGACCGATTTCTTCCTGGAGAGCGGCATGTTGTTCATGCCTGGGAAAGCGGCCAATGCGGGCGGCGTCGCCACTTCCGCCCTGGAGATGAGCCAGAACAGCCAGAGGCTTTCCTGGACGTTCGAGGAAGTCGATGCGAAACTTCAGAATATTATGGCCAATATTTTCGTGAAGGCATCCGATGCCGCGGCCCGCTATGGCGTTCCCGGAAACTATGTAGCCGGCGCGAACATCGCCGGTTTTGAAAAAGTTGCGGACGCGATGATGTCGCAGGGGATTGTGTAACCTGACCGTTCAGGGAAATATGTAACCGGATGGAAGGTTTGTACAGCAAAGAGAATCAAGTGACGAGGAAAAGCCTGCCGCGGATGACAGGCTTTTCTTTGCCGGAATGTGACGGCCGCATGAAGACAGATTGACCGCAAAAGGCGGAAAGAATTTTTGCGGCTTTTTTAACAGTTTGACAGGATAGGAGAGTTCATGCATAAGTATTTGCGTGCGGTTGGCTTTAGCCTGTTCCAAAAGAAACACGATATCGATGATCTGCTGGAGGAGATGATCCGGGAGGCATTGCCTTCCCAGATCCGGAAACTGCAGATTGATCCGGAGACGAATCTGTGCCGGATTCGCACCGAGACGGCACCGGATATGGGACTGGACATCTATGGGGAGATGGACGGTTCCGGAAAGATAGAACCGGAATATTATCTGCCTTATCTGCTGAGCCATGATCTGTCTTCCGAGGCGGACTGCAGCATCCAGCGGCATACCGAAAAGGAGACCTATGCGGGTCTTCTGGATGAATACAGAGTGGGGATTTCCCTTATTTTCTATCTTGAAAATGTAATGGAATTCCGCTCCCGCAGTCTGGCACGGAAGTCTACCGAAACAAAGTATGTAAACCTGGCCGCACTTTCCGTTAAAGGGAAGATCCTTCTTCCGGTTAAAAAGACGGCCCGGCAGATGGAGAAGGCCAAGGTAGCGACGAGCGAACGCAACAGTCTGATGGAAGCGGCCATGCGCGGGGACGAGGATGCCATGGAAACGCTGACAATGGAAGATATGGATCTGTATTCGCAGATCTCCAGACGTGCGATGAAGGAGGACATTTACTCGATCATCGATACCTGCTTCATGCCGTCCGGCATTGAATGCGACCAGTATTCGGTCATTGGTGATATCCTCTATATGGAACTGGTGAAAAACCGGATGACCGGCGAGGAAATCTATAATCTGAAGCTGGACTGCAACGACGTGATCTTTCACGTGGCGATCAATCGCAAGGAT
>CAYYHX010000306.1:0-2424 GCA_964471835.1 uncultured Hungatella sp.
TCCCGCCTTCCGTCTCCTCCCACACCGCCAGCACTTCATTCAGATACGAATACGACGGGAAAAATACCATATAATTCCCGCGCCGCCCGCTCACCGCCGCGCGGATATAGCCGGCCACCTTCGCAAACTCCCGCCTGTTTCTCCGGGTGTAGCGGCTGCTCACGTCGTCCGCGACCAGCAGCAGGCGGTTCTCGCGCGGAAACGGCGACTCGGCATACACCGCGTAGTCATCCAGGTTCCCGCTCAAAAGTTCCTTATAATAATTCACCGGCAGAAGCGTCGCCGAGAAGAAAATCGTGCTGCGCCCTTTCTGAAGGCACTCCTTCAGGTTCCCCGCCGGATTCATGCAGAACAGCTTCACCAGAAAACTCCCGTCTTCCTGAAGCTCCGAATAGATCGTATAAGCGTCATCCAGCTTATCATACACCATCAGGAAATTGCGCAGCTCAAAGTAGAAATCCAGCACCTGCTCCCGCCCTTCGAACTGCCGGTTGTCGTCCATGAAATTCTCCAGTTCGCCGTGAAGCGCGGTAAGCTGCACCACGAGCGCGTTAATCTCCTCATGCACCACATACCCTTCCGCCTCCCGCTTCATCTCCAGAAGCAGCCAGTTGACCCGGTCCAGGAGCCGGGCCAGTTTCCTGCTCTTTTCCGCAAGCAGCCGCTTCGCCTGCAGCACATCCTCCTTCACGATCGCGGCGCTGTACATCTCGCGGGCGCGCGGCACGAGGTTGTGCGCCTCGTCCACCAGGAACAGGTAATCCTCATCGCTCTCCTCGGAAAAATACCTTCGCAGCCGCACATTGGGATCGAACACATAATTATAATCGCAGATCACCGCGTCCACCCAGCTGCTTACGTCCAGGCAGAATTCAAACGGACAGACACGGTATTCTTCGGCATAATGCAGGATCTGCTCGCGGGTAATGATAAACTCCCGGTGGATCATGTCCCAGACCGCGTCGCCCACCCGGTCGAAATGCCCCTTCGCGTACGGGCAGTCGTCCGGATTGCAGGACGGTTTCTCCAGAAAGCACAGCTTCTCCTTGGCTGTCACCGTCACCGTCTTCAGATGCATCCCCCGGTCCTTCAGGATGGAAAATGTTTCCTCCGCCACGCTGCGGGTAATCGTGCGCGCCGTCAGATAGAAGATCTTCCCGACCAGCCCTTCCCCCATCGCCTTCAGCCCCGGATAGACCACAGACAGCGTCTTGCCCACGCCGGTCGGCGCCTGGATAAAGAGGCTGCGTTCCCGGACGATGGCTTTATAGACCGACACCGCCAGTTCCTTCTGCCCCCGGCGGTAGGGATAGGGAAATGCAAGCGCCCTAAGCGACAGATCCCGGCTGACCGCGTGCTCATGCAGGAAACGCGCCCATTTCACATATTCATGGATCAGGCCTCCAAACCATTCCTCAAGCTCGCCGGATGTGTAAACCTGTGAAAAAGTACGGATATCCTCTGTTTCCAGGTTGCAGTAGGTTACCTGCACCGTAACCTCCGAAATCCCGTGATCCGCACAGTACATGTATCCATAGCACATGGCCTGGGCCAGATGAACCTTCACCGGCTCTTCCAGACGGTCAATATCCAGGTAAACGCCTTTGATCTCCTCGATCGTAACCCCTGTTTCTTCAAGGATCACCCCATCGGCACGTCCCTCGACGGAGATGACAAACTCGCCCTCGTCCACCGTGTGCTTCATGACCACCTCGGCATGATACCCTTCCCCCCTGCCGCGCTGGATCTTGCGGTGGACGCGGCTGCCGGCCTGCATCGCCTCCCGCTCCGCCCCCGCCAGCCGGCGGTTATCGATATCCCCGCCCCGCATGACGAATTCCACCAGATCGCGAACCGAGACGCGGATCGCGCGGGGTGCGCCGCCGGCAGCTTCCTTCTCCATCGATCCGCCTCCTTTCGCAATTTCTCCGCCGTCCCACGGCTGCACCTTGCTTCCGCTTCGACGATTCCTGGAAACACTTCGCGTCACTCTCGGCTCTGCCTCAATCGCTCTTGGAAAAGCCTCCTGCGTCAGCTCTTGGCCCGCCTCAGCTATTCCTGGAAACGCTTTCCGTCGCCTCCCTGCTCCGCCTCACAACTCCCGAAAGTGCCTCGCGTCAGCTCTTGGCTCTGCCTCAGCACTTCCCGGAAACGCTTTCCGTCGCCTCCCTACTCCGGCTGTACAACTCCCGAAAGTGCCTCGCGTCAGCTCTTGGCTCTGCCTCAATCGCTCTCGGAAAAGCCTCCTGCGTCGGCTCTTGCCCCGCTTCAACAGCTTTCGGAAGCACTTCGCGCTGTCGGCCCTTGGCTCCGCCTCAGCTATTCCCGGAAACGCTTTCCGTCGGCTCCCTGCTCCGCCTCAGCGGCCTCCGAAATCGCTTCCCGTTCCTCACGTCACAGAAAGGGAGGGAGCCGCCCGGTTCG
>CAYYHX010000307.1:0-2421 GCA_964471835.1 uncultured Hungatella sp.
CCGCGCAGTCGCGCACGCCGTACATATCGGAGTTCCAGTCGCAGATCGAGGAAGGGTCCGCGATGTCGGAGGCGGTAAGGAGAGAGGCGGCGGTTGGAAGGAAGGCATCGTCGGATGAGAGGAAGGTATCCTCGGCCGCCCGGTGCGTGTCGCCAGTTGGAAGAAATGCATCGGCGGTCGGGAGGGAGGTATCCTCGAGTGGATGGTGCGTGGCAGCGACCGGGATGGAAGTGGTGTCGATGGAGAGAGAAGTATCCTCAACAAAATGGTGCGCAGCGCCGGCCGGCTGTGACACATCGCCGTCCGGGATGTCCGGGCGTCCGCACCGGATCGGCGTGTGGGCGTGAGCCGCCTGGCGCGGGATGCCGCGCATGATATGGATGCCGAATTTGAGCCCCAGCCCATGGATGTAATCTGCAAGCGGCTGAAACCCTGCGCCGCCCGCAGACGACGGGAACCGCTCCGGATCGGGAAGGAGCCGCGCGTATCCGTCCATTTCCAGCCGGGAAAACGGGATATACTGGAACTGTTCACGCCTGGAGCCTGCGCCGTGGGCGTACCACTGAATATCGACGACAATATACTCCCAGCCGTATTCCTTCAGATGCGCGGCCATATAGTCCGCATTCGCCCGGACCCGCGCTTCATCTACGGTTGTATCGTAGTAATCGTAGCTGTTCCAGCCCATCGGCGGGAGCGGCGCAAAATCATTTTTATTCATAACGGAGTTCCTCATCATTTCCTTTTTTATGTCAGTCAGCATGCAGTTCTTTCGTCAAATGATACCATAACCGCGTAAAATGTTCAATATCAGGATTACGGTTCCACGGTTCGTGCAGGTGCGGTCCGGGCGCTATGAATTTCTCCCGGTAAAACGCTATTGACATTACAAGAAGATTTTTGTAGGATATTTGGGAGATTTCGGATAGCCGTTCAAGATGGCCACGATTGCGGCAGGCAGAGGAAAAGAGGAAGATTCATTGATGGATAAGAAATTGAAAGTCGGCATACTCGGCGCGACCGGAATGGTAGGACAGCGGTTTATCGCTTTGCTGGAACATCATCCGTGGTTTGAGGTCGTCAGCGTGGCGGCCAGCCCCCGTTCGGCGGGCAAAACCTATGAGGAGGCCGTCGGGGGCCGTTGGAAGATGGAGACGCCGATGCCGGAAGCAGTCCGGTCGATGACTGTGCGCAATGTCAATGAAGTGGAAAAGGTTGCGGCAGATGCGGATTTTGTCTTCAGCGCCGTGGATATGAGCAAGGATGAGATCCGGGCGATCGAGGAGGCATACGCGAAGACGGAAACGCCGGTCGTTTCTAACAACAGCGCCCACCGCTGGACGCCGGACGTGCCGATGATGGTGCCGGAGATCAACCCGGAACATGCGGCCGTGATCGAGTTCCAGCGGAAACGTCTGGGTACAACGCGCGGTTTCGTGGCAGTGAAGCCCAACTGTTCGATCCAGAGTTACGCTCCGGTTCTGACCGCATGGATGGAATACGAACCCTATGAAGTAGCGGCGACGACGTACCAGGCGATCTCCGGGGCGGGCAAGACCTTTCAGGACTGGCCGGAAATGGTTGGGAACCTGATCCCGTTTATCCCGGGCGAGGAGGAGAAGAGCGAGCAAGAGCCGCTGCGGCTGTGGGGCCGCATTGAAAACGGCGTGATCGTGAAAGCCGTGGAACCGGTGATCACCTGCCAGTGCCTGCGCGTTCCGGTTTTGAACGGCCATACGGCGGCCGTGTTTGTGAAATTCCGCCGGAAGCCGGAGAAAGGGCAGCTGATCGAGAAGCTGAACACATTCTCCGGGCTCCCGCAGAAGCTCGGCCTGCCGAGCGCGCCGAAGCAGTTTATCCGCTATCTTGAGGAGGAAGACCGGCCGCAAGTGGCGCTGGATGTGAATTACGAGAACGGGATGGGAATCTCCGTCGGGCGGCTGCGTGAGGATGCGGTCTATGATTATAAATTTGTCGGACTCTCCCACAATACGGTGCGCGGCGCGGCCGGCGGCGCGGTTCTCTGCGCGGAGCTTTTGACGGCGCAGGGGTACATTGCGACGAAGTGAGATGCCTCTTTTTCTAAGATTCACATCAAAACGATTCTCTAAAGAAGAGAAACACGTTTGCATGAAGGTGCCGGAAAGAAAAATGACACCACACTTTAAGCTGTTTTCCACTGTCATTCAGTCATTTATCTTCGCCTGGAGCGCTTTGTATTCCTCTCCATGCCCTGTGAGACAGTTACTGAATCGCTTCAAGGCATTATCCAGACCTGCCTCGCTCTGGGCGCAGTCCCCCTGGACGGTATGCTCTGCATGCAGGCGGCAATCCAGTGCGCGTTCATGACTTTCACCGTGACCGGTAAGAAAAAACAAGGCCGGGACGTATCGCCAGATCATCAGATCATACAGCGCCCCG
>CAYYHX010000308.1:0-2388 GCA_964471835.1 uncultured Hungatella sp.
GGCGGAGTACCCCTTCCACATCGCGGCGGGGAACTGTTTCCGCGTCTTCTCGATCTGTGCGGCGTATTTCCCGTTTTCTCCGCCCAGAATCTGATATTCTTCCGCAAGGTACTCGTAAAACTCCTCTTTTTCCAGACCGACCCTGCAGCATCTTATGAGCTTGTTGCCGAAGCGGGGAACAAAATCCGGGCTGATTTTGGCATCCGCAACCTTCTGCAGCGTTCTTTGCGTTTCCTGCAAAAAGAAGTCCCAGTCCCCATTCCACAGCCGGCTCTTTTCTCTCATGCTGAGCACTTTATAGTCGCTGTCCGGCTTCCTGTGTTCCATCACATAACGGGTATCCTCCTCCGTAAGCAGGGATACCACCGTCTCTCCCTTCCATTCTACGACATTCAGCATATCCGTTCTCTGAAGCGGGCGCAGGTATTTCTTCTGTATCTCTTTTTCTTTCTCCTCCGCCATCAGTTCCTCCCGCAGCATACCGCGCAATACCGGCAGTTCCACCGCCCCGTAATACTGCGCGAGCCCGAACAGATAGCGCTCCTTCATCGCGGACCTGCGTATCTGCCTCTCATCGGGTCTCAGCAGCCGGGCGATCTGAAGCAGTTCCTTCGTTATAAAGATAACCAAAACGGCTGCCGGATTGCCGCTCCCGGTCTCCGAAATCGTCACAAGTCTCTGGCTGTCCAGAAGATGGAGTTCCCAGGCGTGCTCATTGATATACCTCCCCGAAAATACCCTGTCAGCCAGATCCAGGATACATTCCCTTGCGGAATAAGGCATCCAGTCGTCCAGGGAACGAACGTCCCGCAGATTTTTTTTCGTCAGAAACTGTCCGGCCGCGCCTTCCTTCAGATCCTCCGCCGGATCCCCTAATACCTCTGACAGAATCTCCCGCAGTTCCTGAATGGAAAATTTGCCGTAGGAGAAGAAGATGCCGTCGGCCGTCCTGTCGAAATCCGAAACCGGCCATCCTTTTTCCTCGTTATCTGTAAAGACGATCTGCCAATTATCCTCCCCGTCCCCACCGTCCCAGTCCGGATGTCGTTCCAGCTGCCCCCTGGATTCCGTTACAACCGTCCTTTTCCTGCCTTCCGTCTGCGTGATCTTTTTCACCGTAATATAAAACATCCATTCATCGCCAAAATCATACAGAAAAAGGATCTTCCGGCGGGCGGTCAGCTGCAGATCATCCAGGGAAAACCGCGCGGCGCTTTTCTCTCCTCTCGCTCTGCATGGACCCGGAGCATAATATCCATCCGGATCGTACCACTTGCGCGTCGTACTGAACATATATAAGCGGTCACGGGAAAATGCGACCGCGTTCAGGATGCTGTTCGCCAGGGATGAGAGTTTTGTCGTCCCATCCGTTTCCAAGATCCGGTAGAAATCCGGAGATCGTTTGCACTCCACCTTTAATGTGTACCGCTTCATCCTTTTGTACCTCCCTCTTCCCAGCAGGTTACGCTATTCAACCAGCGTGAATATCTGACGTTTCCTCGCCATCTCATCATTTTCCAGATACTCGTCATAGGTCGTGATCTTGTCGATCAGCTGGCCGTTTACAATCTCCATGATCCGGCTGGCCGTCGTCTGCACGATCTGGTGGTCGCGGGACGAGAAGAGAAGGACGCCCGGAAACTTCATCAGACCGTTGTTCAGGGCGGTGATCGACTCCATGTCCAGATGGTCGGTCGGCTCATCAAGCATCAGCACATTGGCGCCGGAAATCATCAGTTTCGAGAGCATACAGCGCACCTTCTCGCCGCCGGAGAGCACCTTCACCTTCTTCACGCCATCCTCGCCGGCGAACAGCATCCGCCCCAGAAAGCCGCGCACATACGTCACGTCCTTCTCCGGCGAATACTGGGTCAGCCACTCTACGATCGTGTCCTCGTTCGCGAATTCCGCGCTGTTGTCCTTGGGGAAATACGACCGCGTCGTGGTCAGGCCCCATTTGTAATCGCCCGTGTCCGGCTCCATCTCCCCGGCCAGGATCTGAAAGAGCGCGGTTTTCGCCTGTTCATTCGGGCCTACCAGCGCCACCTTGTCGGTGCGGTTCAGGATAAAGGAAATGTTATCCAGCACCTTCACGCCGTCGATGGTCTTCGACAGGTTCGATACCGTCAGCACCTCGTTGCCGATCTCGCGGGACGGCCGGAAGTCGATATACGGATACTTGCGGCTGGACGGCTTGATATCGTCGAGCTGGATCTTCTCCAGGGCGCGCTTGCGGGACGTAGCCTGTTTCGACTTGGAAGCATTGGCCGAAAAACGCTGAATGAACTCCTGCAGCTCCTTGATCTTCTCCTCTTTCTTGCGGTTGGCCTCCTTCATCTGCCGGATCATCAGCTGGCTGGACTCGTACCAGAAATCGTAGTTGCCGGC
>CAYYHX010000309.1:0-2388 GCA_964471835.1 uncultured Hungatella sp.
CGTCCTCCATGATTTTCTCGCGGAAAATGCTGAATTTTTCACCCGAAATCCCCCCCATACCGATGCAGTATCTCACCCCGCCGCAAATCCTTCCCTGATCCGAATGATCGTTGCCAGATACGTCCTGTCATCATCCATCTCAAACTCCGGAGGCGGGGACCCGTTCCGCTCTAATTCCTTCAGCACCTTTGTAATCCCCGTCCCCTGTTTCTCAGCCAGTTCGATTTCCTTAAACATTTCACCGATTCTGCGGTTCCGGTATTTTCGCGCTCTCTCTTTTCCCTCGATAAACCGGTCCAGGCGAATCCACCTGGCCAGTCCGGGATAATTGATAACCATAATATTGTCTACATAAATCCGTATCTCCACCGGCTCCGGCTCCCGGTATGACTTATGAAAAACCGCGTTGACCAGGATCTCCTCCAGAGCGTTATACGGATAATTAAAATACCGTTCCGCCTCAGCCCTTCCCTGAATCTTTACAACCTTCTCCTCCAGGACATTGGTCTGAATATAATCCAACGCGTCCCGCACCTGCTTCCATATGGGGCCATAAAATGTCTTTTCAATAAAATCATCCGAACCTTCGGCTTCCTCTGTCTGAAACTTCACCAGATCAATCTGCGCCCCCGGGATCAGCCTGTCCGGCCGCTCCGCAAACATCAGAACGCCGATATTCCGTATATCAAGACCCGCATCCGTTTCATCCGCAACCTCCAGAGACAGCAGCAGATCCTTCATCGTACTTGTATTGACGGTGTCCGCCAGCGTACTCCTGCTGTCACGCAAAAAATCCTCAAGATATCCGCGGCGCAGATCCGCTACGGAAGCCTTTTGGTTCGTACGGTCGTCAAAAGGAACCGAATTAAACTTATCATATAACTCGGCAATCTCATCCTGTCTTGCCGCCGTGGTCAGAGAAGCCGGACGGATCCAGTAGCATAACCGCTTATCCGCTGCGCCCTGCCTCTTTGCATACACATTTACAGGCGCCTGATAGGGTCCGCTGTCCCCGGCCGTACACCATAGATAAAGCAGATACACTCCGCTGTTCCGGTAATTCACCACTTCAATTCTGGGGATATAGCGCGGTACGATCTGATTGCAATACTGAAAGATCTCCTGCTGAATAGAATCCAGCGCTTCAAGAGGCAGGCCGGCGGGCGGAAGCTGCGGTACCCCTTTGTCCGCTTTCACACCGATTACCAGGTAACCGCCATTCATATTGTGATAATCGTTGGCAAACGCACAAATTGTATGGATCGCATCGTTTGGATTCCAGCCCTCCTTATATTCAACACGATCCTGTTCAACGATCTTTCCAGCCAATAACGTATCGATCTTCAATGGAATCATAGTCATCCCGATGCCTCCCCCTGATCATCCGGCATTACGCAAATAGGTTGCCCTCATTATGCAGGTAAGCGGGAGAAACCGGAAACAGCCGGTTCTCCTGTCTTTTATTATATCAGAAAATCCCACGCATTCCTACTGCTTTTGCAAAATGTTTTCCGGCGCCGCAAATGTGCGAGTCTTTCCTATTCCGGTAAACCGTGAATAGTAACAATGTGCGTAAAAAAACGCGGCCCCGCTTCTTCCGAAGCCTCTGACCGCGCCGCCTTACAGCCACCAAACACATCCAGCCCGCTCAGAACCAGATACGTTCCTCCAGACAGTCTTTCGTCTTTCTGCTTCTTCCCGCCACCAAACGCATCCATTCCTCTCAAAACCAGATACGTTCCTCCAGACAGTCTTTCGTCTTTCCGCTCCTTCCCGCCATCAAACGCATCCATTCCTCTCAGAACCGGATTCGTTCCTCGAGATAGTCCTTTAGCTCCGCAATCGGCACCCGCACCTGCTCCATCGTATCGCGGTCGCGAACCGTGACGGCCCCGTCATTCTCGGAATCGAAATCGTAAGTCACGCAGAACGGCGTGCCGATCTCATCCTGGCGGCGGTAGCGCTTGCCGATGTTGCCGCGGTCGTCATACTCGCAGTTGAAATACCGGCACAGATCGGTATAGATCTTCTCCGCGCCGCCGCTCAGCTTCTTCGAAAGCGGCAGCACGCCCACCTTCACGGGAGCGATGGCCGGATGGAAATGCAGGACCGTGCGCACATCGCCTTCGCCGATCTCCTCCTCGTCATAGGCGGCGCAGAGGAAAGCCAGCGTCACGCGGTCGGCGCCAAGCGACGGCTCAATGACGTAAGGAATGTATTTTTCATTCTTCCCATCGTCATAATACGTCAGATCCTGGCCGGACGTCTCCTGATGGCGGCTTAAGTCGTAATCGGTACGGTCGGCGACGCCCCAGAGCTCTCCCCAACCGAAGGGGAACAGGAACTCGATATCGGACGTGGCCTTGCTGTAAAAGGCCAGCTCCGCCG
>CAYYHX010000310.1:0-2352 GCA_964471835.1 uncultured Hungatella sp.
TGAGTCTCGGGGAGGCCGTGATGGGGGTGGCGGGAGATTTCTCCCGGATCCCGCCTTGGCTGGCAGCGGGCGCGATTGTTTTCGCGATCTTGGTGGGGATGCTCGCCGGATTCTTCCCGTCGCTTCGCGCGATGCACTTAAGCCCTCTGGCGGCGATCCGGAACGAATAGGGTGTGTGGAGAGAGGCAGATTGCAATAAAAAAAGCCGCATCGAAATACGGCTGTAACTGTAGCGGCTGTAATTATAACGGCAGTAACTGTAAATGAAACGAAACGCAAAATGCAGAAGATGGGAGTCGAACCCACAAGGTATTACTACCACACGGACCTGAACCGTGCGCGTCTGCCAATTCCGCCACTTCTGCAGGAACAATTGGGATTATAACTTACATTCTAGCTTCTGTCAATCATTTTTTACAGATTGCGTGAAAGTGGAGCTGAGGGGAATCGAACCCCTGTCCAGAAACCAATTCCCTGTTCTTCTACTATCATAGCCGCTTGTTTGACATTCCCTCCGCCGTCCGGGAGGCGGCACCCTGACGGTTTCAGTAGCTTCATGATACGCCCGCGGGCTCAAAGCTTTGCCCGTGTCGTTTCTCACATAATCGACGCCGGTATCTTAACGTGTGAGTGCGCTAAGGCCGACGGCTGCGGTCACGCAGCGATTGCTAAATTATCTTCAGCGTTTATATTTAGGTTTGTCATTTAACGCATGACGTGCGGATAGCTTCACCAGCTGCATGATCCCTGTCGAAACCAGTACAACCCCTTACCGGTGCGGCTTCCTGCCGCTCCTTTATCCTATCACAAACATTCCGGTTTGTCTACTCTGATTTTGACATTTTGGTATTTTGCCCCGGCGCATGGCTATGACCGGCATGGAGGTAATCGGCTTGGAGATAATTAGCCTAGCGGTAATCCAGATATTCCATGAACCGTTTCACGGCCAGCGAAGCAGTCTTTTTATCCCGCACGGCGAAGCCGATGTCGCGGCTGGTGGAGACGGACAGCTCCTTGATTACGATGTGGTACGGGATGCGTCTGAGGATCAGTTCCGACAGGAGACTGATACCCACACCGCGTTCTACCAGGGACATGATCGCGTAGTCGTCCCAGGTCGTGCAGTACGGAACCGGGTGCAGGTCATGCTGCCTGAGAAAGTCTTCCGCTTCTGCCTTGAAATCCTTGCCTTGAAGGATGAAGGGTTCCAGGCAGATCTGTTCGATCGGGAATACGTCGCGGTCCGCCAGCGGATGATTCTCCGGCAGGACCGCCAGGAGCCGGTCGCTTTCAAGAAAGGTCACATCCAGCTCGGCGGGGGTGGGGAGACGCAGGAAGCCGCAGTCCACCCGCCCTTCTAAGATCCAGTCCGCGATCTCCGCATAGTCGCCGATCAGCAGTTCGTAGGTGACGCGAGGGTAACGCTCGCGGAATTTCGCGATGATATTAGGAATCCAGTGGGTGGCGGCGCTGGAGAAGGTGCCGATGCGGATCAGCCCGGTCTGCAGGCCGTTTAATTCGTCCACCTGGGTCTGCAGTTTCATATATTCATCGCAGACTTTCTGCGCGTAGGGCAGAAGCTGCAGCCCGTCGGAGGTCAGACGGACGCCGCTCCGGCTGCGCTCCAAAAGCGAGACGTTCCATTCCTGCTCCAGATCGCCGATCATGCGGCTGATGCCGGACTGCGAATAATGCAGGAACCGGGCGGCGCGGGTGAAGCTGCCGTATTCGACTGTCTTGATAAACGCCATGTATTTCTGAATGTTGATATCCATGATGCGCATCTCCCTCTTTTTGCTTTTTAATCAATAGAAAAGATTCTTTCTAAAGAGATTCTTTGGCGGATTTTTACTCTTTTTTATCCTATTTTTCCCATGCAAACCGTGTGAAATTTTATCTGTTTTTCGCAAGTAAGTCATGTAAAATTCCATCTGTTTTCTTCATGTAAATCACGCGAAGTTTCATCTGTTTTTCTCATGCAAACCGTGCAAAATTTCATCTGTTTTCCGCAAGTAGGTCATATAAAATCTATCTGTTTTCTTCGTGTAAATCACGCAACGTTTCATCTGCTTTTCTCATGCCAGCCATGCGAAATCCCATCCTTTTTTCTCATATAAGTCATGTGAAATTCTGTCTGTTTTCTTCAAGTAAGCCATGCGAGGTTTTATATTTTTCGTATGTAAATCGCGCGAAATTCCATCTGCTTTTCTCATGCAAACCATGCGAAATATTCGCTTTTGTAATCATTAGACTTATGATACACTGGACGTTGTGAAATTTCAAGCGGAATGGAGAGGTTTTTATGCGTATCTCAGAAGGAATTGTATTTATCCTGTATCTTGCGTTCATGCT
>CAYYHX010000311.1:0-2349 GCA_964471835.1 uncultured Hungatella sp.
CGCGTCCCCGTATTCCCGGGGTGCCGGGATCTCCACCGTCCGGTCCGGTTCCGACTGCTTCCTTCCATGATGGATATGTCCCGGCTGCCCTCCCGGCCTGCGGCCGGTTGGCTTACGGCTGTTAGGGATCTTCCCATGGTTCGGGCTGGCGGAAGACGGCTTGGAGGAATTCGTGTAGTCTTTGTTGATCCTCACGTTCAGCTGCTGGAGTTGTCCCTGCAGTTCATAGACCTGGCATTCCAACTCCCGTATGTGTTCTTTCGCCGTGCGGAGTTCCCCGAGCGCTTCGTCCCTTTCCCGCTCCGCCCTGTACATGTCATTCCTCGCTTTTTTCAGTTCCCGCTCCTTCTTTGCGATCACCCGGTCCGTTTCTTTCCGTACGTCCTCGTTGACCTGCATCCATTTGCTGCGGACATCGACCGTCTCCGCGTGGGAACGTACCGCTTCCCTGGCTTTTTCGTAGTTTTTTGAAAGGGCCGCGAGTTCCTCCTCAAACTGGTCGATCCGGGCGTCTTTCGCAGTCAATTCTTTTTGCAGTTCCAGCGGAATCGATCATTTTCTGCGAATAACCGCCATCTCGTAGCTTTTCGCGGATCTCCCATTCTGTCCGTTCATGCGATTCGAGGAGGCAGAGCGCGCGTTTCCTCGCCTGGCGGAACAGTACTGTCTCCAGAATCTCAAGATATATATCCTCCTTCAGTTCATGTCCGGACTCGATCCCGTATTGGCATAGTTCACCCTTATATAATACGAAGGCAACCTCCTCATCCGTACATATCCTGCATCTCCGCTTATCCAGAAGGACAATATCCGTCACCATCATGTCTCTTCCTCCTGACTTTTCTTTCCGTGATCTGGTTCTCTGCGGCACCGCTCCTGTTGACACGCCGCTGTCATCCCTACTTCGCACTCTCTGCGGATGCGGAAACAGCTGAGGTTGTTGCAGATGCTGAATTCGCTGCACATGCCGCGGATGCTTCGTCTGACTTCAGGCCATAATGTTCCCGCACCTTATTCTCCACCTCCCGGCAGGCAGCCGGATTCTCCTTCAGATAGGCCTTGGCATTCTCACGGCCCTGCCCGATACGGGTGCCCTGATAGGAATACCAGGCTCCGCTCTTCTCGATGATATTCTCCTTCACAGCCAGATCCAGGATATCCCCCTCGCTGGAAATCCCCTGTCCGAACATAATATCAAACTCCGCCTCCTTAAACGGCGGCGCGATCTTGTTCTTCACTACCTTCACGCGGACATGGTTGCCGACAACCTCGCCGCCCTGCTTCAAGCTCTCGGTCTTGCGGACATCCAAACGCACGGAAGCGTAAAACTTCAGCGCCCTGCCGCCCGTAGTCGTCTCCGGGTTGCCGAACATAACACCGATCTTCTCGCGGATCTGGTTGATGAAGATTACGCTGCAGTTTGTCTTGCTTACTACGCCCGTCAGCTTCCTTAACGCCTGGGACATCAGCCGCGCCTGCAGACCCACATGGGATTCGCCCATCTCACCGTCAATCTCCGCCTTAGGTACCAGCGCCGCTACGGAGTCCACGATAATGATGTCCACGGCACCCGAGCGAACCATGGTCTCCGTAATCTCCAGGGCCTGTTCGCCGTTATCCGGCTGGGATATATAGAGATTATCGATATCTACGCCGATGTTGCGAGCGTAAACCGGATCCAGCGCATGTTCCGCGTCGATAAACCCGGCGATCCCTCCCCGCTTCTGCACCTCGGCCACTATATGAAGAGCCACCGTCGTCTTACCGCTGGACTCCGGACCGTATATCTCAACAATGCGTCCCTTCGGGATCCCACCCAGCCCGAGCGCCAGATCCAGACTCAGGGAGCCGGTGGGAATCGTCTCTATATTCATGTTCACTCCGCTGTCCCCCAGCTTCATCACGGAGCCTTTGCCGTAAGCCTTCTCAATCTGTGTCAGAGCCGCGTCCAGGGCTTTCATTTTATCCTCTTGGTTCATGTCGTCCTCCAATCGAACATATGTTCTTTTCTTGATTATAATACATCCGCCAGAAAATGTCAATCGTTTTCTTTCGCGTCCTCTCGTTTTCAATCATGACTGTTCCATTCCTGACTGGGGTTCTTTCCTCGGCGAACCGCCGCGTCCGCCGGGCCGCGGCAGACTTAGGAAACCTTGATACGGTCTTTCCGCAGCCGCTGAAACATAGGAGAAATCCTATAACTAGAAAATACCATATTTCCCTTCAAAACACAAGACAAATCTTCGGCTGCTTTGCGTTTCTTCCCGGACAGGGAAAAGACTCTATTGTTATGGAATTAAGAATTTCTTCATAATCTATTCAAACAATCTACAATCTTTTTCAAATCCC
>CAYYHX010000312.1:0-2346 GCA_964471835.1 uncultured Hungatella sp.
TGTAAACGATGGTCGGCAGATCATTGCCCGCGGGAGCGGAGATGACGACCTTCTTGGCGCCGGCGTCGATATGGGCCTGCGCTTTGGACTTCTTGGTGTAGAAACCGGTGCATTCCAGAACCACGTCTACACCCAGCTCGCCCCACGGGAGCTTAGAAGCGTCAGCTTCTTTGTAAATGGTGATCTTCTTGCCATCGACGACGATGCTGTCCTCGCCGGCCTCGACCGTGTGCTTATCCTCGCCGATATGGCCGGCATAGCCGCCCTGCGCGGTGTCATACTTCAGCAGATGAGCCAGCATCTTCGGGTCGGTCAGATCGTTGATCGCGACGATCTCGTAGCCCTCGGCCCCGAACATCTGACGGAAAGCCAGACGCCCGATACGTCCAAAACCATTGATCGCAACTTTTACTGCCATGATTGCATTCCTCCTAAATTATAGATAATAAGTTTGTGAAAACAGTATCAACCCGTTCTCATTCTACTTGATTTTCCCGCAAATAGCAAGACTTTTCTTGAAAATCGGCGGGTTTTTCGATTCCGGTTCCCTTACGCGGGAAACCTTGTGCAAAATTTCGCAATGGGACGCCGTCTCGCCTCACATCTCATTTTTCACATAACCGGCGATGTTGTACGCATGGTCGGAAATGCGTTCCAGATTCGTCAGGATATCCAGAAACGCGATGCCGGCCGACGGCTCGCACTCCCTGCGGGACAGGCGCTCGATGTGTTTCTCGCGCAGCTCTTCCTCCAGATTGTCCGCCTCATCCTCGTACTGGCTCACCTTGCGCACCGCTTCCATATTGCCGGTGCGGCGAGCCTCGATCGCATACTCGAACGATTTGAGAACCACCTTGCTGATCTGTTTCAGATCCTCGATGCCCGTCTCGGAGACGTTCAGGTTATGTTCGACCAGATATCTGGCCAGATCCGCCAGATTCACCGCGTAATCGTCCACGCGCTTGATGTCGCTGACGCTGTAGAACAGATTGTTGACCACCACTTTCTGCTGTTCGGTCAGGGACAGGTTCTCGATGCGGATCATGTATTCGGTCAGCATCTGTTCCATGTGGTCAATCGTTTTATCCACTTTATGCACATCCTCGACCTCATGCAGATCGCCGGTCAGCAGGGCATTGATACTGCGTTTGACATTGCCCAGGGTCGTCTTCCCCATGTGCTCGATCTCCAGAGACGCGGTCTCGACAGCGAACGCGGGCGAACGGAAGATTCTTTCGTCCAAATGCTTGAGCGTAACCGCCGCCTCGTCCTCCTCCCCGGACTCTCCCCGTTCCTCCGGCTTCTCTCTCACGAGCAGACCGGACAGTTTCACGATCTGATCCGCGAACGGATAGAGGATGACTGTTTTTATGATGTTATACGCCGTATGGAAAATGGAAATGTGTACCGCGGCGACCCTCCAATGCGCGATCTCCGGATTCATTGTGAAGAAAAGGAACGCGATTGCCACGCAGATCGCCGCACCGATGAGATTGAAAATCAGGTTCATGACGGCAGCCCGTTTAGCGTCGCGGGAACCGCCCACGGCCGAGATCATCGCCGTCGAGCAGGCGCCGATATTCTCCCCCAGGCAGATATAGACAGCGGCATTGGCCGTCACCACACCGCTCATGGCCAGCGTCTGCAGGATGCCGACGGAGGCGGAGGAACTCTGCAGGACCAGCGTCACCAGGATGCCGATCAGGATGCCCAGAAACGGATTGCCCCCCAGAAGGGTGAACGCCTTGCCGAAGATCGGGGCGTCCGAATAGACGGAGATGGAGCCGGACATCATGTCGAGCCCCAGGAACAGAAGTCCCAGCCCCACGAGGATCTGTCCGGCGATATGCTCCTTCTGCTTCTTCAGAAACAGGAGCAGCATCGAACCGATGCCGATCATCAGAGGTGCGTAGAACGCCGGCTTGAGCACCTCCATCGCGCTGCCGAGCTGGCTTAGAGAGACGACCCAGCCGGTGATCGTGGTTCCGATATTGGCTCCCATGATGACGCCGATAGCCTGGCTTAAATTCATCACGCCGGCGCCGACGAAGCCGACCACCATAACCGTAGTGGCGCCGCTGCTCTGGATAATGACGGTGATCAGGGTGCCAAGGAGGACGCTCATCAGGCGGTTGCTGGTCAGCATCCCCAGAAGCTGCTTCATCTTGCCGCCCGCGGTCTGCTGCATACCGTCAGCCATCTGGTGCATACCGTATATAAACATGCCAAGCCCGCCGACGAATCCAAATACATTCGATATGTCGCTGATCGTCATAACTTCCTCCCGGCTGTCCGCCCAGTACGCCGGCGCGGTCCGTCCGGCGCGTACGCGCTTATCATACCATA
>CAYYHX010000313.1:0-2328 GCA_964471835.1 uncultured Hungatella sp.
GTGCCGTTCCTCACGGATCTGGGGGTCATGACGGCGGAAGGGAAGATCGTCAATGCCCGCTATGACAAATTCCGGCAGATCAACCGCTTCCTGGAGTTTGTCGAGGACGTCCTGCCGCAGCTTCCGCAGGATCGGGAGATACGGATCCTTGATTTCGGGTGCGGCAGATCGTACCTGACCTTTGCCATTTATTATTATCTGCACGAGCTGAAGGGATACGACGTGCGGATAACCGGCCTTGACCTGAAACGGGACGTGATCGATCACTGCAATGAGCTGGCGGCGCGGTACGGGTACGGGAAAATGGAATTCCTGCACGGGGATATCGCGGAGTTTGACGGGACGGAGCTGGCGGATATGGTGGTTACGCTTCATGCCTGCGATACGGCCACGGATTACGCTTTGGCGAAGGCGGTCGGCTGGAAGGCGAAAGTGATCCTGTCGGTACCCTGCTGCCAGCATGAACTGAACGGACAGATGGAGAATGAACTGATGAAACCCATTTTCCGCTACGGGATCGTGAAGGATCGGATGGCGGCCCTGTATACGGATGCGCTGCGGGCGGAGATTCTGGAGAACCACGGATACCGGACGCAGATTCTGGAGTTCATCGATATGGAGCACACGCCGAAGAACCTGCTGCTGCGGTGTGTGCGGGACGGCAGGCGCAGGGATAACCGGAGGCAGATCGAAGAGATTGTGAAGTTCCTTGGAGTGGAGCCGACGCTGCTGCGGCTGCTGGGGCTGGAGCAGGAAGGGGGACGGAGGGATGGGAATTTATTATAATCCGGGAAATTCAGCCTTTCAGGACGCGCTGAATTCGGAGATCTATGTGGACAAAACAGGGCTGCTTGCCTGTACGAACCGGGTGATTGGAACCAAGCAGAAGTTCCTGTGTGTAAGCAGGCCCAGAAGATTTGGAAAATCCATGGCGGCCGAGATGTTGACGGCCTATTACAGCTGCGGCTGTGATTCTCGTGCCATGTTTCAGAAACTGCGCATCTCCTCGGCTGGTTCCTTTGAGCGGCACCTGAACCGGTACGATGTGCTGTACATGGACATTCAGGGGTTCTGGAGTATTGCCATAGGTAAGAAAATTACAGAAGGATTTCTGACATTTCTCCAGAAGCAGGTGCTGGCAGAGATGGCGCCGGCATTCCCCGGGATGATTGGGGAACCGGATGATTCGCTTCCTGAGTGTCTGCAGAGGATCAATGCGGAGACCGGGAAACGTTTTGTCGTCATTATAGACGAATGGGACTGCATTTTCCGGGAAGAAAAAGAGAATACGGCCCTGCAGAGAGATTATATCCTGTTCCTGCGAAGCCTTTTTAAGGGAACGAAGGCGGAAGACTGCATTCATCTCGCATATATGACGGGAATCCTGCCGATCAAAAAATATGGCACACAGTTGGCACTGAACCATTTTCAGGAATTTACGATGACGGATCCGGGTGAACTGGCCGGATATGCCGGTTTTACGGAAGCGGAGGTAGAGGCACTCTGTGAGCGGTACGGGAAAGATTTTCGGGAGGTTCAGTATTGGTACGACGGGTACCGGCTGGCGGATGGTCTTCATGTTTACAGCCCGAAATCCGTCGTAGAGGCTATGAGGAGCCGCCGCCTCAGAAATTTCTGGACCCAGACGGAAACCTATGAGGATTTGCTTCAGTACATCAACATGAATTTCGACGGGCTGAGAGAGGCGATCCTCCTCATGCTTGGCGGCGAAAGCTGCCGGATTGACATCGGATCGTTTCAGAATGATATGACTTCGTTTCAAAGCAGGGATGACATTCTGACACTTCTGGTGCATCTGGGCTATCTATCGTACGACGAGGACAGGGAAACGGTGTCGATTCCGAATGAGGAGATCCGTCAGGAATTTATGAGGGCGGTAAAAGGCGGGAAATGGTCAGAGGTGGCGCAGCTTTTGAGAGATTCGGAGGAACTGACGGCGGCCACACTGCGGATGGACGCGGAAAAAGCGGCGGGAATCATCGACCGGATGCATGAGGCGGCAGCGTCCGTTCTGACATATCATGACGAAAATTCACTGGCTTGCGCGGTTATGCTTTCCTATCTCAGCGCAAAGGATGATTATGTGTTGGTGCGGGAGCAGCCCGCGGGAAAGGGATTCGCGGACATCGTATTCTGGCCCAAAAGAATGTCGGACAAGCCTGCGATGATTGTGGAACTGAAATGGGGCGGCAGCGCAGAGGATGCTGTCTTACAGATTAAAAGCAGGGAGTATTTCAGGCTGTTTGAAGGATATGGCGGGGATGTGCTTCTTGTCGGCATCAATTATGACAGAACAGAAAAGAACCA
>CAYYHX010000314.1:0-2328 GCA_964471835.1 uncultured Hungatella sp.
TCTCTTTTGAGAAACAGAACCGCAAACTGGTTCTGTCCGTGCGCAATCTCTCCGCTTCCCCGCTCACAGACGAAAACCTCCGGCATGTGTTCGACCGTTTCTACCGGGCAGATGCCTCCCGCAATTCCGAGACAGGCGGACACGGCATCGGGTTATCCGTGGCGCAGGCGATCGTGGCCGCGCACGGCGGAAAGATCACGGCCGCTTCCCCCGACGGGGAATCGTTCCTCGTCACGGCGTTTTTCCCCTAACGGGGATCGTTCCTCGTCACAGCGGTTTTTCCTGACGGGAAATCATTCCTCGTCACAGCGGTTTTCCCGGCAGGAGCGTCCTGCGAATCCTATTCTTCCCTTACGCATCCCGTGTGCGGCTGCCGGAGAGCTTGAGGAAAGTGGCATTCGCAGGATAACTGGTTTTGGAACAGTTCAGACGTCGGAAGAACTGTTATCTTGGTTTTCCTCATTCTACGTTTTTCCGCCGCAAATCCCTTGCATTTTCCGATGGCTTCCTATATACTGAATATCGTTCTGTGATTCATAACCGGCGGCCGGTGACTGCCCGCCGGTGGCAGGATGGCATAATATGGCCAGCCGTAACGATTGAAATGCGGCCGGCGGCGGTTCCGCTGGATGCAAAGCAATGCGCAGGGAGGGAGTATTTATGGTAAGAGCGATCGTAGGGGCCAACTGGGGCGATGAGGGGAAGGGCAAGATCACGGATATGCTGGCGAAGGATTCCGATATCGTGATCCGCTTCCAGGGGGGCAGCAACGCCGGCCATACCATTATCAATGAGTACGGCAAATTCGCGCTGCACCTGCTTCCGTCTGGTGTGTTTTACGGCCATACCACGAATATCATCGGCAACGGCGTGGCGCTGAATGTTCCGTTTCTGATGAAAGAGATCCAGTCGCTTGCGGAACGCGGCGTACCCGCGCCGCGGCTCTTGGTGTCTGACCGTGCGCAGCTTCTGATGCCTTACCATGTGCTTTTCGACACCTGTGAGGAGACGCGCCTGGCGGGCAGGTCGTTCGGTTCGACGAAGTCCGGCATCGCGCCGTTCTATTCGGATAAATACGCGAAGATCGGTTTCCAGGTCAGCGAGCTTTTTGACGAGGAGACGCTGCGGGAGAAGGTACAGCGTGTCTGTGAACTGAAAAATGTCATGCTGGAGCATCTGTACCGCCAGCCGCCGATCGATCCGGAGGAGCTTCTTAAGACGCTGCATGAGTACCGTGACCAGATCGCGCCTTATGTGTGCGATGTAGGTTCTTATCTGGCGGAAGCGCTGAAGGAGGGGAAAAATATCCTTCTGGAAGGCCAGCTGGGTTCGCTTAAAGATCCGGATCTCGGCATCTATCCGATGGTGACTTCTTCCTCGACGCTGGCCGCCTTCGGGGCAATCGGCGCGGGGATTCCGCCGTATGAGATTAAACATATCACTGCGGTTGTCAAGGCATACTCCAGCGCGGTTGGCGCTGGGGCGTTTGTCAGCGAAATCTTCGGCGATGAGGCCGACGAATTGCGGCGGCGCGGGGGCGACGGCGGCGAATTCGGCGCGACTACGGGACGTCCGCGGCGGATGGGCTGGTTCGACGCGGTGGCGACGCGCTACGGCTGCCGTATCCAGGGGGCGACGGAGGCGGCGCTGACGGTTCTCGACGTGCTGGGCTATCTGGATGAGCTGCCGGTCTGCGTGGGCTATGAGATTGACGGCACGGTGACGAGGGATTTCCCGACGACGGTGAAACTTAGGAAGGCGAAGCCGGTCTATGTGAAGCTCCCGGGCTGGAAGTGCGGGATCCGCGGGATACGGAAGTATGGGGATCTGCCTGAAAACTGCCGGAACTATATCGAGTTTATCGAAAAGGAGATCGGCACGCCGATCACGATGGTGTCCAACGGTCCGGGAAGAAACGAGATCATTTACCGGGAACGGCCGGCGGTTTGAGCGGGATTGCGGAGTCGCCTGCATGTCAGAATGCCGGTCAGAACCCTGTATTTTCCTGCCGCTGCCGCCGAAGGTGTCCCGCAGCAGAATTGTTACAGAATTCATTCCGTTCGTATTTATGGGGCGGCAGGGAGACCTGCGGCCCTGTTTTTCGATAGAAAAAGGGCTGGGAATGCGCTCTGCTCCGGTTCCATGCGTATTTCACAGTATTTCCATAAACATTTCAGATTTATTAAAGGTTTTGAGACTATGATTACTTTCGGAAATGCAGAGAAGCCGCCGGAGGCAGTTTCTCCTGCAGATCAACGCAGCGAACAGCCGCGCCGTGCGGGGCGGCAGAAGGAGGAGATTATGTCATACAGAATGAATCAGGGGGAG
>CAYYHX010000315.1:0-2326 GCA_964471835.1 uncultured Hungatella sp.
CCCCGCCGTCCCTCAGTATAATATGAAAAGGGGATTCCGGCAAGTGGCTGCGCAATTATTTTTTAAGGCCTGTATTTTTAACTGTTTTTAGGCATCCCCCCTTCCGGCACCCTGACCGCTTAAGAGCGCCGATGCCCCTGCACGCACCACTCACCTGCACCTCAAGAAGAATTCCCGCCGCCCCTACAGCGCCAGCTTGTCATAACTCTTCGCCAGATACGCATCCAGCCGGCGCTTCAGGGCGCGGTTCTCCTCCGCCTCAAGCTCCGGATCGGCGGCGAGAAGGGAGTCCACTTCCCCGGAAACCGTTTTCAGAATATCAGCGTCGGTGAAAATGTCGGCAAGCCTGAACTCCATATCGCCGCTCTGCCGCAGGCCGAAGAGATCGCCTGGGCCGCGCAGTTTCAGATCTTCGGAGGCAATATAGAAACCGTCGTTGGAACGGTTCAGGATATCGAGCCGTTTCCGCGTGTCCTCCTGATCTCCGCAGTTGACCATGATACAGTAGGACTGGTAACGGCCGCGGCCGACGCGGCCGCGCAGCTGATGGAGCTGGGCCAGGCCGAAGCGCTCCGCGTTTTCGATCATCATGACCGTGGCATTCGGGACGTTGACGCCGACCTCGATCACCGTGGTGGAAACCAGAACCTGGATCTCGCCGGCCAGGAACCGCTCCATGATCCGGTTCTTTTCTTTTCCCTTCATCTTGCCGTGCAGATACTCGACGGCGACGCCGGGCAGCGCCTCGCGCAGTTTCTTCGTGTAATCGACGACATTTTCCGCGTCAATCATCTCGCTTGCCTCTACCATCGGGCAGATGACATAGGCCTGACGGCCGGCGGCGACCTGCTTTGCGATAAATGCGTATGCTTTCGGACGGTATTCGGTGCCGACGACGCAGTTTTTGACCGGCAGACGGTCCGCGGGCATCTCGTCGATGACGGAAATGTCCAGATCGCCGTAGAGGATGATCGCCAATGTCCGGGGGATCGGCGTGGCGCTCATGACCAGAACATGCGGCTCGCGGCCTTTTTCGCCAAGCATCTCCCGCTGGCCGACGCCGAACCGGTGCTGCTCGTCGGTAATGACCAGCGCCAGGTTGTCATATAGAACCTTCTCCTGGATCAGCGCATGTGTCCCGATGATGATGTCGGCCTCATGGTTCTTCACTTTCTCCTGGGCGAGACGCTTTTCTTTGGCCGTCATGGAGCCGGTGAGCAGAACCGATGTCTTTTCGATCCCATACTCCTGAAACAGACTGGAAATGCTTTCGTAATGCTGCTTTGCCAGTACCTCGGTCGGGGCCATCAGCGCCCCCTGGCAGCCGTTGTACGCCACATGCAGCAGCGCCAGCACGGCGACAATCGTCTTGCCGGACCCCACGTCCCCCTGGATCAGACGGTTCATGACCTGGCCGCCGGCCAGATCGCGCTCGATCTCGCCCAGAACCTTCTGCTGGGCGCCGGTCAGCTGATAGGGCAGGCGCTCCTTCAGCCTCTGAACCTCCGGAGCCAGTTTCATGACCCAGCCGCTCCTCTTGCCGCTCCTCTTTTCTTTCAGACCCCGCACGGCGAGGATGAAAAAGAGGAATTCGTCGAAGACCAGCCGCCGTCTGGCGAAGATCAGTTCCTGCCTGTCTTTGGGAAAATGAATATGCTCGATCGCGAAATTGTACTCGGCAAGCTCGTATTTTCTCCGGATCCCGGCCGGCAGATACTCCTGCTCCAGCTGCCTCCCGTCCAGCGCCTGCGCCACCGCGCGGGAAATGGCTTTATTTCCCAGTCCCTTCGTCTGGCTGTAGACCGGCTGCATCGTCGTCATGACCTGTTCGTAGGCGTCCCGGCTGTAGATCTCCGGCTGCTCCATGGTCAGGCGGTTGTTCTTCCTCACGACTTTTCCGTAAAAGATATGGAATGTTCCGGCCTGCAGCGTCGTGCGCAGATAAGGCATATTGTACCAGACCAGCTGCAGGCTGCCGGTGCCGTCCTTCAAGGACACGGTCACGATCTGTTTCCGGTCGAAACGCCGCACGGAAGCGTCCCTCTGCAGCACCCCGGCGACCGCGAAAACCTGCTCCGGCACGAGGCTGCCGAGCGGGACAGGCGGCTCATAGGCACGATAGGCGCGCGGATAATAATGCAGCAGATCATCCACGGTCGCCACGCCCAGCTTCTCGAACAGTTTCCCTGATTTGTCGCCGACCCCTTTCAGGGTACGGACAGAATCCTGATTTTGCATTGTGTAATCTCCATATCACGTGACTGTCTGGATCGTTACCGTAACAGCCGCCTTCGGCCTACCCCGTGCATACGCCGTCACTCCTGCG
>CAYYHX010000316.1:0-2280 GCA_964471835.1 uncultured Hungatella sp.
ATCAGTATCTCCGTCGTAAACGCGCCGTCCTCGCTGTTGCGGCTGATATAGCCCTCCAGCCGTTCCACGATCGCGTCGATGCGGACAAGGCCGAAGCCGTGCCCGTCCCCCTTGGTACTCCGGAACAGCCCGCCCTCTTTCTTTAATTTCTTGCCGGCGGTAAAGTTGGTAAAGGAAATGTAGAGCTGGGTGTTCTTCATGTCCATATAGACCCGAATGACCCGTTTTTCTTCAGGGAGCTGCACGGATGCTTCAATCGCATTGTCGAAAAGGTTCCCGATGATACAGCACAGGTCGATCTCGGAGGATTTCAGCCTGACCGGGATATGCGCGTCCGCCACGACCTTGATCCCCTTCGACTTTGCCAGCGATATCTTGGAGTTCAAAATCGCGTCCGTCATGGGATTGCCGGTCTTGACGACCGTGTCAACCGTGGTCAGGTCTTCGTCGAGCAGATCAAGATAATTCCGGATCGCATCCAGATCGCCCGACGCGGCGTAGGCCTTCATGGTCTGGATGTGGTTGCGGTAATCGTGCCGCCACCCGCGGATCTGCCGGTACATCGCATCGACTTCACGGTAATGCGTTTCCATCAGCTCGCGCTGATAGGATTCGATCCGCTTATCGATGCGCCTTGAAAAGAACCCCATCTGCTTCACCTCATGTTAATGATCGCCCGGTTGACACCGTCATAGGCTCCCCTGGGCAAAGGGATCGCGGTCCCGTCGGCGAGCCTGATCTCTGTCTTCGTGACACGGCTGATCTGCGTCAGGTTGACAACCGCGGAACGCCCGACACGGTAGAAACGCTCGTCGAGCTGATTTTCCAGTTCTTTGAGCGTCATTTTCACGGTCGTATCGGACGAAGCGTGAATCGTGACGTAGTTCCCGAACACGTCGGCGTACCGGATCTGGTAGACCGGCACGCGCGCCATCTCCCCGCCTGTCTCAAAGGTCAGTATCTTTTCATTCTTTGCAATCTTCCCGGCGGCGCGGTCCAGGACGGAGCATAATTTTTCTTCCCTGACCGGCTTCATCAGGTAGTGGAGCGCCGCCACCTCGTATCCCTCCGAAATATAGTCGGAGTA
Source organism: uncultured Hungatella sp. (assembly GCA_964471835.1). Lineage (GTDB taxonomy): Bacteria > Bacillota > Clostridia > Lachnospirales > Lachnospiraceae > UBA3402. The sequence continues at coordinate 1,088 of CAYYHX010000316.1, forward strand.
GCCCGTAATAAAGATAATCTGAATGGCATCGTTGTCCTGCCGCAGCCGCCTGGCCATCGTCACGCCGTCCATGTCCCCCATTTCGATATCGAGGAGCAGGATGTCGTAGTCGCTTTCCCCGGCATAGCGGAACAGGAAACTCTCCGCGGAGCTGAAGGTGTCGGTATGCACGACGTGGCCGGCCCCCGCCGCCCAGCGGTTCACCATATTCAGAATGTATTGCCGGTCCGTCTCCGAATCGTCACAAATCGCTATCTTGTAGTGCATCCTCTCTCCGTCCGCCTCTCCGTCTCGCGCGCAAAGCAAACAAGTATCATATTGGAAACTTCCCGAATATGCCTTTGTGGGAAACACAGCCTCTGTCCTGCGCACGCACACGCGGGTACCGTATTGGAACCTTCCGGAATATACCCTTGCGGAAAACACAGCCTCTGTACCGCGCACACACACGCGCATCGTACTGAAAACGCACGAACCGCACTGCGGGACGCAAACCACGGATAGAATTATAGCACCGAACCATGAATATTTCTACTTTTTTGCATTATAAAAGGCTGGAAAATCATCACAAATGGTAACAGTTCAGACGGCACATCTTCTTGTGCGGCCGGTGGCCGCGCAAGAAGCATCGGATGTTTATCCGATGTGAGAACCGGTGCCAAAACATGCTTATAAGCAAGTTTAACGCCTGTTTTGGCACCGGTTCTCCCGCCGTCTGAACTGTTACCACAAATGCGAAATAAAATATCGTCTGGCAGCATACTCCCGCCAGAGTAATGGATAAATGGAGAGACGGCGGCTTGCCCATGCCGGCGTCGGGAGCCATCTTTGCGACCGCCGTCAGACTCTGCCCGAAGCGCCCTGCCCCGTGGGAACAGGACGGAATAATTGTCTTGCCCGAAAAATCGTATCCCTCTTTCTTTCCCGCAAAACGCAAGAGTTTATGGCTGTTCCATTCCCACTATCCATGGCCGCCCTGTTCCCATTAGACATGGCTGTCCCTTCGGAATTTCCCGGGAATTCCGAATCCGGCGGTGCAGCCGGGAATCCGAATCCGGCCGCATCTCCTTCCTAACCCTCTCCCTCATTTTCATTCACAGCAGGCTGATTTTCACGATTCTGCAAGTCGTCGGCGGGGCGCTCGCCGTCAGGAGGCGCAGGAGGCCGACCGGATCCCTTCCCGTTATTCTCCG
>CAYYHX010000317.1:0-2279 GCA_964471835.1 uncultured Hungatella sp.
ATCCTATATTCCAATCACCGCAGGCAGTTGGCTGGATCTTGCTTTCTCCCGGCGGTCAGTTCTTCCCGTCGTCTTTGCCTGTACCGACCATCAGGATCGACCTGTACCAGACGCCTTTGCCTATGCCAACCATTAGGACGTCAACATCCGGCCCGCTCCGTGAACGCCCCGCTCCGCAAACTTCTACCCCGCGAACGGCATAACCTGCTCCGCCGTCGATGGCCCGCACACGACGAGGATGTCCGGCCCGCCCTCCGGGTCCGGGACGAAGCGCATCGGGTCGATACAGGTCATGCGCGGCTCGATGTCCTCCGGCGAATAGTGCCGGTGAAAGCCCATATACATCTGCGTGTGATCCGCATTATAGATGACGATGCCGTCGCCCGCCCCGTCGGCCTGGAAATGCCAGTTCAGGATCGGATTGCAGGCATACCTCTTGTACGGCCCGAAAATGTTTTCCGCCACCGCGTAGGATTCTCCGTAATGCCCCTTATAATGGCCGTCCGCGTAGATCATGTAATACATGCCCTTGTGCGGAATAATCACGCCGCCTTCCACGATGCGGCCCCATTCGTCAATCTCATACTCCGTCTCGGGGCTGAGGATGTGAACCAGCGTATCGTCCTCCGGGGTGAGCACGCCGTCCTTCGCATGCAAAACGCAACACGACAACACTTATTGTCGCACGCAATCCGCGAGCGCGACCTTGCAACGCTTCTTATAGCAGGCGATGCCGTACTTCAGCACTTTCTCCACACCTTCATCCAGCAGCGCCTCCTCATAACGCCTCGTCTCGATCTGCGCCAGCGCCTGCCGCACTCCTTTCTCCAGATCGCCGTCCTCCGCGTATTTCACCTCGATCACGATCCCGAGGCTGCCGTCCACAGCTTCTACCAGAATGTCCCCGTAGCCGTCTCCCGTCTCCCGGTTGCTGGTCACGATCCAGTCCTCTTTGTACGCCAGAATCCCCATCAGGATGCCGTGATAGAAATTCTCTTTGCGCGCCTTCCGCACCGATGTGTCGCGGATGCTGATCGCCCGCCGCAGGTAGCCGCCGAACGCCTTCTCCACACCCGCCGTGTCACCGGCCGCCAGTGCGCCGCACAGCCTCTCAAGGGATTCCCCGTCCTTCTTCGTCTCCTCCTGAAACAGCGTCATGATCTGATCCGTATAGATCCCACGGATCTCGCGGTTTGGGATCACCAGCGGCGTCCCGTTCTCGTCCGGACGCCCAGATTCCGTCAGGTAGCCGGTCATGTAGAGCAGGCTCCACAGGTTCTCGATGGAATGATACATCTCCCGGTACGTCAGTTCCGGGCGGAGTCTCTTGACAACCGTCCCCCCGTCCACCAGCACCTGCAGCTCCTGACGGGCCGAGCCGGCGTCCATCTTCCGCACAAACTCCTGCACCGCGTCATTGCCGCTCGAATTCGCCCAGAAATTCTCCGGAACCGCACGGGGATTCCTCTGAAGGCGTCTCGCATAAAGAACCACATCCCACGGGCAGTAGATTTCCGCGCTGCCGAACCGGTAGCCGTCATACCAGTCCCGCACCGCTTCATAGTGTTCCTCCAGTCCGTAACAGGACAGAAGTTCCTTCACCTCGCCGTCCGTAAAACCGAAACGATCCGAAAATTCCTCATCCGCCACCGTCATCACACTTAAATTATTCATCCCGGTAAAGATACTTTCTTTGGAAACACGCAGGCACCCGGTTAGCACCGCCCGCTCCAAGCTGTCATTCGTCTTCAGCGCATTTGCGAAGATACCGCGGATCATCTGCACCATCTCATCGTAATACCCGGCATAGAATGCCTTCTGCAGCGGCACATCATACTCGTCAATCAGCAGGATCGCCTTACGGCCGTAATGCTTCTCCAAAAGCTGTGTAAGCACCTGCAGGCAATCGACGATCTCCGATTCATCCATATCCCGATCCATCAGCTTACGAAATTCATTTTTGTCTTCTTCGTCAAGACGCTCACTCTCCAACAGGAACCGCTGCCGTTTCGCCGCACCCGCCATCACTCTCGACATCCGTTCTCTGGCTCTGGCAAAATTGGCCTCATCCACGCTTTTCAGCGACAGGAACACCACCGGATACTTCCCCATATACCGCTCGCACAGATCCTTCTCCTCCGCGATCGCCAACCCGTCAAACAAAGATGGATCACCCCCGATCTCGAAGAAGCACTTCAGCATCGTCATGGCCAGCGTCTTGCCAAACCGGCGCGGCCGTGTGAACAGGGTCACTTTGGCCGGGTTACGCAGCAGTTCCG
>CAYYHX010000318.1:0-2269 GCA_964471835.1 uncultured Hungatella sp.
GCCCAAGGCGGGGGTCAACGGTTCCGGGATGCACATCAATATGTCCCTGGAGGACGCCCTGGGCAAGAACCTGTTCTCGGATCCGTCTGACAGCATGGGACTGAGCCAGCTGGCCTATCAGTTCCTGGCGGGGATCCTGTATCACATCGAGTCGATGACGCTTCTCACGAACCCGCTGGTGAATTCCTACAAACGGCTGATTCCGGGGTATGACGCGCCGGTCTATATCGCCTGGGCTTCGGCGGCTAACCGGGGGCAGGTCATGCGCATCCCGTCCAACCGGGGCGCGGCCACGCGGATCGAGCTGCGCAGCCCCGATCCGGCGATGAATCCGTATCTTGCGCTGGCGGCCTGCCTGGCGGCGGGGCTGGACGGCATACGGAGGCGGCTGGTGCCGCCCAAGCCGTTCTACGGGAACGCATTTTCCCTGTCCAGGGAGGAGATGCAGCGGAGAGGGATCCGCCACCTGCCGGAGACGCTTGGCGAGGCCATCGAACAGTTTGAGAATGATGAATTCCTGGAGTCGGTGCTCGGCTCGGCAGTCTACAATAAGTATCTTGAGGCGAAGAAGCGGGAATGGAGCGAGTTCCGCAGCCAGGTGACAGACTGGGAGATCGGGGAATACCTGTATAAATTCTGAGGGGCGCAGATCCGTCCCTTCGTAATGGATGGAATACCCGCCGTGTGCGGGCGGCAGGGACGCTTTCCACGCGGAATCGGCAGCCGGGGGTGAGATGTGTGACCAACATCATCGTGGCGTTTTCCAGGCCGGAGGACGCGCGGAATATCAAAAACATCATAGTAAGGAACGGTTTCCGCGTGGTCGCCGTCTGCAATTCCGGCGCACAGGCAGTCAGCAGCCTCGACGGGCTCCACGGGGGCATTCTGGTCAGCGGCTACCGATTTGAAGATATGCTCTACACGGAGCTGCGCGAACTGGTGCCGCGGGAATTCGCGATGCTTCTGGTGGCTTCCGCGCGGCGGGTGGGGGATGCCCTTCCGGAAGGGGTGACGTGGCTGCCGATGCCGCTGATGGTTCACGATCTGCTCGAAGCGCTCATGAGGCTGGATGAGGAGCAGTCGCGCCGGAAACGCATTTCCAGACAGAAGCCGGCGGTGCGCGGCGAGGAGGACAGGCGGGTGATCGCACAGGCGAAGGAGCTTCTGATGGCACGCAACGGCATGACGGAGAACGAGGCGCACCGATATATTCAGAAATGCAGTATGGACAGCGGGAGCACGCTGGTGGAGACGGCTCAGAAGCTGCTCAGCCTGATGGGACAGGCGGACAGGAGAACCGGATGAAATTTGTGAAAATGCAGGGCGCGGGGAATGATTATGTGTATGTGGACTGCTTCCGGGAGACGGTCGGGGACCCGGCGGCGCTGGCAGTGAAGGTCAGCGACCGGCATTTCGGGATCGGTTCCGACGGACTGGTGCTGATCAGCCCTTCGGATACGGCGGACTGCCGGATGCGGATGTTTAACGCGGACGGATCGGAAGGGGAAATGTGCGGCAACGCGCTGCGCTGTGTCGGGAAGTATGTGTATGAGCACGGGATTGCGGAGAAGGAGCATCTGACGGTGGAAACCCTCGCCGGGGTGAAGACGCTGGATCTGGTACTTTGCGGCGGCAGGGTGTCGGCGGCGACCGCGGACGTGGGGGTGCCTGTGCTGACGAGCGCTCTGCCGGAGGAGATCGAGGTAGAAGGACGGAAGCAGACGTTTGTGGGGATCTCGGTGGGGAACCCGCACGCCGTGTATTTCCGGGAGGAAATCGACGGGTTGAAGCTGGATGTGATTGGGCCGGAGTATGAGAACCACCCGCGGTTCCCGATGCGGGTGAACACAGAGTTCGTACAGATCGTGGACCGGGGACATGTGCGGATGCGCGTGTGGGAGCGCGGGAGCGGGGAGACCATGGCCTGTGGAACCGGAGCCGCGGCCTCCGCGGCGGCCTGTATGCTGATGGGGTATACGGACGGTACCGTGCGGGTGGAACTGCGCGGGGGAACCCTGACGATCCGCTGGGACAGAGACGGAAGCGGACACTGTTTCATGACGGGGCCGGCCGTGGAAGTGTTCCGCGGGGAGATCGAAGTGTGAGACGCCGGAGGCAGGGGGCGACACCTGAGGGAGCATAATAGGGATCCTTGGGGGCCGCATAGGGATACCTGAGGCTGCGCGGGGATCCGTAGAACGTATAGGGGTAACAGGGGCCGCATAGGGATCTATAGGATATTTGGAGCCGCATAGGGTCGCATAGGGAC
>CAYYHX010000319.1:0-2261 GCA_964471835.1 uncultured Hungatella sp.
GGCTGAGTTCGGGCAAGGATTTACTGTGAGAAATCTTCGTGCCATGCGGCAATTTTATTGCTGTTATCCAATTCGGCACACAGTGTGTGCCGAATTAAGCTGGTCACCATAGAAAGAACGAAAAAAGAGAAAAAGGCCGATGACAGTAGAAAAAGCTGATGAAAGAGAAAAAGCTGATGAAAGAGAAAAAGCTGATGAAAAAAGAACAGAAAATAGGAAAAACAGATAAGGCGGATCCCGGATGATCTGTCGGAAAGGCGGGAATTTTATGGCACGCAAGGCGACTATCAAACGCAGCACGAAGGAAACCCGGATTTCCCTGACGCTGAATCTGGACGGAAACGGGCAGGCTGACATTCGCACCGGCATCGGCTTCTTCGATCACATGTTAGATGCCTTCGCCCGCCACGGCCTTTTTGATCTGACCGTGCGCGCGGACGGCGACCTGCAGGTGGACACGCATCACACCGTAGAGGATGTCGGAATCGTGCTCGGACAGGCGATCCGCGAGGCGGTCGGGGACAAGAAGGGCATCGTCCGTTTCGGAACGAAGATCCTGCCGATGGACGACGCGCTCGTCCTCTGCGCGCTGGATCTGAGCGGACGTCCTTACCTGGCATACGATCTGCGGCTCAATTGCGAAAGGGTAGGGGGTCTGGAGACGGAAACGGTACGCGAGTTCTTCTATGCCGTGTCCTGCGCGGCGGAGATGAACCTGCACCTGCGGCAGCTGAACGGAGAGAATAATCATCATATCATCGAGGCGGCTTTTAAGGCGTTCGCGAAGGCTCTGGATGAGGCGGTGCAGACCGATCCGCGGATCGCGGGCGTGCTGTCAACGAAAGGGATGCTGTAAATGGAAACCGGGGCGGGGAGGCCGGTCAGGATCGGCCGGATGGAACCGTCCGGGCGGTTGGGGAGATCGTGTTAAGCAGTTGAGAAGGGGGAGAAGGGGGAAGAAAGCATGAGAAGACGGAGATCCGGCCATGCTGCTGCAAGCCGTTTCGCGACTGCCGGGATGGCGGCGGTTCCGGACCTGGCAGGGCGAATGCTTGTGGCAGGACGAATGCTTCCGGCAGGACGAATGCTTGCGGCAGGATTCATGCTTGCGGCGGGACTGATGCTTGCCGCGTGCGGTACGCGTCCCGACAGTGCGGAGCCGGGCAGCGCAGACCAGGGCAGCGCGCGCTCCGACAATGCGGATCCGACCGGCGTGCGTTCCGACAGTGCGGATCCGGGCGGAGCGGTGAAACAGCTGTCCGCGGCCATTTATCCGGACAAGACCTACGCCAATGAGGAGGAAGAATGGGACGCCGAACTGCAGGAACGCAATTCCGTTGACGCGGCGTTCTGTGAGGATGTCGCATCCTTTGCCTGTGATACGGCCAGTCTGCTTCTGAGGGAAGAGAATGGAAACGGCATTTATTCACCGCTTTCGCTCTATTATGCGCTGGCGCTGGCTGCGGCGGGGGCGCAGGGAGAGACACAGGACCAGATTCTGGATGCGCTTCATTCCGGTGATATGGAGACGCTTTCCGCTTCCGCGCAGAAGATGTTCGAAATCTTCTACCGGGATGAAGACGGTTACAGATTCCGGATGGCCAGTTCTGTCTGGTTTGATGATTCCCTGTCCTTGAAGGACGCTTACCGGACGACGGCGGCAGAGGTTTTCTATGCAGATCTGTTTCAGGGAGAAATGGGAACGGTGGATATGAAGAATGCCATGGAAACCTGGGTGCAGGAACATACCGGCGGGCAGATCCGGCCGGAGATCAAGACGGAGAATATTCTTCTCCATCTGCTGAATACGGTCGATTATTATGTGGAGTGGACGGATCAGTTCATGCGGAAGAAAACAGAGGAGGATGATTTTACGCTGGCCGGCGGCGGCACGGTGCGGTGCGATTTCATGAACCGTATTTCAGAAGGGACATTTTCCCGCGGGGACGGTTATCTGACCTCCGGCCTTTCGACAAAAAACGGGGAGGTACAGTTCATCCTGCCGGACGAGGGCGTGGATCTCCATGAATTCCTGGAATCGTCCGAACGTCTGCGGACGGTGCTGGAAACCGGCGAAAACATCTCCTCCTACGGAGAAATTACCTGGAAGGTTCCCAAATTTGCTTACGGCTGCAGCTATAACCTGAACGATATGCTGAAAGATCTGGGAATTGAGAAGGCATTCACGCGGGAAGCGGAGTTTACCGGCATATCCGATACGGCGCTTTGGATCGATACCGCGACTCAGATGACGCATGTGG
>CAYYHX010000320.1:0-2250 GCA_964471835.1 uncultured Hungatella sp.
CAGAAAAGTTGAGACATCAAAGGAAGGGTTGTGCAGGATATGGGGAATAAGGTGAAAGCGGTTAAAATAGCGGGATCTCTGTTTGCATTGTTTCTGCTGTACTTCGCGGGAGGCGTAATCATTTCTTACCGAAGACAGCCGAAGGTCAGCCATGAATACCGGTCCGGGTTCCATCCCGCGGACTGCTACGGGGATTCCGTCTCCTGTGACAGGGCCTGTATCGTTGAGGACAATGAGGATGCCCTTCTGCTAAGGCTGCAGATGATCGAGCGGGCGCGGGAGAGGCTCATTCTTTCTACTTTCGAATTCCGGGCGGATGAGAGCGGAATGGATATGCTCGCCATGCTGCAGGCGGCCGCGCGGCGGGGGGTTCGTGTCCAGATCCTTGCGGACGGTATGCCGGCCCTCCTGCAGATGAATGCGAACCTGTATTTCCGTGCCCTGGCCGCTCTGGAGAATGTAGAGATCAAAATTTATAACCGGTTCAACCTCTTCCTGCCGTGGAAAAGCATGGGGCGCCTCCATGACAAATATGTGATCGCCGACGACGATCTGTATCTTCTGGGCGGCAGGAATACCTATGATTATTTCCTGGGGGATCACGGTTACAGGGATTATGACAGGGATGTGCTGGTATACACAACCGATCCGGAGAGTGAGGAAAGTTCCATCCATCAGCTGGAGCGTTATTTCGAATCGGTCTGGGAACTGAGAGAGTGCAAGCCGTTCCATGCGTGGAACACGAAAAAGGTTGCCTCTGCGCAGAAAGAGCTGGAAGAGCGCTGTCTGCAGCTTCGGATGGACTATCCTGTCCTCGCGGAAGAGGCGGACTACGCCGGGTTGACATTTGAAGTGAATAAGATCACCCTTCTGTCGAATCCGACTCATGTGTATTCGAAGGAGCCAACGGTGTTCCATGCCCTGACGGAACTCATGAAAGAGTCGGAAGGCGATATCTCGATCCACACGCCTTACATTATATGCAACGGCTGGATGTACGATTCCCTGCGGGAGATCTGTGAACGGCATCCCGGTACGGCCCTGCTGACCAATTCCGTCGCCAACTGCGGGAACCCATTCGGGGCCGTGGATTATCTGCGGAATAAGGGCAGGCTGCTGGATACGGGCCTGATAATCTATGAATACGAAGGCGGCGTATCCTACCACGGGAAAAGCATCTCCATCGGGGACCGTATGTCCGTAGTCGGTTCTTTCAATATGGATATGCGCAGCGTGTACCTGGATACGGAGCTGATGCTGGCGATTGACAGTGAAGGGGTCAACAGGCAGCTGAGAGGCTATATGGAAGGCTACGAGGCGGGATCCGTTAAGGTTCTGGACAGGGAACATTATGAGATTCCCCCGAATGTCACGCGGCAGGAGTTCAGTAAGGATCGGAAATGGCAGATCCGCATCCTGAGATTCTTCGACTGGCTGCGGTTCCTGATGTGACCGGATCCGGCCGCGGGTCCGGGGCGGAATACGAGGGGAGATAAGTTATGGTTAAAAAACGTCCAAACAGCAGCACGATTCCGGAGGATGGCGTAAAAGTATCTTCCGAGAGTAAAGTTCTGGGGATTGCTTCCCTGATTTGCGGGATCTTGTCCATCCTCACGCTGGGGAGCTGTTTCATGCCGGAGATCCTCGCCATCGTATGCGGCGAGCTGAGCGTGGATTCGGAGGGACGGAAGACGAAAACCGGCAAGGCGGGAATCATCTGCGGCGTCATTTCGTGTGTTCTGTTAGTCATTGTGGTCGTCTGGGGTTTTTTATTGAAGAGATGACCCGCGTCAGGACAAAGGAGGGATACGGCTCACACCATGAATCTCGGCAGGCAGTGGGATTCCAGGCTGAAGCTGATGGAGCGTTATCCGGAGTACCGGTTCCTGCTGTGCTGTCCTACGCTGCCGGCGGACATGAAGAACGATTATCCCAGCCTCTGCCGGCGCGTGAAAGAGAAGCAGCGGGAGGGTGCTTTCCACCCGGAGGGCGCCCTCTGGGTGGAGTTTGACTCCAACCTGTCCGGCGGGGAAAGCCTGATCCGTCAGTTTGTGAAAGAAAAGCGCTGGCTCATGCGGGAATTCGGCGTGGACAGCAGGCTGGCATGGCTGCCGGGTGCAAAACCGTTTGAAAAGATGTTGACAGATATCAGGGGTTGTGATACTATATTGACGTTGCCAGTTCAGGAGGCGGCGGATAGGGGAATAGTTCAATGGCAGAGCAGCGGTCTCCAAAACCGTAGATGGGGGT
>CAYYHX010000321.1:0-2244 GCA_964471835.1 uncultured Hungatella sp.
GGCGTATCACGAAAGCAGAAGAAGGAGAGAATTACAGATGGCTAAGATTGTAACGATGGGTGAGATCATGCTGCGGCTGTCCACCCCGAACAACGAGAAATTTATCCAGGCGGATGAATTTGATATCAATTACGGGGGCGGCGAGGCCAATGTGGCGGTGTCTCTGGCGAATTACGGCTACGACGCCGAGTTTGTGACCGCGGTTCCGGCGAATCCGATCGGCGAGTGCGCCGTGGCGGCCCTGCGCAAGTACAACGTGGGGACGAAGCATATCGCCAGGAGCGGTGAGCGTCTGGGGATCTATTATCTGGAGACCGGCTCCGCCATGCGGGCTTCCAACGTGGTCTATGACCGCGCGCACAGCTCGATTTCGACCGCGAAGCCGGAGGAGTTTGATTTTGACGAGATTTTCCGGGATGCGGACTGGTTCCATTTCACCGGCATCACGCCGGCTGTCAGCGACGACGCGATCGTGCTGACCGAGGCGGCGCTGAAGGCGGCCAAGGCGCACGGCGTGACGGTGTCCGTGGATCTGAATTTCCGCAAGAAGCTGTGGTCTTCCGAGAAGGCCCAGCGTGTCATGACGGAACTGATGCAGTATGTGGACGTCTGCATCGGCAACGAGGAGGACGCGGAGAAGGTTCTGGGCTTTAAGCCGGGCAAGACAGACGTCACTTCCGGAGAGCTGGAACTGGCCGGATACGTAGACATTTTCAATCAGATGGCAGACCGGTTCGGATTCAAATACATCATCAGCTCCCTGCGCGAAAGCCACAGCGCCTCTGACAACGGCTGGTCCGCCTGCATCATGGACGGGACGACCCGCGAGTTCTATCATTCCCGGAAATACCACATCGCCCCCATCGTGGATCGTGTGGGCGGCGGGGATTCGTTCGCGGCCGGCCTGATCTGCGGGCTGCTGGACGGCAAGGATATGAAAGCGGCGCTGGAGTTCGCGGTCGCGGCTTCCGCCTTAAAGCATACGATTCCGGGAGATTTCAACCTGGTGACCCGCGCGGATGTGGAAGCGCTGGCCGGCGGGGACGGTTCGGGACGTGTGCAGAGATAGGGAAATGTTTTAGGAGGGTATTGCATGCAATATCGTAAGTTTGGCAATACTGGCGTTTCGGTTTCCGCGCTTGGATTCGGCTGTATGCGGCTTCCGGTTCTTGAGGATCACTCGGTGGATGAGGCGGAGGCGATTTCCATCATCCGCCATGCCATCGACGAGGGTGTGAATTACATTGATACCGCGTACCCCTACCATGACGGCAAGAGTGAGATCATCGTGGGGAAGGCCCTGCGGGACGGATACCGCGAGAAGGTGAATCTGGCCACCAAGCTGCCGCTCTGGGCGGTGGACGGAGAGGCGGATTTTGACCGCATCTTGAATGAGCAGCTGCAGAAGCTGCAGACGGATCACATTGATTTCTATCTGCTGCACGCGGTCGGCAGGGAACGCATGGAGCAGAGGGTCAAGCCGTTCCATCTGATCGACCATATGAGGCAGGCGAAGGCAGACGGCAGGATCCGCCATATCGGTTTCTCTTTCCATGACAGTCTTGCGGTGTTTAAGGAGATCGTGGATTATACGGACGCATGGGAGTTCTGCCAGATTCAGTACAATTACATCAATATCAACGACCAGGCGGGTACGGAGGGGATGCGCTACGCGGCTTCCAAAGGTCTGGGGATCATCGTCATGGAACCGCTTCTGGGCGGGCGTCTGGCGAGACTGTCCAACCATGTGGCGGCCGCATTTCCGCCGGGGAAGACGCCGGTTGAGTACGCGCTGGATTTTCTCTGGAACCAGCCGGAGGTGGGCGTGGTTCTAAGCGGCATGGGAAGCAGGCAGCAGGTGGATGACAACCTTCTCTATGCTTCCCGAAGCGGCGTCGGGATGCTGAGTGAGGAAGACACTGCCGTCTATGCGAAGGTGAAGGAGATCTATGACAGCATGTCGATGGTCGGCTGCACCGGCTGCGCCTACTGTATGCCGTGTCCGTTCGGGCTGAATATCCCGGAGATTTTCAAGGTGTACAACGGATATGGCGTCCACGGCAGCAGGAACCGGATGCGGGAGGCATACGGGGCGTTCGAGAACGGACCCGAACAGTGCCATAGCTGCCATAAGTGCGAGCAGATCTGCCCGCAGCATATCAAAGTCAGCCAGGTCATGAAGGACATCGCGGGGCTGGTGCGATAGACGGGCGAAGGAACCGGCTGCATTACATGGTAAAGGTA
>CAYYHX010000322.1:0-2215 GCA_964471835.1 uncultured Hungatella sp.
TGTCGTAGAGTAAGCCACTCCACGCCATGCGCATCTTCCGGTACCGGAACCGTTTCGTCAGATTGGATACTGACAGGGAATATTATACTCCCATTTGTCAGATTACAAAACCCGGACGGGATGCGTGAGCCTTGGGGAGGCGCTTCTGCGGAAGGGGGTCATAACGGCCGCGGCGCAGGAACGGCTGACAGAATGGATGGCTGTCAGCTGCGGAATACGGTACGTGGCGCCGGACATCCGGGCTGACCGCGAAGGTCAGGCCGGAATGGCGAAGCCTGCTCCGCTGATAGAAAAAAAACGGACTGCCCATACACACATACATTGGAACGGAGAGGAAGTGCGGCGGATATGCCATGGTACGCGATACAGACCTATACGGGCAGAGAGGAACAGCTGGTAAGCATGATCAGGCGCCAGGTGCCAAAGGAATGCTGCGGGGAATGTTTTGTCTCCTATTATGAACAGATCCGCGACAGAAAACAGGAGAATCAGATTCATATCCTGAGGTTATTTCCCGGATACATTTTTATTTCCTCCGAAGACGTTGAGCTTCTTTTCCGGAGCCTGAAAATGCTCCCGGCCATGGCGAAGATCATGGCGACGGGGGCATTCGTGTTCACGCCGCTTTACGAGGGCGAAGCGGAATTTCTCCTGCAGATGATGGATCCCGACCACATTGTTCGTCTTACCTATGTGGCAACGGACGGGAAGAATGATGTATCCTGCCTGTCAGGGCCGCTGGAACAGTGCAGGGAGCGGATCTTATCTTATCAGTTCCGGAAGCGGTACGCGAAGGTTCGTCTGCAGATCGCCGGGCAGGAGAAAGTTGTGCGTGTAGGGATCATCCTGAACGATGATGTCCGCAGGGAGACGGCGTACGGGAAAGTGGAGGCATTGATCCCGAGACCGGATAAATACGCGGTTCCCGTGGCGGAGAAACCGGAGGCTCAGCTGAAAGCCGGCGACCGGGTAGTCATCATCGGAGGGGCGTTTGAGGGAAATGCGGCCGTTATCAGCCATGTGGGAAAACATACGGTAAAAATCGCCGTGCGGATGTTCGGGCGGGACATCCAGCTGGAAATACCGGCTGGGGACGTCCGGAAACTGGCCTGAACGCAGAGGTGTAAGAATCTCTCTGCATTTGGTACCACAGAAAAAAGTACCGCAAGGAAAAGGTACTACGGATAAACGGTATCACGGAAAAAGGCAGCTCGGATAAAAGGTATCACGGAAAATGGAATGGAAGGGAAGGGGAGTCGGCCGGGATGCTCTGGTATAAATTAAAGACCTGGTACAACGGGGAAGAGGAACTGGTGAAGGAGATCCGTCGGACAGTTCCTCCTTATTTGTATAAAGACGTATTTGTTATCAACAATGAGCGGAATCTCCGCCGCCGGCAGCAGAGTATCATCGAGCAGGAACTGCTTTTTAGGGGCTGTGTCTTTATCACCTGCGACGAGACGGAACCGCTCTTCCGCCGGCTGGATAAGATTCCGGCGATTTCCCGCCTGATCGCGGCCGGATATCTATCCATGTTTCCGCTGATGGAACAGGACGCACGGTTCCTGGAGGCCATCTCAGGACCGGATCATATCGTCCGCGCATCCCACCTGCTTCGGGAGTCGGAGGACAGCAGTTTCTACCGCGTGTACGGACCACTGGAATATCTGGCGGACGGCATCCTGAAGATCCGCTTTTCCAGCCGGTTTGCCAAGACCCACCATATGTTGTGGGGTGAGGATACCGTCATTCCTCTTGGAGTGATGCTGAACGCGGACATGGAAGGGGAAATTCTGTACAGGGGACTCGAAAGCATATCCAGGCCTTTGGCACAGAACCACTATACATTGCTTGAGATCGGAAAGGACGGGACCGGGAAGAATACCTACCGGGTATGCAAGACCGTGACGCTGATCCGGCAGGGAGAAGACGCCGGAAAGGCGGATCGTGCGGGAAAGCAGGAGGAAGTTCGTGCCACAGTATAAAGGATCCTCTATCCGGCAAACCGGTGTAGTAAAAACCATCTATATCAGGAATATTCTCTCCGACCTGTGGAAACGGAAATGGCGGGTTCTGTTCTTCGCAGCCCTCTGTTCGGCGGTCGCCGTATGCCTGGCGCTGCGCCCCGGCACGCCGGTAAACCTGACTGACGAACAGAAAGAGGAACTTGCAGCATACCATGCGCAGCTCGAAGAGTATGACGCGGCGATCAGCG
>CAYYHX010000323.1:0-2213 GCA_964471835.1 uncultured Hungatella sp.
GCGGATGAGATTCTGGTCAGCGTCTGCTGCCTGGCTTACAATCAGGCGGAGTTTATCCGCGATGCGCTGGAGGGCTTTGTGAAGCAGAAAACTTCCTTCGCCTATGAGGTTTTGATCCATGACGACGCTTCCGGGGACGGCACGGCGGAGATGATCCGTGAGTATGCCGGACGCTACCCGCAGCTGATCAGGCCGATCTTTCAGACCGAGAACCGGTTTTCGAAGGGGCTTACCAATATAAGCGGCACCTTTAATTTCCCCAGGGCGAGAGGGCGCTACATTGCCATGTGCGAGGGGGACGATTACTGGACGGATGAAAACAAGCTGCAGAAGCAGGCGGATTTTCTGGAAGCGCATCCGGACTGTTCGCTTGTGTTCCACAGCGCCCGCGTGGATGTGCGGGACAGGACGCTGGCGGGACGGATGATGCGTCCGTACAGGCGGAGCCGCAGGATAGAACCAGAGGAGATCATTTCCAAGACATCGGGATATCCGACGGCGTCCCTGATGTTCCGGACAGACATGGTGCGGGAGCTTCCGCAGTTTTATACGGAGGCCCCGATCAGCGATATCCCCCTTCAGCTGCTTGCGGCCGCCCGCGGCTGGGCTTACTATATGGACGAGCCCATGTGCGTCTACCGTCTGGGTGCGGCCGGTTCGTGGACCGCAGATATGAAGCGTGGTAATTACGTGGAGAAGCAGCGGGTCTATTTTCAGCAGATGAAGAGAATGTACCGTGGTTACGATCAGGAGACGGAAGGTCGTTTCCACGATATCGTGGAGGAGGCCGTCCGGCGCATTTATTTTCTGACGAAGGTGAATACCGGAGAATACCGGATCGTCCTCTCCCGCAAATACCGGAAGTTCTATAAGGAACTGGATCTCAGGACGAGGTTCTTTATCCGGTTCAAGGCGGCGGCGCCGCGGCTTTACGGCCTGGCATTCCGGATTTTTCATTCTGGGAAAGAGTAGGGGACGGCAGTGGCGGACGCGCGGATGAAGCAGAAGATCGTGAAGGGGATGTTCTGGAAACTCTTAGAGAACGGGGGAGCCCAGGGCATCCAGTTTGTCGTAGCCATTATTCTGGCCAGACTGCTGACGCCGGCCGAGTACGGGGTGGTGGGCCTGATCATGATCTTTATCGCGATCGCCAACACATTCGTGCAGAACGGCTTCAGCACGGCGCTGGTCCAGAAGAGCCGGGCGGATGAGGCGGACTTTTCTTCCGCCTGCTGCTTCGAGATGGGGCTTGCCCTGGTCATGTACGTGATTCTGTACCTGGCGGCCCCGTATATCGCCGCCTACTATCAGATTGATGAGCTTACCGCGATCGTGCGGGTGCTGGCGGTGGTCCTGTTTCCGGGTGCGGTAATCTCGGTGCAGACGGCCTATGTGTCCAGAAAAATGGAGTTCCGCGGGCTGTTTCTGTCTACGCTGCTGGCATCCGCCGCATCCGGCGCGGTCAGCATCTGGATGGCCGTTTCCGGTTGCGGGGTGTGGGCCATGGTCGGCCAGCAGGTGGCCTACTACGTTTTTCTGATGGCCGCGCTTTTCGTGACGGTGAGCTGGCGGCCGCGGCTGATGTGTTCCATGGCGAGGATATTCAGCATGTTTTCCTTCGGCTGGAAACTGCTGTGCGCGTCGCTGATCGATACGATATTTACGAATCTGTACGGCCTGTTTATCGGGAAAATATATAATGAAGAACAGCTGGGAAGCTATAACCGCGGCGAGCAGTTCCCCAAACTGATCGCGACCAACCTGGGTTCGGCGATCCAGGCGGTGCTGCTTCCGGCGTTTTCCGCCGAACAGGACGATGCCGGCATGGTCCGGCAGATGGCGCGCCGGGCGCTTCGGCTCAGTTCCTTTGTGGCGGTCCCCATGCTGCTGGGGCTTTGCGCCGTGGCGGACACGCTGGTGCGGCTGCTTCTGGGCGAGCAGTGGATGATCTGCGTGCCGTTTCTGCGGATCATGTGCGTCTATTACTGCTTCTGGCCCATTCATATCACGAATCTCCAGGTGATCAACGCCATGGGGCGCAGTGATATTTTCCTGAAACTGGAGATTGTCAAGAAAGCGACCTCGCTGCTGGCGCTGCTGATCGGGATGCATTATTCCGTCTATACCATGGTGGCGCTCAGGGTTTTGCAGGATTTCCTCTGTACGTTCGTGAACGCGGCGCCGAACCGCAGGCTGATCGGGTACGGCGCCGG
>CAYYHX010000324.1:0-2211 GCA_964471835.1 uncultured Hungatella sp.
GCTTCCTCGACGGAGAAATACCCGCAGGCTTCCATCCGCCGGACCACCTGCAGCTGGCGCTTCGCCGCCAGGTCGGGGTTCTTCGTCGGCGCATACTTCGAAGGCGCGTTGGGGATGCCGGCCAGCAGCGTGCTCTCGTACTGGCTCATATCCTCTGTCTCCTTGCCGAAATAACCCTCGCAGGCCGAACCGACATCGTAATATCCGTCTCCAAAGTAAATGCTGTTCACATACAGTTCGAAAATATCTTCCTTGCTGTACTCCTGTTCCAGCGCCAGAGCCATGAAAACCTCTGCAGCCTTCCGGGTCAACTCCTTATCCCGGCTGAAATACAGGTTCTTCGCCAGCTGCTGGGTGATCGTGCTGCCGCCCTCCACGAAGGAACCGGCCTTCAGATCATTGATCACCGCACGGCAGATCGCGATCGGGTCTACACCGGCGTGTCTGAAAAACCTCTTATCCTCTACGGCGACCACCGCGTCGATATAATCTTCCGGCAGTTCCTCAAATTCCGTAAAATTCTCCTGCGACCGTATGGCTCCCACCTTCTCCGCAAGGCTCACCTCGCAGACCGCCTCCTGGTACATCTTATATCCCTGTCCGGCCACTACGAATCCGGAGCAGAGCGCGACCGCCATCGCCGTGCAGATTATCGTCTCCAAAACTCTCAGCAACATCTCTTCTGCTCCTTTCTGTCCCTCTTGATAATGCCAGTATAGCAGAAAAAAACGCGGAAGTCTTTACCATTCCCTTATGCTTTTGAACGGTTCTGTGACGATATCGGACAAAACCTTGACGGTTCCGCAAGAAAATGAGGGAAATCCTACGAAAACCTTACGGCCTGCGGAAACCGCACTCCTTCGGAAAGACACCATCCACCCTGTCACTTCAGCACGTCCCGGTATACCCGCAGTACATTTCCGTGAAACACCGCCTCAATCTCCGCTTCCGTGAATCCCTGGCGGCGCATTTCCTCCTCCAGAAGCGGCAGATCCGCCGCCGTCTTCAGCTCCTGCACACCGCCGATGCCGTCGAAATCAGAACCGAGACCGATACAGCCGATGCCACCCACCTTTTTCATATGCTTCATATGGCACACCATATCAGACACCCGGCTGACATGCGTCTCGCCCGCCTTCCATTCGTCCGGCGAATGCAGAAAATCGATGCAGTAGTTGATGCCGATCACGCCGCCGCGCTCCGCGATGGCCCGGATCATCTCGTCCGTCAGGTCCCGAGGGCAGCCTGGAACCAGCGCCCGGCAGTTGGAATGGCTGGCCACAAACGGCCGTTTCCCGTATTTTACCACATCCCAGAAACCGGCGTCACTTAGATGGGACACATCGACGATCATGCCGAGCCGGTCCATTTCCTCCACAAAGGCGATCCCCGTATCCGTCAGACCATGTTCCGTATCCGCGTATCCGACAGTAGCCGAACCTTCCAGATTCAGGACATTCGGCCAGCCCAGTTCATTCGCGTAGTTCCAAGTCAGCGTCATCATCCGCACGCCGAGCCGGTAGAAATCGCGCAGATACGAGAGATTCCCCTCGCAGACGCCGCCCTCCTCGATTGTCAGCAGCGCCGACATCTTTCCAGCCGCCCAGTTCTTCTCGATATCACGGTAGGAACGGACGACACCGATCCGATCCGGGTGCGCTTCCATTTCCATATAAAATGTATCCAGAAGCGCCATCGCATACTCAAAGGGCCGCTTCTCCCGCCCCAGGCTCACAAAAAGGGCGAAATTCTGCAGGCCGTAATCCCCGGCCTCCATCTTCTCCAGATCGATCTGCAAATCGTTATGAAGAATGGAAACCACTTTACCCTTTGCCCGCAGGTCGTGAATCTCCGCAATCGTGTCGCAGTGCATATCCGCTGCTTTCATCTCCGACGTCCTCCTGTCTGCCCCGCATTCTCTATCAGGCGAAGCCATCTTACTATAAAAATCAGCGGTTGTCAAAGGAGGCCTGCTTTCTTTCCTGCCCGTCCTGCCGAGTAGTTTTAGTAACAGCCGAATCATTTCAAAAGTAACAGTCTGAACTGTTATTTTCAAAAGGTTAAGAATTTCAAAAGGTTAAGAAAGTGAGGTTGACAATCCGGCGGTTATCCGATATGATTAGAGTACTTCACAGGGAGCTGTAGCGAAGCGGCCGTAACGCGGCGCACTCGAAATGCGTTTGTCGGTTTACCCCGGCACAAGGGTTCGAA
>CAYYHX010000325.1:0-2204 GCA_964471835.1 uncultured Hungatella sp.
CAACACGGAGCCGTATGACAAGCTGCAGATGGACCTGATGTACCTGGCGCGTCCGGGTCTGATCGAGGACGTGCGGATCCTTTTCTCCACGGTGAAGATCCTGTTCCTGCCGGAGAGCACGGAAGGGGTGGGGGAAGGGCGGACGGCACCCGGGGCAGGTCGCGGGGAAGAGGAAGCGTCTGCGAAAACCGACGGAAAAAAGGAAGTTTCCGCGGGAGCCGGAGAGAGCGCGGAACGGCCGGATGAGCCGGAGGCAGAGCGGACGGATATGTCAGGGAAAGAGACCGGCGCTTTTGGTGAACAAGATTGAACCCGACTGAGAAAACTCCATCGATCACCTACAATTTCATCATGAACGCCATCCTTGGCGCATCCAACTTCCTGTTCCCGCTCATCGTGACGCCGTATGTCTCGCGGGTCCTGCTCCCGGAGGGGACCGGGAAGGTGGCCTTCGCGGCGTCGCTGATCGCTTACTTCAATCTGTTCGCGCAGCTCGGCGTGCCGGTGTACGGGATCCGCGCCTGCGCCCGGGTCCGGGATGACAGGGATGCGCTGACCAGGACGGTCTATGAACTGCTGGCGGTCAGCCTGTCCATGAGCCTGCTGGCTTATATGGCTCTCTTCGCGGCGCTCTTTTTCATCCCCAGGCTGCGGGAGGACCGGACGCTGTACCTGGTCATGAGCCTGTCGATCCTGCTGGGGGCGCTGGGGATCGAATGGATGTACAAGGGGCTGGAGCAGTACGCCTATATCACGGTGCGCTCGGTGATCTTCAAGGGAATCGCCGTCGCGGCCCTGTTCCTGCTGGTGCGTAGCCCGGAGGATACCGTCCTCTACGGCGCCGTCACGGTATTCGCTTCTTCCGGGTCTTATCTCTGCAACCTGTTCCATGCACGAAAATATATTGACCTGCGGCCGGGCCTCACCAGACTCCGTTCATACCGCCCTTTCAGGCACCTGCGGGAAGTGCTGGTCTTCTTCGCCATGAGCTGCTCGACCACGATCTATACGCAGCTGGACGCGGCGATGCTGGGGTTCCTGGCGGCGGATAAAGACGTAGGATACTACAATGCGGCGGTGCAGGTCAAGACCGCCCTTGTGTATCTGGTAGCTCTGGGGAGCGTGCTTCTTCCGCGCGTGTCTTACTATGTGGCGCGGGGCGATATGGAGAGATTCCATGAAACCGGCAGGAAGGCGCTGCATTTTGTGTTCCTGGTCGCCGTTCCTCTGGCGGCCTACTTTACGGTGTTCGCCGGGCCATGCATCTTCCTCCTGTCCGGCCCTGCTTATGCGGGTTCGGTGGGTGCGATGCGGATCATCATGCCGGCGCTGCCGCTGATCGGCGTCACGAACATCCTCGGCAACCAGATCCTGGTGCCGCTGGGGCGGGAGAAGAGGGTGCTGTGCTCCGAGGTTGCGGGCGCGGGTACCGACATGGTTTTGAATCTGCTTCTGATCCCGAAGATGGGCGCTGCGGGCGCGGCCCTGGGGACGCTTGCGGCGGAAGCGGTCGTGCTGGGAGTGCAGGTCTGCGGCCTGGGGGACTTAAGACGGAAGTTATTCCGCGGGATACCGTACGGCAGGATTCTGATTGCGGCGGCGGGAGCGCTTGCCTCCTGCCTGACGGTGACGGTCCTGTGCCGGCCGTTTCTGCGGGATGCGGTCGGAAGGAACTTCACGCTGGGCAATTTCTTATGCCTGGCGGTGTCCGTAGCCGTCTTTTTCGTGACATACGGGATGATCCTGCTTCTCACGAAGGAAGAATTGACTGTGGAAACGGTGAGGCGGATCACGCGGCGTCGGTTTTAGTAATGGGGCGGAGCGGATCATGCGGCGCAGGTACTGAGTAAGAGTATAAAGTAAGAGTATAAAACAGGACTTAAAGTATGTAACGGCTCAGATGGCCTGCTCTTCCACCGTTTGAAACATTACGAAAACATCCCTGCATGTGTGACAATTCCCGCGAGTTATCGTAGGGTTGCCTTGTGCGGGATTTCGGTGTACGGGATCATCCCGTTCGAGGTTTCAGCGCACAGAAATAAGCCATAGAAGCACATAGATGCAACATGTTTTGGGATCCTCCGGAACAGGGCGCCCACGGAGAGAAAAGAAATGACGGGGGAGATTCTGGTATGGAAACGGAAGGGCAGATCAGCGTCGTCATGCCCGCGTACAACGCGGAGAAAACAATCGGGCAGGCGATC
>CAYYHX010000326.1:0-2204 GCA_964471835.1 uncultured Hungatella sp.
CTGATTGCCTCCCTGGGGTTCCTGATCGTCCTCCTGTACATTTCCATGGGACACATGATGTGGGGATGGCCGCTGCCGGCCTCTCTGGCGGAGAATCATGTGGCGATCGGGCTTCTGGAGCTTCTTCTGACGGTTGCTATCATGGTGATCAACCAGAAATTCTTCATCAGCGGCTATAAGGCGCTCTGGAACCGCGCCCCGAATATGGATACGCTGGTGGCGCTGGGGTCCACGGCTGCATTTGCTTACAGTACCTATGCGCTGTTCGCGATGACCGACGCCCAGATGCGCATGGATATGGAAGCCGTCATGGGTTATATGGACGAATTCTATTTCGAGTCGGCGGGTACGATCCTGACGCTGATCACCGTGGGCAAGATGCTGGAGGCGCGCTCAAAGGGCAAGACCACGGATGCACTGAAGAGTCTGATGCGGCTGGCGCCGAAGACGGCTACGGTGGTCTATGACGGCGTGGAGACGGAGGTTTCCGTCGATCAGGTGCTGCAAGGCGATATCTTTGTGGTAAGGCCGGGGGAGAATATCCCGGTGGATGGCGTTGTGCTGGAAGGGATGAGCGCGGTCAATGAGGCGGCTCTGACCGGAGAGAGCATCCCGGTGGATAAGGCCGCCGGGGACGCGGTGTCGGCGGCGACGGTGAATCAGTCCGGTTTCCTGCGGTGCCGGGCGACGCGGGTCGGCGAAGATACGACCCTGTCACAGATCATCCAGATGGTCAGTGACGCGGCGGCCACCAAGGCGCCGATTGCCAAGGTAGCGGATAAGGTCAGCGGCATTTTCGTGCCGGCCGTGATCGCGATTGCCATAGTCACGACCCTCATCTGGCTGCTGACGGGCCATGGCGCGGGATTTGCGCTGTCGATGGGGATTTCGGTGCTGGTCATCAGTTGCCCGTGCGCCCTGGGTCTGGCGACGCCGGTGGCGATCATGGTCGGCAACGGTCTGGGGGCGCGGCACGGACTGCTGTTTAAGACCGCGGCTTCCCTGGAGGAAGCCGGGAAAATGGACATCGTGGCCCTCGATAAGACCGGTACGATCACCAGCGGAGAGCCGCGGGTGACGGATATGATACCGGCGGAGGGTGTGACGGAAGAAGAACTGCTCCGTCTGGCCGGCGCGCTTGAGAAGAAGAGCGAGCACCCGCTTGCGCGGGCGATCCTTGCGCGGGCGGAAGAGATGGGGATTGACGGCGGGGAAGTGGATGAGTTTGAGGCGCTTCCCGGCAACGGACTGACAGGAAAATATCACGGCGAGACGGTTTGCGGCGGGAACCGGGTCTTTATTACCTCACGGCCGGGAAATCCGGCGGCGGGAAAGAACGGCTCGGCGACCGGAGCGGCGGACCGGATCCGGATTCCGGATCAACTCGATGCGCGTGCCGGTCAGCTGGCCGCGGAGGGCAAGACGCCGCTGTATTTCAGCCGGAACGGCCGTCTGGCGGGTATTATCGCCGTGGCGGATGTGATCCGCGAGGGCAGTGCCGAGGCCGTGCGCCAGCTGCAGAACATGGGTATCCGCGTGGTCATGCTGACCGGCGACAATGAGCGGACCGCGCGGGCGATCGGGGCGCAGGCCGGCGTAGATCAGGTGATTGCCGGTGTTCTGCCCGACGGCAAGGAGAGCGTGATCCGGGATTTGAAGAAGCAGGGAAAGGTTGCCATGGTGGGCGACGGCATCAACGACGCCCCGGCGCTGACCCGCGCGGATATCGGCATCGCGATCGGGGCAGGTACGGACATTGCCATCGATGCGGCGGACATCGTGCTGATGAAGAGCCGTCTAAGCGACGTGCCGGCGGCCATCCGTCTGAGCCGCGCGACGCTGCGGAACATTCACCAGAACCTGTTCTGGGCATTTTTCTACAATGTGATCGGGATTCCGCTGGCGGCCGGTCTGTGGTATCCTTTCTTTGGACTGAAGCTGAATCCGATGTTCAGCGCGGCGGCCATGAGCCTGTCCAGCTTCTGCGTTGTTACCAATGCCCTCCGCCTGAATCTGTTTGACGTAAACAGCACGGCGAGGGATAAAAAGATCAAACATAAAAAGAATCCGAAGGAGGAAAAGACGATGACAAAGACGATGAAGATTGACGGGATGATGTGCGGCCACTGCGAGGCGCGTGTCAAGAAGGCGCTGGAGGCCATCGAGCAGGTCAGCGCGGCCGAGGTCAGCCACGAGAAGGGAAC
>CAYYHX010000327.1:0-2203 GCA_964471835.1 uncultured Hungatella sp.
AGAACGATCCGGATGCCATCGTCGTTACGGTAATCGCCATCCACAACGCCGCGGTTCCGGCCCCGGAGGCGGAAGAATCCGCAGAAACGGAAAACCCGGCCCCGACTGCGAAAGCATAGCGGAACCCGGCTGTGATTTCAGCCCCGGCAGCAGAAACACGACCAGAATTGACCACGATTTCAGTCGCAGCGACGGAAACAAAGACGGGACTGAGTATGGTTCCGGCTCAGAAACAGACAGGACGGCCTCAACCGTAATGGCATAGCGGAACCGGCCGTAAAGACCGATACATGGATAATAGACATACAAACAGGCAGGCAGACAGTCAGACAAACCGCTGAAGTTTAGGTTTAGACTGGCTGCCTGATTTTCTTTAACGATCCCCATCACCCGCATCGCTCCTCTCTCCCGCACCGCGCTTCTCACCCTCACGGCTCCCGCTCCTCTCTCCCGTATCGCTTCCGCTCCTCTCACTCGCACGGTTCCCGCGCCTCTCCGCCAGACGCTCCATACAGAGCAGATAATTCCGCTCCCGGCGCTCCGTCGCCGCCGCCCGCCTCTGCTTCAGTTCCTCCGCGTCCGTCATCCAGTCCGGACGCAGGACGCCCCGCAGCAGGCATCGCCGGACTTCCTTCCGGATCTCCGGCCCCGCGCCGCCGTCGCTGATTTCCTTAAGAAGCCCCGCGGCAGCCCCCTCATAACCCTGGCACATAAACACATTTTCAATGGCGTCATACGACAGGTTACATACGGTTCCTGATCCCTTGTACTCCGTCAGGAAAGCCGCGTCCTCCACCGATTCCCTCACATAGAGATAATACAGGCAGGCCCAGGGCTTGTCTTCGCTTTTGCGCAGAAGACGTCCGATCCGCTGGATGCGCTGCCGCGTCATGGACGTTCCGGACATCACGATCCCCACCACCGCATCCGGCACATCCAGACCCTCGTCCAAGGCCCGGCAGGCGATCAGGATGCGAATCTCCCCCTCCCGGAACGCGGCCAGGTTCCTCTCCCGGACCTGCCTCGGCATACCGGAATGGAAACTGCCCACCCGCCGGATTCCCTGTTGGCGCAGCACCTGGCTCAAATGTTCCGCCTGACTGATCCGTTCGCAAAAGACCAGAATCCTCGCCGCGGGATCCAGCTGCCGCACCAGCTCGCAGACGCAGCCCACCCGCGCCCTGGCCATATGGCTGATATCCGCCCTCCGGTACGAAAGGTTAATATAAGTCGCGGCCGGCGAATCTTCCCCGTCCCTCTTCGCCGCCTGCTTCAGGAAACGGAAAAAAGCGGCGCCGCCCAGCTCGGACAGACCCGGATACTGCGCCGTCAGTTCATGATACAATACGCCCATCCGGCTCGAAAGTTCGTCATACTCCTCCATCTCCTCCGCCAGAAAGGATAACCCGATCTGATAGACAAAAAACCTCGAAACGGTTCCTTCCCGCACGGCTTCCCGAAAGCGGTACCGGTAAATCTCCCTCCCCAGCGCCGCCTCCAGAACCAGGCCGCCCTCGTCATACCGCGGTGTCGCCGACAGCCCCATGCAATGGTACAGTTCCTCCGCATAAGCCTGCTGCCCCTGAAACTCAAAGATCTTCCGGTTCTCCTCGCTGGCATAATGATGGCATTCATCCGCAATCAGAAAAACATGGTACCCTTCTTCCATATCCTGCAAAATATGGCGGGCCAGGGCGTGGCGGGCAGAATTGATCACATAGATCATCCAATCGCAGTCACTGTCATCCTTCCGGGTACCGTTATACATCCCCACCCGCGCCGGACGGGAAGCGGCCGCCCACTGGCGGGCCAGCGCCAGCGTCGGCGTCACGATCCGCACCCGCAGCCTCCCCGGATATTCCCGCGCAAGCATACGTGCCGCCTCCAGCGCCAGCACTGTCTTGCCGGCCCCGGTTACCACATTGACGATCCCCCGGCAGCGGTTTTTCTTCCATTTTTCCAGACAGTCCCTCTGCCACTCGTACAGCTCCATCTCTCTCCGCTCCTCTTTGGTATCTTCTCTCCCGCTTCATTGTAACCGTTCAGACGGCACATCTTCTTGTGCGGCCGGTGGCCGCGCAAGAAGCATCGGATGTTTATCCGATGTGAGAACCGTTACGTTTCATTATAAAGAAACGGAAATCAAAGGTAACAGTTCAGACACCCCCGTCGCCTCCTTGCAGCAGGTGCTGCGAGGGCGACG
>CAYYHX010000328.1:0-2196 GCA_964471835.1 uncultured Hungatella sp.
GGCGGATGGCGGTGAGGCAGACAGTTGCGTCCGAACCACGGCAGATGGCGAGGCAGGCAGAAGCGTCCGTGGCGTAGTAGATGGTGGTGAGGCGGACAGAAGAGTCTGTGGCACAGCGGATGGCGGCGATGCAAACAGTTGCGTCCGTGGTGCGGCGAATGGCGGCAAGGCGGACGGCTGCGCCTGCAGCGTGACAATCGATCTGATGGCGGATTTCTTCTCGGAACAGTTTCGGATCAACGACGGACCTGCGGCGATGAAATACTGGCAGGTCTGGGACCGGACCGCAAATCTTCCGGTGAAACCGGGCGGCGTGGGTGTGGACGGTTCCGCCTGCGTTCAGGCAGCAGATGCATCCGCCTGTGTCGTGCCGGCGGACAGTGTTGCCGACACTATCCCCTCTGCCAGCCTTGCCGCCGCCGTGTCGGAAGACAGCCGCGCCAGCGTTCCGGCGGCCCCCTTCTGGACCTATGACGCGGCCGGCGGGACCGTGACGGTTGAGAACGCGCTGCCCTGGCACAAATATACGGTGAGTTTCCTGGCATACCGGATCTGGGAAGAGATCTCGATGTATAACCATATCACCAACCACTGGGACAAGGAGCACCTGATGCAGATCGATCCCCGCTATCCCGAGACGCGCCAGTTCCTGCTGGACTGGATGAAGAATTGGTGCGAGAGCCATCCGGACACCACGGTGGTCCGTTTCACCTCTCTTTTCTATAATTTTGTCTGGATCTGGGGGAGCGACGAGCGCCGCCGCAATCTGTTCACGGACTGGGGCTCCTACGATTTCACGGTCAGTGATTTGGCGCTGGACGAGTTCGCGGCGCAGTATGGATACGCCATGACCGCCGAAGATTTTATAAACCAGAACAAACGGCATGTGACCCATATGCCGGGCGACAGCCGCAAGGCAGACTGGATGCATTTTATCAATGATTTCGTCATTTCGTTCGGCAGGCAGTTGGTGGATATCGTCCACGCCTTCGGAAAGAAAGCGTACGTGTTCTATGACGACAGCTGGGTGGGGCTGGAACCCTATAATGGCCGTTTTACCGAATTCGGCTTTGACGGTTTGATCAAATGTGTTTTCTCCGGCTACGAGGCCCGGCTCTGTGCCGGCGTGGATGTGCCGGTTCATGAGCTGCGGCTGCATCCGTACCTGTTTCCGGTGGGGCTGGGGGGAGCGCCTACCTTTATGGAAGGCGGCGATCCGACGGCGGACGCGAAGAGGTACTGGAACCAGGTGCGGCGCGCGCTTCTGTACTGCCGGATCGAGCGGATCGGGCTTGGCGGGTATCTGCATCTGACGCAGGATTTCCCGGATTTCTGCGACTACATTGAGCAGATTTCCGATGAATTCCGCATGATCCGTGATCTCCATGAGGAGGGCAGGCCGTATACGATCAAAACACGCGTGGCGGTGCTGCATTACTGGGGTGCCTTGCGTTCCTGGACGCTGTCGGGCCATTTCCATGAGACGTGGCAGCACGACCTGATCCACATCAACGAGGCGCTGTCCGGCCTTCCGGTCGAGGTTTCTTTTCTCTCGTTCGACGATGTGAAGAACGGAAAGCTGGACGGCATTGACGTCGTGATCAACGCCGGACGGGCGGGAAGCGCCTGGAGCGGCGGCGGCGCGTGGAAGGATGACGCCGTTGTGGAGAAGCTGACAGAATGGGTTTACAGGGGCGGGACGTTCCTCGGAGTGGGGGAGCCGTCGGCCGTGGAAGGGTATGACACCTTCTTCCGCATGGCGCATGTGCTTGGGGTCGATGAAGATACCGGCGCCCGGATCTGCCATGGCAGATGGAGTTTTGAGACGGGGGATCCGTACGGTGTCGTACCGGCGGAGGTATCGCTGGCGGCACGGGAGGACCGCTATCTGACGGACGGCAGGGCGAAGGTACTTCTCGCCGAAGGGGATCAGCCTCTGCTTACGGTTCACGAGTTTGGCAATGGCAGAGGCATCTACATGGCTTCGTTCCGGGTGAACGATGAGAATACGAGGCTTCTGTACCAGCTGATCCGCTGGTCGGGCGGCGAGGGCGCGACTGGCCTTTACATGACGGATAACCTGCACACCGAATGTGCGTATTATCCTGACAGCCGGAAGCTGGTTGTGATCAACAACAGCGGAGAGCCCCAGACGGCGGCGGTGGAAACGGAGTCCGGAACCCGCGTGTTCCGGCT
>CAYYHX010000329.1:0-2191 GCA_964471835.1 uncultured Hungatella sp.
TATGCGGACGGCGACCAGGGTTATATGTACACTGGCTGGCATCAGATCGATGGCGTGTGGTATTACTTCAACGAAACTTCTGATGGCACGAAGGGTCGTATGTATGCGAACGAGACAACGCCGGATGGCTTGTACAGCTTAGACGCGAACGGCGCTTGGATCCAGTAAGTTCAGCAGACAGCAGCTGCAGGCAGATGTAACGAGGTTTTGCGGGGCGGTTCCGTAGGGAACCGCCCTTGCTGTCTCTGTGGATCTGCGGAAGGAATTTATAGTATGGAATACACGATTCGAGACGGACAGCTGAGTGTAACGGTTCAGACCCTGGGCGGAAGTCTGCGGTCGATTACGGATCGGGAAGGAACTGAGTATCTGTGGCAGGGTGATCCGGCTTATTGGAGCGACCGGGCGCCGAATCTGTTCCCGTATATTGCGAGGCTGACGGAGGGGAGATATACGCTGGACGGCAGGGAGTACTATATGGACATCCACGGCTTCGTGAAGGACAGCGAACTGACAGCTGTTGAGGTGAACGAGTCTTCTCTGCGCCTGCGCCTGAAGGACAGCGAAGCGACCCGGCGGCAGTACCCGTACCGCTTTACCTATGAGGCTGCATACCGTCTGGAAGACAGCCGGCTGGAGATCGTCTACCGTGTCGTGAATGAGGACGGGAAGACCATGTATTTCGGCATCGGCGGCCATCCGGGGTTCCGGGTGCCGCTGGAGGATGGGCTGCGGTTCGAGGACTACGAACTCCGGTTTTCCGGCGGGGCGGGGGCATCTTCGGAGGGAGAGGTACGCCGCGTCTGTTTCTCGCCGGCCTGCTTCGTGACAGGAACGGTGCCGTATCAGCTGGAGGACGGAGAAGTCCTGCCGCTTCGCCATTCGCTCTTTGACGACGACGCGGTCGTCCTCACGGGTGTGCCGGAGCGGGTGACCCTGCAGGCGAGGAACGGGCGCAAGGCGGTGCGCGTATCCTACCCGCAGATGAAGTATCTGGGAATATGGCACAAGCCCCATTCGGACGCACCCTACGTCTGTATCGAGCCGTGGTCGTCGCTTCCGTCGCGGGAGGGCGTCGTAGAGGATCTGGCGACGCAGCCGGGGCTGGTTTCTCTTGCGCCCGGGGCTACCTACGAGAACCGGTGGGAGATCGAGATCGTGCAGGGATGAAGATTGTCCGGGGATGGAAGGGATATATGAATTAAGGATAAATAAATTCACTTACGAGAACAGGTGGGAGATCGGGTTTGTGCAGGGATGAAGATTGCGCAAGGATGAAAGATAGATGGATTAAGGATAAAGCGACAGAGGGTGATGGGCAGAAGATGATGGGCTGTAGGTGTTGAGCGGAAAGTGATGAGTAGAAGGTGATGCTGTATGTATGAATTCCAGAGCCGTGTCCGTTACAGCGAGACGGACATGGAGGGAAGACTGTCCCTAACGGGGATTATGAACTATCTGCAGGATTGCTCCACGTTCCAGTCCGAGTCGGTTGGTCTGGGGCTGGAGTATCTGAACAGCCGCCACGAGGCGTGGTGGCTGGCTTCCTGGCAGATCGTAATCGACCGGTACCCGAGGCTGGGTGAGGAGATCCGAATCGGCACGTGGCCTTACGGTTTCAAGGGAATGTACGGATACCGCAATTTTTTTATCGGAGATATGGACGGACGGTATCTGGTTCGCGCCAATTCAATCTGGTTCCTGTTCGATACGCAGGCGGGACACCCGGTGCGGGTCGGGGAGGATAAGATCCGCGGCTACGGCGGCGTGGAGGAGCGTATCCCTATGGAGTACGCTCCGAGGCATATCGCGCTCCCGGCGGAATATGAGGAAGGGAAACCTGTCACGGTCGAACGGTGCCATCTGGATACGAACCGTCATGTCAATAATGTTCAGTACGTCCGGATCGCGCAGGAGTGTCTCCCGGCGGATCTCCGGGTTTCCGAACTGAGGGCTGAGTACCGGAAAGCGGCCTGTCTCGGGGACGTTATGGGTCCCCGCGTCAGCCGTATTCCGGAAGGTTATGTCGTGGCGCTGTGCGACGGCGCCGGAAACCCTCACGCGATCGTATGGATGCGTGAGGAGCAGGGACGGCATTCAGGGCCGCCGGAGGACTTATGATTGAATTGGGAAAGATACAGGAACTGACGGTCGTGCGCGAGAAGAATTTCGGCGTATTCTTAAGCGAAGC
>CAYYHX010000330.1:0-2181 GCA_964471835.1 uncultured Hungatella sp.
CATCCGGATCCGGCGCGGCGGACGGCGAGATTCCGTTGGGCCGCTATGTCGAGGAGGAGATTACCCTTCCGGACAGTGCATCCGGCTGGAGTTACCAGACGCTTCTGAAAGGGGAAGGCGGACGGCCCGAACTCTATCTGTTTACCCATGAGCCGGCGGCGGAATCCGTCCGTTACACCTGCGACGGCGAAACCTGGGAGATGGACAGCAGCTGGAAGGACTGGTATGATGAGAAGCTGGCAAACGGCGAAGTCTGTGCCGAACCGTACAAGGTCACTTACGGCCTGGACGGAAATTACTATTTTATCGCATGGGACGAGAAAGACACCCGCTACCGTCTGTACCGGGCGGAAGGAGCCGGCGGCGTGACTGAGCTGCTTTCCGATGCATTCCAGCCGAAGGCAGGGGAGGAATACGGCATGATTCCCTGCCAGGTCGATGTGGCAGGGGACGGACGCATCCTGCTTCACGACAGCAATATGGTCTACTGTTACCGGCCTGACGGCGCGATGCTGTTTACCATGGAACGGCTCCCGGGGGCCTCGGATTCCAGTATCGGCTATATTGAGGGAAATGAATTCGTGACGCTTACCGAAGGCTTCGTTACCCGCTATGATTTAACCGACGGGAAAAAGGTCGAAGACATCGACTGTGACGAGACGATGATCGGGAACCGGTACGGAGAGGAATGTGAGCTGTTCGGCGACGGAAACGGCGGTATCTATCTGGCAAGCGCGAAGGGACTGTTCCATGTGAGCCGGGGCGGTACCCTCTGGGAGCAGATCATGGACGGGAAACTGAATTCCATGAGCCGCGAGAGCCGCGCCCTGGCCGATTTCTGCCCGGGAGGCGATGATGATTTCTTCGGATGCTTCATCAATGGAACCACGCAAGGCTTTTCAGTCTGTCATTATACATACGATCCGCAGATGCCAAGCGTCCCGCGTTATACGTTATCGGTCTACAGCCTCACCGAGAACGCTACGATCCGTCAGGCTGCCTCGGTATTCCAGGAGGAACATCCGGATGTGTTTGTGGATGTGCGCAGCGCGACGGAAGAAGATGGGGAGCGCGCTATCATTTCCGAGGACATCATCCGCGCCCTGAATACGGAGATCTTAAACGGCAAGGGAGCCGATGTGTTTGTCCTGGACGGCCTGCCTGCCGATTCCTACCAGGCGAAAGGCGTTCTGATGGATATGCGTGATCTGTTTGCGCAGATCCAGGCCGAGACGCCGCTGCTTTCCCAGGTTGTAGAGAGCTTTACGGAAGAGGACGGTTCCGTATACCAGATGCCCGCCCGCATCCAGGTTCCCGTCGCTCTCGGAACGTCCGAAGCGGTTCAGGCGTGGCAGAGTCTGGAGGGCATCCGTGATTATGCGGGCAGCAAACCGCTGCGGTGGGCAGACGTCTATGAAGCCCTGCTGCGTGAAGTCGCGGTGCTCTATGATCATGAGCTGTTTAACGTGGACGGCCTGAACCGTGACCGGATGAGGGTTTGCCTTGAGGCAGTGAAGGCTCTGGGCGAATCCTGCGGGGCGAAGGAATCATTTACCGATCAGGAACTGGGGGATCTGCATATCAGCAGAACCGTGCCGCCCAGGGGTACGAAGGGGAGCGGTGTTTTCTACGATGGAGGCCTGGCAGACAGCGGCGTGGAGTCTCTGACGGATATTTCAGATTTCGGGCTGCCGGAGGCGTTTCTTCGGAACCATCCGGAAACGACGATGGAGCTGGTGAACGGGGTTTATTTCCCATCCTGTCTCATCGGCATCAACCGGGCCGCCGCCGATCCGGAACTGGCTGGTGAATTTGTGAAATGTATCTACTCCCTGGATGTGCAGAAGGAGAATTTCCACGACGGTTTCCCGGTGAGCGTCGGGGGACTCGACGCGCAGTTCGCGGTTGACAGCGACGGATTGTTCGCTGGCATGGGCTTTGAGAACTGGGATTATACAGTCTCTTACTCTTACCCGGATGAGAAAAGCCGTGCGCAGCTGCGCGCTCTGATCGAGGGCGTCTCGCAGCCGGTAAATGTGAACCAGACGCTGCTCGGCATGGTCGTAAGCGGGGCCATGGATTATCTTACGGACAAGATCTCGGTCGATCAGGCTGTCTCGGCCATCGAGCAGCAGGTGATGCTGTACCTGGCGGAACGCGGGTAGGGAAGGGAAATAAATC
>CAYYHX010000331.1:0-2171 GCA_964471835.1 uncultured Hungatella sp.
AAAAAATAAAAGGCCCCGGAAACCGTTTGTATAAGCGGGTTTTGGAGCCTTTTTTTCACAAAATGCTGTCAAAGACCGGATTCTACCACAGCTCCGGCATGATTGCAAAAGCGGGTAATGAGAGTAATAAGCCGATTTTCCAACATCATATTAACATTACAGGATCAAAGTGGAAGGCCGGAAACCCTTATAAACCCTGGATTCCCGGCCCGAACGTCCGTCATTCAAACTCCACCGTCCCCGGCGGCTTCGAAGTGACGTCATACAGCACCCGGTTCACATGCGCCACCTCGTTGACGATCCGGCCCGCGGCACGCTGCAGCACCTCCCAGGGAATCTGCGACGCCTCGGCGGTCATAAAATCCACCGTATTCACGGCGCGCAGCGCCACGGCGTAGTCATAGGTGCGCTCATCGCCCATGACACCGACGGAACGCATGTTGGTCAAAGCCGCAAAATACTGATCCGGCGTATGGGGAAGCCCCGCCGCGGTGACTTCC
Source organism: uncultured Hungatella sp. (assembly GCA_964471835.1). Lineage (GTDB taxonomy): Bacteria > Bacillota > Clostridia > Lachnospirales > Lachnospiraceae > UBA3402. Next base: position 501 of record CAYYHX010000331.1, read on the forward strand.
TCGCGGTAGATCGCATCCGCGTCCTGCACGATCTTCACCTTCTCCGCCGTCACCTCGCCGATGATGCGGATGCCCAGACCCGGCCCGGGGAACGGCTGGCGGTACACCAGCTTCTCCGGAATGCCAAGTTCCAGTCCGACCTTGCGCACCTCGTCCTTGAACAATTCGCGCAGCGGCTCGATAATCTCCCTGAAATCCACATGCTCCGGCAGGCCGCCCACGTTGTGATGGGACTTGATTACGGCCGATTCACCCCCCAGGCCGCTCTCCACGACGTCCGGATAAATGGTTCCCTGCACCAGAAAATCCACACGGCCGATCTTCCTGGCCTCCTCCTCAAAGACGCGGATAAACTCCTCGCCGATGATCTTGCGTTTCCGTTCCGGCTCCGTTACGCCGGCAAGTTTCCCGTAGAACCGTTCCTGCGCGTTGACACGGATAAAATGCAGATTATAAGGGCCTTCCGGTCCGAAAACCTCCTCCACCTCGTCGCCCTCATTTTTTCGCAGCAAACCATGATCCACGAATACGCATGTCAGCTGGTCGCCGACTGCCTTCGACAGCAGCACCGCCGCCACCGAGGAGTCCACGCCGCCCGACAGGGCGCACAGTACCCTGCCGCCGCCAACCTTCTCGCGGATCGCCCTGATGCTGTCCTCCACAAAAGAATCCATCCGCCAGTCGCCGGAGCAGCCGCAGACTTCATAGACGAAATTATGCAGCATCTTCGGACCCTCCGGGGTATGCAGCACCTCCGGATGGAACTGAACCGCGTACAGCCCGCGCTCCGCGCATTCCGCCGCCGCCACCGGACAATGTTCCGTATGCGCAGTCACCCGGAATCCCGGCGCCGGTTCCTCGATGAAATCATTATGGCTCATCCAGCAGACCGTCTTTTCCGATACATCCCCGAACAATCTGCTCGACCGGTCCACCGTCACCTCGATCCGCCCGTACTCCCGGACCGGAGCCTTGCACACATGGCCGCCCAGCACATGGCTCATCAGCTGCGCCCCGTAGCACAGTCCCAGCACCGGTATGCCCATCTCAAAAAGTTCCTTCCCGCAAGACGCCGCGCCCTCCACATACACGCTGTCCGGCCCGCCCGTCAGGATAATCCCCTTCGGCTCCATCGCCCGGATCTGCTCCAGATCCGTCTTATAGGAATAAATCTCACAGTATACGCCGCATTCCCGCACCCGGCGCGCCACCAGCTGATTATACTGTCCGCCGAAATCGATCACCACGATCTTCTCTCTGTTCACGCCGCTTCCCTCCCGCGTATTAATCCCATCATCATACTGATTCCGCTGTGCCGATTTCATCATTCTGATTCCATTACACTGATTCCGCTGCGCCGACTTCATCATTCTGATTCCATTACACTGATTCCGCCGCGCCGCTCCCATCTTACTGATTCCACCCCATTCGCAGCAGTTTTGTATCCCTCATTTTCCTGCCGCTTGAACCGTTACTCATTTCATATATATCCGTTCCATCTTGTACATCCGCCCACCGGCTCTTCATCATCCTGATTATACAGATTTTCTCATTCCGGCACAAGCACAAAACACAATCCCGCCGTCTGTCGCAGCCGCGCCGCAACTCATAGGTACTTCTTCACATACTGCCCCGTATACGAGTTTTCGCACGCCGCGACCTCCTCCGGCG
>CAYYHX010000332.1:0-2152 GCA_964471835.1 uncultured Hungatella sp.
ACCGGAATCCGGCGGTACGGTCTAAACCGCCCGCCGGATTCCGGCACATGTAAGGTATTCACTATGGCAAGTATGAAATAATGTCAATTCCGTTCCGATCGGGCGGAAATACTCAGAACAGCAGGTTCCCGATCACGTTGATCAGCAGCGCCACCACATAAGCCGTGACCATCTGGAAGGCAACGGCGCGCAGCGTCCATTTCCAGGAACCCATCTCCCGCCGCATCGCGCCGACCGCCGCGAAACACGGCATACACAGCAGGTTGAACGCCATGTAGGAGTAGGCGGTTACTTTGGTAAATACTTCGCTGATCGCGGGCAGCGCTTCCTCGCCGGCCATGACCGCTTCCACAACCTCGTCACTGACGCCGCCGAACAGCTGCCCGAAGGTAGCAACGATATTTTCCTTGGCGATCCATCCGGTGACGACGCCCACGGCGGCTCTCCAGTCAGCCCAGCCAAGAGGCGCGAAGATCCATTTGATCGCGTTGCCGAAGGACGCCAGGAAACTTTCTTCCATATCGCACATGCCGCTGAAATTAAAGCTGGACAGGAACCAGATCAGCACGGTGGAGGCGAAGATCACGGTGCCGGCCTTGACGGCAAAGCCCTTCACCTTCTCCCAGGCGTGGATCAGCACGCTGCGAAGGGTCGGGATGCGGTACTGCGGCAGCTCCATGATGAAATTGGAAGTCTCCGACTTGAAGACGAATTTATTGAGCAGCAGCGCGCTGATAATGGCGACGATGATGCCCAGCATATAGATGGAAAATACCACCAGCGTCCGGTTGCTGTCCACGAATAGCGTGGTCGCGAACATCATGTAGATCGGCAGCTTGGCGCCGCAGGACATGAACGGCGTAATCATCATCGTTATCTTGCGGTCCTTATCGCTCTCCAGCGTCCTGGAAGCCATCAGCGCCGGCACGGAGCATCCGAAGCCCATCAGCATCGGGATAAAGGAGCGGCCGCTCAGCCCGAAATGCCGGAAGATCCGGTCCATGACGAACGCGACGCGGGCCATGTAGCCGCTGTCCTCCAGGAAGGACATCAGCAGAAACAGTACCAGCACCAGCGGCAGGAACCCGGCCACGGCCCCGACTCCATCCAGACAGCTGCTGACCAGCCCGACAGCCCAGTCCGACGCTCCGATGTTCTCCACCAGGCCCACGACGGCATCCTGAAGGGTTCCCCAGACCGTTTCCACGATCCCCTGCAGCCACACGCCGGGGCTGGGAAGCCCCTCTATAAACAGGAAATTCTCGCTGAAGGTACAGGCAAACAGAATGTACATGATCACGGCAAAGATCGGCAGGGCCAGGATGCGGTTGGTCAGGATCTTATCCAGCTTGTCGGAGAAAGTCTCCTGGCTGCCTTTCACGCTCTTTCTTACGCACGCTTTCACCAGTTTTGAAATGTACTGGTAACGGCAGTCGGCGATTCTCGCCTCGGCGTCGCCGCCTGCATTCTTATTGGCCGCCTGCACCAAGGCGTCCACGGCGGCTTTCTTCTCCTCCGGAACCGTGGCGGCGATAATCTCGTCATTTTCCACAAGTTTGATGGCCTTCCACTGGTTCTCCTCGTCCTCCGCGTCGCCCAGCACATCGGCCACGCCCCGGATCGCGTCGGTCAGGCTCCGGTCAAAGACATCCAGCTGCGCGGGCTTCTGCTTCGCGTTCGCCACGGAAACAGCCGCCTGCATCAGCTCATCCAGCCCCCTGCCGTTTCGAGCGACGATGGGAACCACCGGCACTCCCAGAAGCTTCGACAGCTTTGCGCAGTCAATCTGATCGCCCCTGCTTTCCACCTCATCCATCATGTTCATGGCCACAACCGTAGGGATACGGGTCTCTATAACCTGCAATGTCAGATACAGATTGCGCTCGATGCCGGTAGCGTCCACGATATTGATCACCGCGTCGGGCCGTTCCTTCACGATGCAGTCCCTCGCGATAATCTCCTCCGTCGAGTAAGGGGACAGGGAATACGTTCCCGGAAGATCCAGGATCGTCACATTCTTATCCTTCTTGTAGACGCCGTCTTTTCTCTCGACCGTGACGCCCGGCCAGTTGCCGACGTGCTGCCTCGCGCCTGTGATCTCATTGAACAATGTGGTCTTGCCACAGTTGGGGTTGCCCGCAAGGGCGATTGT
>CAYYHX010000333.1:0-2149 GCA_964471835.1 uncultured Hungatella sp.
CCCTCGTCGCTGTCCATCAGCGTCGTGATCGCCGTCACATAATCCGCGCCGCACATCTCCATCTCCAGATGGTAGTCCCGGCGAAGGATTCCGGCCAGCGCAGAGCCTCTTATCCCCGCGTCACGCGCCGATATGACCACCTTCGCGGAATCCAGATCGTATACGCCTGCCTGACCGATCACGTCACGGTCCAGCAGCCGCAGATGCTTCATCTGCCGCAGGCGCCCGCGCAGCCCGGCCAGCCTCCCCGCGAACCGTTCCATTTCGCGGCGGCCTTCTCCCGACATGTATTCGATGCACCGCTCGATGCCGGCCATCAGCACATAAGAAGGACTGCTTGTCTGGAATACCTGCAGATAATATTCCAGGCGATCCCTGTCAATAAACCCGCCATTCGCCTGCTCCAAATTCGAACTGCAGCCTCCCGCACCTGCCCGGACATGCAGGAGCGCCGTCTGGGTGAACGCGGGCAGCGTCTTATGCAAACTTTGAATCACGAGATCCGCGCCCGTTTCCAGAGCGGAAGACGGAAACATTTCACCAAACGGAAAATGCGCGCCATGCGCCTCATCCACGATCAGCGGCACACCATACCTGTGACAGACTTCGGCAATTCCGCGCACGTCCGACACCACACCTTCGTAGGTGGGCGAAGTGATGAACACGGCGTCGGGCGGACAATCGTTCTCACTTATCAACATTTTTTCCACATCTTGCGGCAATAATCCACCTTGAAGCCCGAAATCACGCAGAATCTGTGGATAAATATAGCGAACCTGCAGTTGGTTCAACGCCGCGGCATGGTAAGCGGATTTATGGCAGTTGCGGGCCATGAGGATCGTGCCTCCCCGCGGCACCGCGGCACAGACGGCGGCCAGCACGCCGCAGGTACTCCCGTTGACCAGATAATAGGTGCGGCCCGCGCCGTATTGCGAAGCGGCCCAATCCATGGATTCCCGAAGGATTCCTTCCGCATGATGAAGATTGTCAAAGCCGTCGATCTCCGTGATATCGATGCCGTAAGGATTGCCGAATTCTGCCATAAAGGCCGCGTCCGACCGGCGCTTGTGTCCCGGCATATGAAAGGGATAGGCATCGGAACGGCAGTACTCATTCAGCCGCCGGTACAGCCGCGGGCGCGGCGTGCAGTCCTCCATAGCAGATATCCCCCTTCTTAGCCGGTTTCCGCATTTCCTGTTGTGGAACCACAGTTTTTGTGAGATAATATCCCTGTCCAGACAGTGCATCCCCGTTCCCCCTGCCCGGCTCCCGACCGCGCCGGACAGGCCGGCTGCCTGTCCGGCAGGAAACAAGATGAACCCCATCCGGCACGGAGGCGGATAACAATGAGAATCATCGAATTCAAAATGGAGCGCCAGGGTCTGGTAAACATCGGGGATGAGGTAGAGATCACTGCCCATGACGCCCTCAGCGGAACCTGCTACATCATCGAACCGGCCGTCGCCATGTCCGGCTGTTACAAGGGCCGCGACCGGCTGAAATCAACGCACGGCATCGTCCGCGACATCAAACAGAACGCGCGCGGGTACTATGTCGTGGCGGAATTCGACGAATAGCCGTTTCTTTGTCGTGGCGGAATTCGACGAACAGCCGTTTACAGATCATCTTCCAGCGCGCTGCTCTTAGCATACGCCGTACTCCGTGCCTCAAAGAAATCCGTCTTGATCATGTTGGCATTCGAATACTGCGACACCCACCGCATGCTGTCCGGCTCCTGCTCATGCCCCTCGTAGATCGGTTCCAGCCCCACGGTTGTGCAGCGCAGGTTGCCCAGATACTGGATATAATCCGTGATCATCGCCTTATTCAGCCCCTGCACGTCGTCCCCGATCACATAATGCCCCCAGCGGATCTCCTGTTCACAGCCCTCATGGATCATGCCGCGGTAGACATCCTTTTTCTCACCGGTGAACAGCTGCGGCTCCTCCTTCTGCAGTTCCATCAGGATATTGCGGAACAGCCACAGATGCGTATTCTCATCCCGGTTGATATAGCGGATCTCCTGCACCGACCCCGGCATCCGGTTATTACGCCCTAAGTTATAAAAAAACATAAATCCGCTGTAAAAATACACGCCCTCCAGGATATAATTCGCCACCAGCGTCCTCGTAAACACATCCAGATCCTT
>CAYYHX010000334.1:0-2142 GCA_964471835.1 uncultured Hungatella sp.
TCCCGCTCTCCGCCGCGCAGGAGTTCCGTGACCAGGCCGCACAGATGGGGCTGGATACCTATGTGTCCGTTTACCAGGATGCATATGACAGGTATCAGGCAAGATAAAGAAGCAATATTTGTTGGCTGACATAAGGGGGCTGCCGCAGAAAACCGTCCGAACCGGATGAAATCCGTATTCTGTGGCAGCCCCCGGGATTCCGCTGCAAGGAGAGAATGGAGGAGAATAGTTTGAAAAGAAAAAAAGAAAAGGCGGATTCTCTTACGCAACAGCCGTTTCAGGTGCGTCTCAAGAAGGATCTGAGAAGGAACTGGTTCGCGTATTTTGTTTTTATTCCGGTGCTTCTATGGTATATCGTGTTCTGTTATCTGCCGATGTACGGGGTATTGATCGCGTTTAAGGATTACAAACCGCTTCTTGGATTATCGGGCAGCAAATGGATCGGCTTTAAGAATTTTATAGATTTTTTTAGCAGTCCTTATTTTGTGCGGACGGTGAAAAACACGCTGATGCAGAGCCTCTGGCACCTGGCGCTCGGATTTCCGGCCCCGATCATCCTGGCACTTCTGTTAAACGAGGTTCGGAACATGAAGTTTAAGAGGGTGGTGCAGACGATCACCTATATGCCGCATTTCATTTCCCTAGTCGTGGCCTGCGGCATCATCCACCTGTTTGTTGCCTCAAACGGTATCGTGACACAAATTGTCAATGCGGTGACAGGCGTGCAGCATACACCGCTCCTCAGCTATCCGAATATGTACCGTCCGATCTATGCGATATCTGATGTCTGGCAGTCAGTGGGCTGGGATTCTATCATTTATCTTTCAGCAATGGCTTCCGTCGATCCCGGACTGTATGAGGCCGCGGAAATAGACGGGGCGGGCCGTCTGGGCCGGATGTGGCACATCACGCTTCCGTGCATTCTTCCCACGGTCATGATCCTGCTGATCCGGGAACTGGGCGGCATAATGGGTACCGGATACCAGAAAACGATCCTTCTCTATAATCCGATGGTCTATGAGACAGCGGATACAATCGGATCCTTCGTTTACCGCCGCGGCCTGGTGGAAGGAAGCTATGGCTTTTCCACGGCGGTGGGGCTGTTCAGTTCCGTGGTCAATTTTATCCTGCTGTGGCTCGCGAACCGGGTGTCAGCAAAGCTCACGGATACAAGTTTGTTCTGATGAGGGAGGGAAACGGATGAACGGAGAGAGAGAAAAAGGAAGACAGGTCGGAAGAAAGTCTCCGGCCAATATTGCGTTCAATGTGTTTAATTATGCACTTCTGACGTTTGTAACACTTTTGTGCCTGTATCCGGTGGTGTATGTCATCTTCGCTTCCGTAAGTGATCCAAGACAGCTGACTGCGCATAATGGTCTCCTGTTCCGGCCGCTGGGATTTACGCTGCGCGGATACGAGACGACGCTGAAGGACGGTTCGATCCTGACTGCCTATAAGAATACGATCATTTATGTGGTGCTGGGGACGGCCGTGAACATGTTCCTGACAATTCTGGGAGCTTATACGTTGTCCAGGCCGGGACTCATGTTCAAGAAACCGTTCATGATTGTGATTACCATTACCTTGTTCTTTGGCGGCGGGCTGATCCCCTGGTACCTGTTAATGCGCCAGCTGAACATTTACAATAACATCTGGGCGATGATTCTGCCGGGGGCGATCGCAACGTGGGACATGTTCATCCTGCGGACGGGATTCCAGTCGGTTCCCAGAGAGCTAGAGGAGGCGGCGATCATCGACGGGGCGCCGCAGAGAAAGGTTCTGACGGATGTGATCATTCCGCTGTCGAAGCCGGTTCTGGCGGTTATCCTGCTCTACTATGTGGTAGGGCACTGGAATTCGTGGTTTAACGCGATGGTGCTTCTGGACGATCGCTCCAGATTCCCGCTGCAGCTTGTGCTGAAGGAAATACTTGTTAAAAACGACATTGCGTCGGAGGTGATGGCCTCTGTAGATCTCACTGAGGCTCAATCGTACCGGGAACTGATAAAATACTGTGTTATCGTGGTGGCGACCGCACCGATCCTGTGCATTTATCCATTCCTGCAGAAATACTTCGTGAAAGGCGTATATGTCGGGTCGATCAAAGGGTAAGGAGGAAGGATGCGGCATGGAAATTGGACG
>CAYYHX010000335.1:0-2132 GCA_964471835.1 uncultured Hungatella sp.
TGGGAAGGTCGCTGCCGTGGGAACTGCGGGAGTCCGCCAGGGGCGGCAACGCGGGCACGCCGACCGGCCGCCGGTGTTCTGCGGGCAGAGACTGCGCGAGTGGGGGCTGCGGCTAGAGGATTGGCTGCGGGGAGTGTTGCTGCGGCCGGGGGATGCGGCTAGAGGATTGCCTGCGGGGAGTGTTGCAGCGAACAGAGGGCTTGCCGGGTGAGGTGTTGCCGAAAGCGGAGGATTTGCTGCGTGCGGTGTTGCCGCAGGCGGAGGGCTTTTTGCGGGAAATGTTGCTGCGGGCGGGGAATTTGCGTCGCGGGCGGAAGGCTAGCCGGGTACATATTATAGGGAAAAAGTATAACACATTGATCTGAGTACAGGCCGAGGCGGAAGAGATACAGGAGGAATCGCATGTCAGTTGATAAAGTAAAAGAGTATTTTCGGAAATTTGGAATGGAAGAACGAGTAATGGAGTTTGCGGTATCCAGCGCCACCGTGGAGCTGGCGGCTCAGGCACTCGGCTGCGAACCGCAGCGGATCGCCAAGACATTGTCCTTCATGGTGGATGGCCGCCCGGTTCTGATCGTGGCCGCGGGAGACGCCAGGATCGATAATCACAACTACAAGGCTCAGTTTGGCACGAAGGCGAAGATGCTGACGCCGGAAGAAGCAGAAGAGCTGGTCGGCTATGCCGTGGGCGGCGTGTGTCCGTTTGCGGTCAATGAGGGCGTTGCGGTCTATCTGGACGAGTCCCTGAAACGGTTCCAGACTGTTTTTCCGGCCTGCGGCAGTTCCAACAGCGCCATCGAGCTGACGATTCCGGAGCTGGAGAGATACTCCGGTTTTACGGCATGGGTGGATGTGTGTAAGGGCTGGCGCGAAGAACCGAACGATTAAATAACAGGTAAATTTCACAAGCAACAGTCAAGAGTCAGGTGCAAAACAGAATGCAGAAATAGATTCAATAGTAAAACAGATATGAAAATGGAAAGCGGGGAGAAAACGGAGACAGGAGAGAAACAAAAATAGGGAAGAAAACAGAAATAGGAAAGAAAACGGAGACAGGAGCGGGAACAGTTCGCTAAGCAGGTCTGGCGCACGTTTCCGCTCCTGTTTTTCTGTTTTTTGGTAACAGTTCAGATGACGGGGGAACCGCCGCCAAACAGACGTTAAACTTGTTTATAAACATATTTTGGCACCGATTCGCACATAGGATAAACATCCGATGCTTCTTGCGTGGCCACCGGCTGCACAAGAAGATGCGCCGTCTGAACTGTTACGTTTTTGTGTTTATATAGATTCCTGCCTATATGTATCCTGTCTACTTGCTTTCCTGCCTTCCTGCGGAACGGAACGGTCACGGTACGTTCTGCCGCCGGAAGGGTTTGTGCTTTATTCTGCCATCAGTTTCTGGTAGGTTACATGCTGCTGGAGCGCCGTGGTCAGCTTCGCCATCTCGGACAGGTCGCCGATCAGGATCACACCGCAGAGGCGGTTGTTCAGGAAGAAATACTTCTTGTACTGGCCTTTGCCCATATCCCGGTACTCCACGGTCTTGTAGAGGAGTTTCGGATTCTTGCCGTTGTCGCCGGCGGCGAACAGGGCGGTGTTCATGCCCTGGAAGGTGAGAGCCGCGGAAACAGGCGCATATTCGGTTTCCTCTCCGGCGGCATTGGCGCCGGCCACCCGGCCCTGTTCGGAAGCCTCCGGCCAGATGCCCAGGTTCAGTCCCTGGTATTCGGCGCAGTCGCCGCAGGCGTAGACGCCGGGGATACTGGTTTCCATGCGGCTGTTCACCTTGACGGCGCGGCCCAGTTCCAGGCCCATATCCGCGGCAAGGGCGGTATTGGCACGAATGCCGGTGGAAATGATGACCATCTGCGCCTCAAAGAACCGCCCGTCCGCGAGACGGACGCCGGTGACATGGCCGGCGGTGCCGGTTCCGTCCGCAGCGCCGGTTCCAGCATTCGAGATGCCGGTTCCGTCCTCCGGGACACCGGTTCCGTCTGCGGTACTGGTTTCAGCCTTCGAGACGCCGGCTCCGTCCTCCGGGCCGCCGATTCCGCCCGGCACGCCGGACGTACTGCCCGCGATCTCCGCGATGTTCACGCCCGTCAGGATCTGAATCCCCTGTTTCGAGG
>CAYYHX010000336.1:0-2120 GCA_964471835.1 uncultured Hungatella sp.
CCATGGCACTCCTTCTCCAAAACCGGCGCTGCACGACGCGCTGACGCCTTCCCGCGGTGCAGTTTCGCAATGCCTCAGTTCCGCACTGTGCGCACGCTGACGTTGTCCCGCAAAACCTCTCCATACGGCATCCGCTTCCGCACGGCGCATCGGCAACGTACGGCGAATTCTACCCTCAGTTTTCGCTTCCGCATGGCGCATCAGCAACGTACGGCAAACCCTACACTCAGTTTTCGCTTCCGCATGGCGCATCGGCATTGCCCGGCGAATTTTCCTCGCTGCCTTCGACTCTGCTCTGCGCCCCGGCGTTGTCCAGATAGTCCTGCAGGATGACTCCGGCGGCCACCCTGTCGATCACGTTCTTCCGTTTCCGTGCAGGCACGCCGCTCTCCTCCAGAATCTCGTCGGCGGCCACCGTCGTCAGGCGCTCATCCCACAGGATCACCGGCAGGCCCGTCCTCCGCTTGAGAACCTGCGCAAACTCCTCCGTCCGTCTGGCGCGCTCTCCGACCGTGTCATCCATATTCTTCGGATAGCCCAGAACGATGGCTTCCACCCGGTACTCACCGGCAAGCTCCTCAATCCTGCGCAGCGTAGCCCGAAGTCCGTTCTCTTTCCTGCGGGTAATGGTTTCCACACCCCCGGCGATCAGCCCCGTAGGGTCGCTGACCGACACGCCGACGGTCTTCGCGCCATAGTCAAGTCCCAGAATCCTCATAGCGGTCCGTCCCGTCCTCTTTCCATCCAGCCGTCCAGTAAAAGACATGCCCGGCAGGTACTTTCAGCAGTCACTTAAACATAACAATGCCCGGAAAGCATCCCCTCCGCCCAAAAACAGTTCCGCTCCCCGAACCATCCTGTTCCTATTCGCTTCCGCACGACCCTTCCGTTCCCGGCACGGTTTCCCCGCCCGATCGCATGCGCGATACTCACACTTACTTCAGCCGTTCTTCGATATAAGTAGACAGAAGCAGTTCCAGAATCTCATCCCGCTCCACTTTCATAATGAGGCTTCTGGCGCTCTTATAACTGGTGATGTAAGTGGGATCTCCGGACATGATATACCCTACGATCTGGTTCACAGGATTATATCCCTTCTCGGACAGTGCTTCATACACCTGCGCCAGAATCTCTCTTACATCAAGCTGGTTTTCCTGTACGGCACGGAAATATCTCGTATTCTCAATATCACCCATAGCCCTCACGTCCTTTACTGTCACTTACCTATTTTATACCACATTTTGCCATTCGTAAAGGGGAAATATTTACAAATTTACGACAGCCGCGCTGTCAGGCCGGACACAAGGCTCTGCCTTCCTGTTTCCGCTCCAATGAAAATTAAAGAGCCGGATCACGCGACCCGGCCCTTTCTTTTTTAGTTCCCACTCATATGTCAATCCGATCCCGTCGTCACACAGTTTCTCCCCGTCGCGCCGCTTCCGCCATCACGCTTGCCATCATTTCCCTGGCCCCGGCAAAACCGGCCGCGTCCACGCTCTTCAGCGACCTGAATCTTTCAGTATGACACAGAATGCCCCGAATCCGTTTCCGGCTGTTGACCGCCCGGATCACACCTCAATCGCCGCCTTCCGGCTGTTGACCGCCCGGATCACACCTCAATCGCCACCTTCCGGCTGTTGACCACCCGGATCACCCCTCAATCGCCGCCTTCCGGCTGTTGATCGCCCGGATCACTTCCATATCAAACTTCGGCTTTCGGCTGTAAGTGTACAGCCCGTTCGTCTCCTGCTCCACGTCGTACAGCTGCGTATAGCAGAACCCGAACATCCGGGGATTGTCAAGCAGGGCGTCGGTCAGACCCTTGTAGCGCGCCAGGAATTCCTCCTCTGTCGCCGGGCCATCCCCGTACCCCCAGCTCTTCTCGTTCACCTTCTCCACGTCCCACTTGATCCCGCCGTACTCGCTCACGAAAACCGGAACCCCCTCGATGAACCTCTGCCGGTCCTTCAGACGGTCAATCGGCCTGCCGCCCGCCGCATACTCTGCGTAATGCGACGCAAACTTCTTCGGGTCCTGCGTGTAGTCATGGAGGTCAAAAATATCAGACTCCACATGGTAATTCCCGCTGGTATCGATGCACGGCCTCGTGACGTCATAGA
>CAYYHX010000337.1:0-2119 GCA_964471835.1 uncultured Hungatella sp.
GAGAAACTTGGCAAACTGGTAGAGCAGGGAAAGGCGAAAAGCAATACCATCGGCATGACGGAGATCAACAACGCCTTCCTCGGCGACGACCTGACCACGGAACAGATGGAACAGATTTATGCTTATATGGAGGCCAATGAGATCGACGTCCTCCAGGAAGCGGACGAGAACATGATCGCCGAGGTGGAGATGCTTCTGGCCGCGGATGAGGACGACGACCGTTTCCTCAAGGATGATGAGGAGGAAGACATCGATCTGGACGCCATCGATCTCTTAGACGGCATCGGGACGGAAGACCCCGTCCGCATGTACCTAAAAGAGATCGGTACGGTGCCGCTTCTGACCGCCGACGAGGAGATGGAGCTTGCCATGCGCAAGGCCGAAGGCGACGAAGCCGCCAAGGATCGTCTGATCGAGGCCAACCTGCGTCTTGTGGTCAGTATTGCCAAGCGCTATACCGGCAGGGGCATGAGTTTTCTGGATCTGGTTCAGGAAGGCAATCTCGGTCTGATCAAGGGTGTCGAGAAATTCGATTATACCAAGGGATATAAACTCAGTACCTACGCAACCTGGTGGATCCGCCAGTCGGTGACCAGGGCCTTGGCCGATCAGGCCAGGACTATCCGTGTACCCGTGCATATGGTGGAGACGATCAATAAGATGTCGAAAATGCAGCGGAAGCTGACCCTGGAGCTGGGATACGAGCCGTCGGTGTCGGAACTCTCCGAGGCTCTGGAGATGTCCGAGGACAAGGTGATGGAGATCATGCAGATCGCCCGGGAGCCGGCATCCCTGGAGACGCCTATCGGCGAGGAAGACGATTCCAATCTGGGCGATTTCGTGGCAGACGACCGGGTGCTGACCCCGGAAGGCAACGTCGAGTCGGTCATGCTGCGCGAACACATCGACACCCTGCTGGGAGACCTGAAGGAGCGCGAGCGTCAGGTGATCGTGCTCCGCTTCGGCCTGGAGGACGGCCATCCCCGGACGCTGGAGGAAGTCGGCAAGGAATTCAACGTCACCCGCGAGCGCATCCGCCAGATCGAGGCCAAGGCCCTCCGCAAACTCCGCAACCCCGTGAGAAGTAAAAGGATACGCGACTTTCTGTGAGCAACGAGCAGCGCGCCGCATACCGGAAGGGAGCCGGCGTGTGCTTGCACACAAGCCGGCTCCCTTCCGGTATGCGGCATGCGGCGACTGCCGCAAGAGCGAGGAACCAAAGGTTCCGAGCGCGGCGCTGCGGGCTGGAGGGCTAGCGCCACCGCAAGAGCGAGGAACCGAAGGTTCCGAGCGCGGCGCTGCGGCCTGGAGGGCTAGCGCCACCGCAAGAGCGAGGAACCAAAGGTTCCGAGCGCGGTGCTGCGGGTTAGAGGGTAACGCCACCAGCGGAGAGCATCCATGAACAAACGAAACTATCAGAAAGACCTGGATCATTTGCTTGAAAACCTGACAGGCGCGGAGCGGCCGAGGCTGCTGCTCCACGCCTGCTGCGCGCCATGCAGCAGTTATGTGCTGGAATACCTGTCCGCCTGTTTCGATATCACGGTTTTCTTTTACAACCCGAACATTGACCCGCCGGAAGAATACCGGAAACGCGTCGAGGAAGAACGCCGCCTGATCCGCGAGATGCCTCTCCCCGGCGAGGTGCATATCGTGGAAGGTGTCTACCGGCCGGAGGATTTCTACGAAGCCGTCAAAGGTCTGGAACACGAGCCGGAAGGCGGCGCCCGCTGCCGCAAATGTTTCGAACTGCGCCTTTCGGAAACCGCCCGGGAAGCCAAAGCCGGCGGATACGACTACTTTACCACGTCCCTGACGATCAGCCCCTTAAAAGACGCCGGCGTACTCAACGGGATCGGCGAGCGTCTGGGCCGCGAATACGGCGTTTCCTGGCTGAGTTCAGATTTCAAGAAGCGGAACGGCTATCAGCGCTCAATCGAGCTGTCGCGTGAATACGGCCTGTATCGCCAGAATTACTGCGGCTGTGTCTTTTCCCGCGGGCCGTCACATCCGGCTGGAACATTGGCCTGATCATGATGTCTGATCATGAAAAAAGTTCAGTCCGCAGGGTTGTTTCATGAAAAATTATTAAAAACTAAGAAATCTAACTTTCATCGAG
>CAYYHX010000338.1:0-2111 GCA_964471835.1 uncultured Hungatella sp.
TGTCTGTGACAGGAGGAAACGGTGCCGAAAAGTTTGTGTCTGTGACAGAGGTAAAGCGGCGCTGGAAAGTGGTATCTGTGACATGGGAAATAACGTGGAAGCGGTGCGGGAAAGCCTGTGTCTGTAACAAGGCAAACGGTGTGGAAGATCGCGATCTGTGACAAGGGAAAACCTGCGTGGGAAAGTCGTATCTGTGACAGAGAAAAACGGTGCAAGAAAACGCTGCCGGCAAGAAGCGCAGCCAGCGCGGACAGGAACGGAAGCGAGCAGAGGCAAGTCGGGCAAGTCAAAGCAAAGCCATTATAAGGAGCGAATCAGAAAATGGGACCGAAATCGGAAGCAGGCGTCAGAGAGTATAAGAAACTGAAAGAAATAAGAGAATTCCTTCACGGCGGCGACTACAACCCCGACCAGTGGCTGGATCGCCCGGATGTGCTGGAAGACGACATCCGGCTGATGAAGGAAGCGCATATCAATACCGTCACTCTGGGCGTATTCGCCTGGTCCAGCCTGGAGCCGCGGGAGGGTGAGTTCTGCTTCGGCTGGCTGGACGAAATAATGGACAAAATGTATGAAAACGGCATCCATGTGATCCTGTCCACGCCAAGCGGCGCCCGGCCGCCGTGGATGGCGAAGAAGTATCCGGAGGTCATGCGCACCGACGAGAACCGCGTCCGTCAGCTCTACGGCGGGCGCGAGAACCATTGCGAGTCCAGCCCGGTCTGGCGCGAGAAGGTTCGCATCATGGACGAGAAGCTGGCCGAACGCTATGCCCGCCATCCGGCGCTCATCATGTGGCATTTGTCCAACGAACTCTACGGACAGTGCTACTGCGACAAGTGCGCCGCCAATTTCCGCAGATGGCTGCGGCGGAAATACGGCACGATCGAGAACCTGAACCGTCAGTACTGGTCCGCGTTCTGGAGCCACGGCTACACGGATTTTGACGAGATCGATCCGCCCTCCCGTCACGGGGAAATGTCGCTGCACGCGCTGGTGATCGATTACAGGCGGTTCTATTCGGAGCTGCAGACAGAGTTTATCGCTATGGAGCGGCAGGCGGTTCAGAAGTATAACCCTGAGATCCCGGCCACGACAAACATGCACAATATCAACTGTGTGGATTATGATAAGCTGGCGCGCGCCGTCGATGTGATCAGCTGGGACAGCTACCCCCGCTGGCACTGCCAGCCGGACAAGACGACGGAGTGGGAGAATGCCGCAGGCGCGGCGTTTACCTTCGACTATGCGAGGGCATTGAAACAGAAACCCTTCTATCTGATGGAGAGCGCGCCCGGCGTTCCCAGCCAGTTCGAGTTCTGCAAGCTGAAACGGCCCGGAATGCACATGCTCAGTTCGCTGCTTCCCATCGCCTGCGGTTCCGAATCGGTCCAGTATTTCCAGTGGCGGATGGGAAACGGCGCGTCGGAGAAGTTTCACGGCGCGGTCATCGACCACAGCGGCAGCGGCGGCACGCGGGTCTTCGCCGACGTGCGCGAGGTGGGGCGGAAACTCCTGGATCTGGCCGCCTTGAAAGGCAGCGGGGCGGAGGCGGATGTGGCGCTGATCTACGACTATGACAATATGCAGGGGCTGTCGGAGAAAGTACATCTGAGGCGGGACGGCCGCTTCTTCACGCAGCTTCCCTTTGACCATTACGGCGCGCTGCTGAAGAATTATGTAAATGTAGATGTGATCAGCGCGGAGGCGGATTTCTCCCGCTACCGTATGATTGCGGCGCCGGCGCTGTACCTGTTCCGTCCGGACACCGCCGCGAAGATCCGCGCGTTCGTGGCCGAGGGCGGCAGCTTCGTGCTGACCTTTTACAGCGGCCTCGTGAACGAGAACGACCTGTGCTTTTCGGGGACGCTTGCGGCCCCCGCATACGCGCCGCATGATCTGAATGACGTGTTCGGGTTACGCGTAAAGGAGATCGACGGTCTCTGCGACGACGAGGAGAATGAGATCGTGTACGGCGGGAAGCGTTATGCGGCGAGAGTGTGCTGCGAGATTGTCGAGATACCGGACGAAGCGGGAGCCGCGGACGCCGGGGCGGTTCCGGCAGAGTCCGCGGTTTCGGCTGCGGAGAAAGGAGCGGTTCCGGCAGAGTC
>CAYYHX010000339.1:0-2105 GCA_964471835.1 uncultured Hungatella sp.
CGCGTGGATCCAGTAAGATGTATATTGCAACGCGATTCAAAAGGATAAAGAAATAATAAGGGACAGGGTAACAAGAGACAGGATAACAAAAGACAGGATAACACTGGATTCGAAAAGGCAGCGGGCGGATACCTGCTGCCTTTGTCTCGTACAGATTTTTGTTATAGATTTTCGGCTTTTTTGAACTCCGGGAGAGAAAAAGGAGAGGGGAAAGGAAAACTGCCGGTGGACAAGATATAGATAGATCGGGTACAATTTCCGGAACTGATGGGCAGTTATGCCGGGAAGATCACGTTCAAACGGAACAGGTGCGGTACGAATATCGGCAATATCGTACCCGCAGCCATCCGGATTGTGTCAACAAGACAAAAAGGAAAGTACAGACTGTCAGATAAGGCCAGCCGCCGGCGAAGAAGCCAAAGAACTGTTATAATTTGTTTACAAGTATTTTTGACAGTGTTATACTGGAATCGTTCGGATTAAATGCTGACGAAATTTCAATGGCGGCGGATGGGAAAATGCAGGCAAAGGAGCCACGAATGGCCAGGTGCGGACGAGAGAACGCAGACGGCACGAGTGCAGACAGAGGAAACACGGATGAGGAAAAAGCGGATCGGGAGAATTCAGGACAAAGGAATGCGGACGGGGGAACGGCTATGCTGCAAGGGAAAACAGTGATTCTGGGCGTCAGCGGCAGCATCGCCGCCTACAAGATCGCGTCGTTAGCCAGCGCGCTGCGGAAGATGCACGCGGATGTGCAGGTGATCCTGACGGAGAATGCGGCACGGTTCATCACGCCGCTTACATTTGAGAGTCTGACGGGGAATAGATGTTTGGTGGATACTTTCGACCGGAATTTTTCGTTCAGCGTGGAGCATGTGGCGCTGGCGAAGCGGGCGGATGTATTTCTGCTGGCGCCGGCTACGGCCAATGTGATCGCGAAGGTGGCGCACGGGCTGGCGGATGATATGCTGACGACGACATTTCTGACATGCAGATGCCCTAAGTATATCGCGCCGGCGATGAATACGCAGATGTATGAGAATCCGGTCACACAGGATAACTTGGCAACCTGTGTATCCTATGGCATACATGTGATAGAACCGGCGACAGGTTATCTGGCTTGCGGCGATGTAGGAGCCGGGAAGATGCCGGAACCCGAGGTACTTTTGGATTATATTCTGCAGGAGATCGCCTGCCCGAAGGATCTGGCCGGGAAGAAGATCCTGGTGACGGCCGGACCGACGCAGGAGGCGATTGACCCGGTGCGCTATCTAACCAATCATTCCAGCGGGAAGATGGGGTACGCGATCGCCCGCAGCGCCGTGCGGCGGGGAGCGGAGGTGACGCTGGTGACCGGGCCGGCGGAGGCGGAGAAACCGCGGTTTGTGAAACTTGTGGAAGTAACGACCGCGAGGGAGATGTTCGAGGCGGTCACGGCGGTAAGCGCGGAGCAGGATGCCATTATCAAGGCGGCGGCGGTGGCCGATTACCGCCCCGCGCGGACAGCGGAGGAGAAAGTGAAGAAGAAGGACGGCGAGCTGTCGATCGAGCTGGAGCGGACGGATGACATTTTACAGTACCTTGGCGATCATAAGCCGGCGGGACAGCTGCTGTGCGGATTCTCGATGGAGACAGAGAACCTGATCATGAATTCCAGACGGAAGCTTCTTGCGAAGCATCTGGATATGGTGGCCGCCAACAATGTAAAGGTAGAGGGAGCCGGCTTCCGGGGAGATACCAATGTGGTGACGCTGATCACCGCGGAAGGGGAAACGGAGCTGGGGTTGCTGAGCAAGGACGAAGTGGCGGAGAAACTGCTGACGGCGCTGTTTTACGGAGTTGAAAATGCAGCTGCCGAAAGCGAGGAAGGAGCAGGAGAATAGTGGCTGATTCCCGGTTTTACAGGGGAAATGAGATGGGCGCAAGAGCAGGGGAACGGTGCCGCGGCCCGGAGCAAAGAGGCCGGGAGTGAGATATGTCAACACCGGAGGAATGATAAAAAAACAGGAGGATGAAAAGGATGAAGTATCAGAAAGAACAGATCTATGTTCCCGGCCAGGAGTCGGGCAGCGCGAAGTTTTATGAGTATATTCTGGATCCGG
>CAYYHX010000340.1:0-2094 GCA_964471835.1 uncultured Hungatella sp.
TACAGATCCATCATAACATATCCCCCGGGAAATGAACAGTAAAAGTTACTTTCAAAAAAGGTTCTAATAAATTGCTTTTCAAACAGGCGGATTTCCGCTATAATATAGCCAGACGCCCCGGAAGCGGGAATCTCATTTCAGGACGAGTCGGGCAGCAGAGAAAGAACAGCGTTTCAGGACGGCCCGGGCAGCAGAGAAAGATAACCGCATTCAGGACGCCCCGGCGGAGGGAGATAATATGACAGCGCTGAAAAGCATGGCAAAGGATTTCTTGGATAAATGCAAAAAGGACGAGATAACCGTCTATGCCGCGCAGTCCTCTTTTTTCATCGTGATCGCCTTTTTCCCCTTCATCATGCTGCTGCTGACCCTGATCCAGCTGATCCCCGCCGTGAGCAAGGCCGACGTGACGGAGATGATGGTCACGATCATGCCGGATATGCTGGATTCGCTCGTCACCGGCATCATCAACGACCTCTATACCAAGTCTCCGCGTACCGTCCTCTCGTTCTCCGCCATCGCGGCCCTCTGGTCCTCCTCCCGCGGTATGCTTGGCATCGAACAGGGTATGAACCGTGTCAATGAAAGCCCGCGGGAACGCGGCTATCTGATCCGCCGCGTGCTCTGCACCTTCTATACGCTGTTTTTCGTCGCGGCCTGCATCGGAAGCCTGCTTTTTCTGGTTTTCGGCAACACGATCTATTCGTTCATCACCCGCCGGCTCCCGTGGCTGACAGCCTACGCGGATCTGATCTACAGCATCCGCTCCTCCTCCCTGCTGCTTTTGCTGGTCATTGTCTTCAGCTGCCTGTACAAATGGCTCCCTGTGAGGCGCTTTTCGTTTCTGAGCCAGATACCCGGGGCGCTGCTTTCGACGCTCGGCTGGGTCGTGTTCTCGAAACTGTATTCGATCTATATTGAGAACTTCAGCAATTATTCCTATATGTACGGAAGCCTGACTGCCATGGTTCTGCTGATGCTGTGGCTCTATTTCTGCATCTGCATTCTGTTCATCGGCGCCGAACTTAATTTCTGGCTGAATCGCCATTTCTTCGCGAAAGGGAAATGCTGAAGACAGACCTGAGATTTATGGTTTAAACAGGAAAGACTGCGGATATCGGTGATCCATCCGGAACTTACGTGCGGCAGCTTTGCCGGGAAATGCTGCATCCGGAATTCAAAAATTCACACTATCGGC
Source organism: uncultured Hungatella sp. (assembly GCA_964471835.1). GTDB lineage: Bacteria > Bacillota > Clostridia > Lachnospirales > Lachnospiraceae > UBA3402. The sequence continues at coordinate 1,199 of CAYYHX010000340.1, forward strand.
GCATATATTCCGTAACAATTCGGACAGTTACTATATTCGAGAACAGACTCGCGGCGGGCGGGGCAATCGAAAGGAAAGGCAGCAGGTTTTCGCCCGCTGCCTTCTTTCCTTCTTTGAATCCCGTATTATTCCTCTGCCGTATTATTCCTATCTAAGGTTATTCCTGTCCCGTATTATTTCTTTATCCTTCGAATCGCCTTGCAATATACGTCTTACCGGATCCACGCCCCGCTTGCGTCTACTGCGTAGCCGTCCGGGGTCGTCTCGTTCGCATACATCGAACCGTACGGCCTTCCGTCTTTCGCGGACTCATTCAGGTAGTAGTACGTTCCGGAAACCAGCTGCCAGCCGATTTGCATCGCGCCGCTGGAGTCCAAATAATACCACTTCCCTCTCGGTCTCCTCATAATCCGCCTTCCCGTTCCCGTCGGCATCCACCGCCCAGACCGCGTACACTTTGGCATCGCCGTCTCCCGGCATCGTGACTTTCAGAATGATGTTAGCCGCACTCTCCTGCTGCTTGGTTGTAACAAGATCCGTTTTCCTTGCGGACCAGCCCAGCAGCACGGCGCCGTCCCTCTTTATCATTTCCTTTCCTCTGCTCAGGCGGAGCAGGGTAACCTCCTCCCCGGCCACATGATGATGGCCGCAGCGGTAGAAGAGTCCCTCACTCTCATTCAGCCAGTCGGCATCGCCGATCAGCGTGCCGCCGTTGGCGCAGTATGCCACCTGTTCCGCATATTCCAGATAATCCGGTATCCGGTCATTGTTCTCGTCCGCGGCATAGAGAGCATAATAAGTGGTATCTCTGTCAGGAACTTCGATATGGGGCTGCTTGATGATCTTGTCCGAAAGATGAGCAGGGTTTTCCGCCTTATCATTGACATCGTCTTCCA
>CAYYHX010000341.1:0-2087 GCA_964471835.1 uncultured Hungatella sp.
CCCGCAGGTTCAGCCTGTCGCAGCAGCCGTCGGTGATGATGAGCAGGGGCGCGTCCTTTGGAAATGAAGGATCTCCGTCCAGCAGGTCGATGCCCGGCTGGAGTTTCGTGCCGCCGCGGCCCCGAACCTGCACGGCTCCGGCGATGTCTTCCGGACTCATGACGCCCTGATCATAGGGCGCCGCGTCGCAGAACACCACCCGCACATGATGTACGTCCCGCGCCTCACTGTAACTGGCGATGGAGCCGAGCGCCGCGGCCAGCAGGCCGCGATCCATGGAACCGGACGTGTCCAGCAGTACGCCAAAGATCCGTGCTTCTCCCAGACGCTCCACCTGGTGCCATGCGGGCCGGGGAATGTCCGGCGTGGCGCTCTGGCGGCGGCTGAGGCGGGCGTAGGTGCGGCGTTTCTCCAGCGGGGTGAAATACAGGTCGAACCATTTGGCCAGTTCCACATCCCAGCGGATGGGCGGACGGCTGATGGCGTAGATTTCCTCCACCAGACCGGCAGGCAGAAAGCCGCGCATCCGTTCCTGGTGATAGGTCAGTCCCTGCTGCAGCGCGGAACGGTAATAATCATCCAGTTCCTCTCCATCCAGACTGTCCCACCAGTCCCCGTCGCCGTAGAGGATATCCCCGCCGGTATCCGCGATATCCTGCCGCCATTGGCGGGCGTCCTCATAAATGATGTCATAGACGCTCTCGACAGACATCCCCTTAAAGCGCTGATCCAGCAGCGCGGACTCCGGCATCGTACCGAGGTTCATTTCCACCAGCCAGCCGTTGACCACATAGTCGCAGGCCACATTCCAGAGTTCGGGGTCACGATCCTCTAAGCGGATGTCATGCCGCAGGGCGGCGTGAAGGAACTCATGGGCCAGGACAAATTTCCACTCTTCCAGATCCAGTTTACACCGGCTGTTGATGTAGATCTCCTGAAGCTGGGGGCTGACCGCCGCCACGGGGATTTTCATCCGGCGAACCGTATCTTCGTCGTCCACCAGACGGAACGACGCCGCCAGCGCTCCCAGCAGAGGATAGCTGGAAATGAACCATTCCCTGGCCTGCTCATACAGGGTGTGGTGCCGGTTGTAACTGTCGGCGTCCCGGCGGTCGGATTTCTGCCCTCCGGCGATGCGAATGCTGTCCCGCAGCGACTCCTGAAGGGATTCCGCGAAAATCTTCTGATAGTCGCAGTCACATTTCTCGCGCCAGATCATATCGGGCCTGCCGTTGCTCATGGTACTGAACTGACTGCAGAAGCCGGGAATCCCTTCCTCTTTCAGACGGTTGTAAGCCTGCTCCTCGTCTTTGACGGGAAATGGAAACTCGCAGGAAGCAGGGATGAGCGGCGTCCCGATGTGACTCTCCAGCAGGAAACGGGTTACAACCAGATCGCAGGCCGCGTTCCACGCCGCATCGCCGGTTCTGTCCTCCCGAATGTGGTCAAATCCAAGATGCAGCAGGCAATGGCTGATGACATACGTCCACTCTCCCACTCCTGCTTCCCGCCAGGGATTGAGATAAATGCGGCCGTCATTGGTGACATAGGCCCAGTCGGACCTGGCGATGGGATAGTCTTTATCGCAGCGAATATCGGTATGGCCGGCCAGCTTGTACAGCGGGCTGTCCATCACTTTTCCCACAGCCAGTTTCCATGGCGGCGGCGGTTCCTTTTTCTTCTTTGCTCCGGTCTTTGGATTCTTTGCCATGGTTCACCCTTGCTTTCTTCTGGTTAGAGCGGGAATATCCCGGGATGCCTCCACCACGAACCACGCGGGCAGAGACTCGTCCCCTTCCGGCGTAATGGCCATCTGCGCGATCTGATGTTGGCCAGTTCGATCAGCAGCTCCTTGGCCCGCATGGCCAGCGCCCGGGTCTCTCTGGTCAGCTTGCCGCGGCTGGGCGGCAGCTCTTTCTGCAGCTGGGTCCGGAAACTCTGGGCCAGAAAATAGAGAATGTCCCGATCCTCTGGCCGGCTCGGCCAGGACTGATCGCCGTTCAGGATTCTGGTAAGGGAATACTGTCCCCGGACCTGACGGATATAGGCGATGAACTGGGTGGCGTGCGCCGCCGTGAGGCAGCCGT
>CAYYHX010000342.1:0-2075 GCA_964471835.1 uncultured Hungatella sp.
TCCAGCCCCATCTGTGCGGCCTGGTCACGGAACTCCTGCGCGGCGGAGAGCGGGAGCTGTCCGACTATGATCTTCAAAAGATATTCGTCTCTGAGCGTTTCAATGTTCGTTTGGATATCCGCGATCGATTGGGATTCCTCCGCCGTCAGAGAAACAGGCGGGAGCCCAACTGCCTTGGCTCCATCTGTTCTTGTATTAGTGGGAGCAATTGCCTCTTCACTATAACTCGGATTGCTGTCATAATCCGAGTAGGCACCCGGAAAATGATGCAGTCTGAACTTCGACAGTGTATAGCTTCCGCCTTTCTGTATGCACTCTTCATCGGTATAAATCAGACTGCCCTCCGGATAATAGGGTTTCCCTTCCTCATCGACCAGATGCACATCACCGTAGGAACCCAACCCATAAAGTTCCCAGCCCTTTTTGGAGAAACCAAAATCCAGAAAAGCCAATGCCGCATCAATGTTATCGCACTGCGGTGTAATCGAAGCTGAGTTGCTGATTGATCCCGAATAAATGGGATAGTATTCGACCACCGGCTGATCCCCCTTATTCAGAACCGGAAATGGAGTAGCTATGAGGTCTGACCAGTCACATTTCAGTTGTTCCTTCATGGTAACGGTCGAATAAAGCATAGACGCGACCTCGTCCGACATAATCATGTCAGTCCAGTGTGCTCCGTCCGCAGTAAGGAAATCTGGATCAAACAATCCTTCCGTATACCATTGGTTCATGGTCGTCAGATAATCTTCGAGGCCATCCTGAACCGGCCCGTAAGCTACCTTCCCTTCGTCATTGACAAACAGTCCGGAATAAACGTCAAAAGCGCTGGAAAAACAGCCATAGCCGGCGTATACGAACCCCGTAGTTGTACTAAATTCAACCGGGATATCATAACCCGCGTTTTTGCAGTCCACCAGGAAGGAATGCCATTCATCAATCGTTTCCGGAGGTTCGGTCCAGCTGGTATCTTCCATCGCTTTCCTTTTGATGTTGAGTCCGTAAGGAATACCCTCTATATTGGTTTTAGTTTCATATAACGTCAACATTCGGCCATCGTCCGTCATCGTCTGTTTTCTAAAAAGGTCGCTGTGGTTGCCGTTATTCCCATATGTCATATAGTTGGGCAGTTTATCCTGGTATGGCGTCAGATCCAAGATCAGACCGTCCTCCGCAGCAGCTGCCACCCCGCCCGGATAATAACCAACCCCGTTGATGATGATGTCCGGCAGATCGCCGCCGCTGATCATGAGGTTAAACTCGGTTTGTTCTTCTCCGGCAGTAGGCGTGATAAAATTGAATTTGATACCGGTCAGCTGTGAGATCTGCTGAAAAACAGGATGCTGGCTCAGATCAGAATAAACATCAGCCGTTCCGAACAGACTGGGCATCCAGATATCCAGTGTGACGCCGTCGAACCGGCCTCCTTCAAAAGCGGAATAGTCGCTTCCCAGACCGTAGAAATCCCCCAGATAAGAATCGTCAAAAGTCGAATTCACCTGTTCGATCAGTTCCGGGGACGGATCCGTATTGCCGCGGACCTGCGCCGCCAGATCGGACTCTGTTTCCTCCGCCTGTGTCTGCTCCGCCGCCTGCGATTCTCCGGCGGCAGCCGTCGTCGTTCCCTGTGTTTCGGGCGCCGCGGTTTCCGCGGCCTGTGTCGTTTTCGCCGCAGCCGCCGTCGTCTCGGCCGCCGTGCTGCTATCGGCGCTGCCTCCGCCGCACCCCCCCAGAAGGGAAGCGGCCAGAACCGCCGCCATAGCTCCTGCTAGGCATTGTTTCCTGTACTTTTTCATTTTGCAACCTCCTCTTTTTTTACATAGATTCATCTTGACAGTTTCTTTCCCGTGTAACTGCTCTGACGGAACGCGGCTCCTCCGCTCTCCGCCAGATGGAACCGGCACGGACCGGTCACATTCTTCTGTCAGCTTTCTTTCACGCGCAGAACCGCCTTTCCGCTTCTGTTTCTGCGCCCCTACTCTTGATCCTCCAGCCAGATTGCCGGCCAGGATTCCTTATTTTTGGCCGAAACCGGAATTTCCAGCCCGTCCGTTACCGGCTGCGCGCCCTCTTCA
>CAYYHX010000343.1:0-2054 GCA_964471835.1 uncultured Hungatella sp.
CTGGTCAAGGATTTCCTGACGGTCAAGGGATTCCGCGTCCTTGAGGCCGGCGACGGAGAAGAAGCCGTCGATCTCTTCTTCGCCCAGAAAGACATTGCCCTGATTATTCTCGACGTCATGATGCCGAAAATGGACGGCTGGGAGGTCGTGAAGACGATCCGCCAGCATTCAAAGGTGCCGATCATCATGCTGACGGCCCGCGGCGAAGAGCGGGATGAACTGGAGGGCTTCGACCTCGGCGTAGACGAATACATTTCCAAGCCATTCAGTCCGAAGATTCTGGTAGCGCGCGTCGAGGCCATCCTGCGGCGCAGCAGCACGCCTTCCGGGGCCGTACTGGACGTGGGCGGCATCCGGATCGATAAGAATGCCCATCAGGTGACGATTGACGGCGCTCCCATTGAATTGAGCTATAAGGAATTCGAGCTTCTCACCTATTTCGTAGAAAATCAGGGAATGGCCCTCTCACGGGAGAAGATTCTGAACAACGTGTGGAACTATGACTATTTTGGCGACGCCCGCACCATAGACACCCATGTGAAGAAGCTGCGCAGCAAAATGGGAGAAAAAGGCGACTATATCAAGACCATCTGGGGCATGGGCTACAAATTCGAGGTGCCGGTATGAAACGTTCTCTGCGCGTACGCGCCACGCTGCTGTTCGTGGGGCTGACCGCGCTTCTTCTGATTGGGATATGGGTCGCCAATAACCTGCTGCTGGAGCGTTTCTATGTGGACAGCAAGGTGGCGGTCATGCGGATCGCTTACAACGAGATCGACGAACTGGTGGAGAAACGCCGGGCTGCCGGCGGCAGTATCCGCGATGAATTTCCGGGAAACGGGTCATTTGACAGCGGGGAGCAGACCGAAGGTGTTCAGCTGCTGCGCCGTCTGGGCGACCAGAACAATATCATGACCATCATTATCGACAGCGCGTCGGATTACCCGATCGTGTCCTCTGGCCGTGACGCCGCATTTATGATGGATCGCGTGCGCCAGTACATCCTGGGATGGCAGGAGCCCGGTTATGAGGGGAATGAGACGATCCTCGAGACGGCGAACTATACGATTCAGAAGAGTTATTACAATCTTTCCAACTCGTATTATCTGGAGTGCTGGGGCTTCTTCTCGGATAACCAGACGATATGCCTCCTGTCGATGCCGCTTGCGAGCATTGCGGAGAGCGTGGATCTGACGAACCGTTTTCTGGGGTATGTGGGCCTGGGGGCCATGCTCATCGGCTGTGTCGCAATGTATCTGGCGACCCGCCGGGTGACGTCGCCGATCCTGCAGCTGGCCGACATCTCGGAACGGATGAGCCACCTGGATTTTGACGCGAAATATACCGGCAATGCGCAGGATGAGATCGGGGTGCTTGGCAGCAGCATGAATGCACTTTCGGACAAGCTGAAAGAGACGATCAGCGAGCTGCAGGCCGCCAATCAGACGCTCCAGAAAGATATTGAGGAGAAGATCAAGATCGATGAGATGCGTAAGGAATTTATCGCCGATGTATCCCACGATCTGAAGACGCCAATTGCTCTGATCCAGGGGTATGCGGAAGGACTGGCGGAAGGGATGGCTGACGATCCGGAGAGCCGTGAGTATTACTGCAGCGTTATCGTGGACGAAGCCGGGAAAATGAACCGGATGGTCCGCCAGCTTCTGACCCTGACGGCCTTGGAATCCGGGGGTGACGAGCTGAATCCGGAACGATTTGACATCACGGAGGTGATCCGCGGCGTCCTGTCCTCCTCCAGTATCCTGATCCAGCAGAAGAACGCGCGGATCCAGCTGGAAATGTCTCCGCCTCTTTTCGTATGGGCTGATGAATTTAAGATTGAAGAAGCGCTGACGAATTACTTGAGCAACGCGCTGAACCATCTGGATGGGGAATGTGTGATCCGCATTTCGGCGGAACCGCTTCAGGACGGCCGTGTGCGTGTCGCCGTGCGCAATACCGGGGAACCGATCCCGGAGGAAGCGCTGCCGGATATCTGGACCAAGTTTTTCAAGGTGGATAAGGCCAGAACCCGCGAATACGGCGGCAGCGGC
>CAYYHX010000344.1:0-2033 GCA_964471835.1 uncultured Hungatella sp.
GCAGGGTATAATATGTCCCGGACGGACACCGCGCGTACGGGGGCGGGGACCGAATCTGAGGAAAGAGACGATTGAGATGGGGAGGAAGAGGCTGCGCGATTACGGAATCATTATCGGACGGATGCCGCCCGGCGTGCGCAATATGGTCACGGATGTGCCGGGAGTCACGGTGGGTCATGTTACGGTCAGGAATGAGACGCACCGCACCGGCGTCACGGTCGTCGTGCCTGGGCCGGGCAACGCATTTACGGAGAAATACACGGCGGCTTGCTACGTCCATAACGGTTTCGGAAAGAGTACCGGCCTGGTGCAGATCGATGAGCTGGGGACGTTGGAGACGCCGGTTGCCCTGACGAATACGCTGAACGTGGGGCTGGTCTGGGACGGCATCGCGCAGGATACGATCGACCGCTGCCGGGCGGAGGGCGTGGCTGTATCCAGCCTGAATCCGGTGGTGGGGGAATGCAACGACAGCCTGCTGAATGAGATTACGGCACGGGCCGTCTGCCAGCAGGACGTGCTGGAAGCAATCGCCGGCGCGGGAGCGGATTTCGAGGAGGGAGACGTCGGTGCGGGGTGCGGGACAGTCTGTTTCGGCCTGAAGGGAGGCATCGGTTCTTCGTCCCGCGTGGTCGGGATCGGCGGCCGCGCGTATGTGGTCGGCGTGCTGGTGCAGAGCAATTTTGGCGCGATGGCCGACCTGCTGATCGGCGGCGTACCGGCGGGCGGGAGGATCCTGGAACGGATAAAGAAGGAGGGGGACGAACCGGCTGCGCAGCCGGACAGGGGATCGATCATGACTGTCGTGGCTACGGATCTGCCGGTCTCAAGCCGGCAGCTGCGCCGGATCCTCCGCCGCGCGGGAGTCGGAATCGCCCGCACCGGCGCGTATACGGGTCATGGAAGCGGTGAGGTGATGATCGGTTTTACCACGGCGAACCGGGTGCCGGAGGACGCCGGGGAATTCCTCACCTTCACGGCGCTCCGCGAGGATCTGCTCGACCCGGTGTTCCAGGCCGTGGCCGAGGCCACGAACGAGGCAATCCTGAATTCCATGGTCTGCGCAGAGCGGGCTGCCGGCAGGAAGGGAGGAATCTGCCGCAGCCTGGCGGAATTCCTGCCGGAATGTATGTATGATTCCATGGGCTGGCACGGAGGAGGACCGGCATGACGAAGAAAGAACTGGCGCTGGAGATTATTTCCCGTCTGAAGAAGGAGTATCCCCTGGCGGAATGTACCCTGGACTACGATCAGGCCTGGAAGCTGCTGGTCAGCGTCCGTCTGGCTGCCCAGTGTACCGATGCGCGGGTGAATGTCGTGGTACAGGATCTGTACGCGAAGTTCCCGGATGTGGAGGCGCTGGCGGCGGCCGATCCGGCGGAGATCGAGGAGATCGTAAGGCCCTGCGGCCTGGGCCACAGCAAGGCCCGCGACATCAGCGCCTGTATGCGTGTCCTGCGCGACCAGTACGGCGGGAAGGTGCCGGATGATTTTGACCTGCTTCTGAAACTTCCAGGCGTGGGCCGCAAAAGCGCAAACCTGATCATGGGCGACGTCTTTGGCAAGCCGGCGATCGTCACGGATACCCACTGTATCCGCCTGGCAAACCGCATGGGTCTGGTGGATGGGGTCCGGGAGCCGAAAAAGGTGGAGATGGCGCTTAGGGACATCATTCCGCCGGAGGAGGGCAACGATTTCTGCCACCGCCTGGTCATGCATGGCCGGACCGTCTGCACGGCGCGCACAAGGCCGGACTGCGGGAAATGCGTTCTTGGGGATATCTGCCCGAAAATCGGCCTGGAAATGTAAGAGGTGGTTGTAATGCAGGGTGAGCAAAAACATTTCAAACTTCATTCCGAATATCAGCCGACTGGCGACCAGCCGCAGGCGATCGAGGCGCTGGTGCGGGGCTTTCAAGAGGGCAATCAGTTCCAGACCTTGCTGGGGGTCACGGGTTCCGGCAAGACCTTTACGATGGCTAATGTGATCGAGCGGCTGCAGAAGCCGACGTTGGTGCTTGCGCACAATAAAAC
>CAYYHX010000345.1:0-2029 GCA_964471835.1 uncultured Hungatella sp.
CGGTGAAGATCTGGATCTCCGGGTAATGGGCGGCGGCAAAGAAATAGTCCTTATATTCCAGATGCTTATCAATAAACTCCGCCGCGTAGGGTATGGTGTCCAGATCCTCGATGTAGTCCGCGTCCGGGTTGCGGATGATCTCCCCGTTCTTCCGGTAGGTGATACCCCTGACATCGGACAGATCCATAGATGGCTGACCTTGCATAGACGAGTCTGCCCCATGTCCTGCCGCAGGCTGTTCCGATGCGGAATGCCCCGATGCAGATTGCTTCGGTTCAGACGTTTCCGGTACGGGCAGCCCTTTTCCGATTCTCAGTGCCTCCGCCAGATGATACACGGTGTAGTCATATTCCTTCCGCGCCACGCCGTCGATCAGCGGGCCGTTCTTCATCGTCTCCTCCGCCGTGGACGAAGGGTGCGTCCCCACCAGCAGTACAAACGCGTCCGGGTACCGCTTCTTCAGTTCCTCTCCGAATGCAATGTCACTGGTGATGGACGGCGTGCTGGTATCCAGAACGAAAAGCCCGGTTCCCGCGGCGTGTTCCTGGATGTATGCCAGACTCTGTTCCTCATCGAGCGGCTTCGCGGGGGCGTCGAGAAACTCGATCTCATACCCCTTTTTCTCGCAGTAAGCCGCCGCATAGATGAGCCACAGAGGATAATAGATCGCCCCGCTCTTCGCTATGGCGGGACTCCTGGACTCTCTGGAAAATTTGCCGTATTTTGCCTTAAATGGCGGGTTGATAAAAAATATCTTCATCAAATTCCTCCGAACTTACGCAGTTATGCAACCTGTCCTTCCGCGGCGGATCGCCTGATATTTTCTCAGATTCCGATACGCGTACCAGCAAAAATAATAAAAGGACTGAAACAGGTTCAGTCCCATAAAACGATAAACCTTATAAGTCATAAACGCCGCTTTCTTCTTGTTCCCTGACTTGGAACCTTCGGACAGACGATAAATCAACAGCGGCTCATCAATGCCGTACGCGGTTCCGCCGTTCTTCAGGATCTGCAGCCAGACGGCATAATCCTCGTGCATATCGTCATGTTTCATCGGGTACTTCAGCAGCAGTTTCTTCCGCACCAGCACGGAAGAACAGGAGATCACGTTCTGCTTCAGGAGTTCATGGTAGGATACCGTGTCGCGCACCCTGAACCGGTACGGGGAGAGATTTCCACTGCTGTCGATGAATGCGCTCCCCGTGAACACGATGTCCGGTGTCTCCCCTTGCCGCTCTTTACCGTGTACCAGTTCCATCTGCCGTTCCAGCTTGTCCTCCGCCCACAGATCGTCGCTGTCCAGGAACGCGATCCAGTCCCATCTTGCGGCTCTGACCCCGCGGTTCCTCGTCTCCGATACCCCGAGGTTCACGGGATTGGAAAAGACGGTCATCCTCTTCTCCCGGGCGGCATATTCTTCTATGACGGACATCGTGCCGTCCGTGGAGCCATCGTTGATCACGACCATCTCCCAGTACGGATAGGTCTGCTCGATCACGGACTCGATGGTTTGTCCGATAGTTCTTTCCGCGTTGCGGGCCGGTATGACGACGCTGACCCGTTCATTCTTATCCATAAGGCATTCTTACCGATTTATCTTCCACACTGGCCACAGGTCTGTTTCCGCAGACAACTCTTCTTACTTCCTCTATATCTGTCACTGCTTTCTGAGAAAAACCTAAAAAACACCTCTTCCGGATGCTTCCCGCATCCGGAAGAGGTATTCCGCATGATTGCCTTATCTGCGTTTTGTATCTCAGATCTTCAGCTATCTTCCTTATATCTTTAACAGCAGCTCTTCCGGCAGAATTGCCGGAATCTCAGAATTCCCGAAATCACTCACGTTTCTGGTCACGATATACTTTGCTCCTGCGCCGGCGGCACATCTGTCCTGCAGGCAGTCCTCAAAATCACTGAATGTATCGTTATCGATGGCCTGCCTGCATAACATCTTCATGACTTACCCCGGGAAGCCTGATAAAACGGTTCCCTGCTCAAAAGAAAATCAATGACCACATTCGTATCA
>CAYYHX010000346.1:0-2000 GCA_964471835.1 uncultured Hungatella sp.
TACGTGCTGACCTGCTGCCACAACTCCTTAAACGCGGTGGGCGGGACGATCAATGAGGACGACCACATGTTCGGCCTGACCGCGGCGCAGAAGTATGGCGGCGTCTTCGTTCCCCCGCATGTGGCGGTCATTCACCAGTATATGCGTGAAATGTACGCCGGCTGCGGCAAGATGATCCTCGGTTCCGATTCCCACACCCGCTACGGCGCCCTTGGCACCCTGGCGGTCGGCGAGGGTGGCGGCGAGCTGGACAAGCAGATCCTGGGCGACACCTGGGACAATGCGTATCCGGGCGTGGTCGCGATCTATCTGACCGGCAGGCCCAATCCGTGGGTCGGCCCGCAGGATATCGCCATCGCGATCTGCGGCGCAGTCTATAAGAACGGCTATGTGAAGAATAAGGTCATGGAATTCGTAGGCCCCGGCGTCGCTTCCATGTCAACCGATTACCGCAACGGCGTAGACGTCATGACGACCGAGACCACCTGCCTGTCCTCCATCTGGCGGACCGACGAGGATACGAAAGCATTCCTGACTGAGCACGGCAGGGCGGACGATTACAGGGAACTGAATCCGGCGGAGGTCGCCTACTATGATGGCTGCGTTTCCATTGATTTGTCCACGATCAAGCCGATGATCGCGCTTCCGTTCCATCCGTCAAATGCCTATGAGATCGACGCGTTTTATGAGAATCTGGAGGACATCCTGCGCGAGACCGAGAAGGCCGCCGAGGGAGTGTCCCAGGGCCGCGCCCCCTACACCCTGCTTGACAAGGTGAAGGACGGCAAATTCCATGTCCAGCAGGGCATCATCGCCGGCTGCGCGGGCGGCAACTACACGAACGTCGTGGAGGCGGCGAACCTCTTAAGAGGCCGGATGATCGGCGCGGGCGAGTTCACATTGTCCGTCTACCCGTCCTCCATGCCGGTCTATGTAGACCTTGCGAACAAAGGCATCATCGGCGATCTGATGAGCGCCGGCGCGGTTGTAAAGACCGCGTTCTGCGGGCCGTGCTTCGGCGCGGGCGACACGCCGAACCACAACGGATTCTCGATTCGCCATACGACGCGCAATTTCCCGAACCGCGAGGGTTCCAAGCCGGGCAGCGGCCAGATGTCGGCAGTCGCCCTGATGGACGCCCGTTCCATCGCCGCGACGGCGGCAAACGGCGGCGTCCTGACTTCCGCGGAGCAGTACGCGGACGCCTTCGGCAATGTGCCGGAATATCATTTCACCAAAGCTCCCTACGAGGCGAGAGTCTACCAGGGCTTCGGCAAAGCGAAACCCGATACGCCGCTGTTCTACGGGCCGAACATCAAGGACTGGCCGGAGAGAGCGCCCCTGGGCGAAAACATTCTTCTGAAGGTCTGCTCCAAGATTCTCGACGAGGTGACGACCACCGACGAGCTGATCCCGTCCGGCGAGACTTCTTCCTTCCGCTCCAACCCGCTGGGGCTGGCCGAGTTTACCCTGTCTCGCCGCGATCCGGCCTATGTCGGCAAGGCAAAGGCGGTGGACGCCCTGGAGACGGCGAGGGAGAAAGGCGAGGATGTGACGGCGCTTGCCCCGGAACTGGAAGAAGTGTTCCGGGTGATCCGCACGATCCCCGGCCAGGAGAATGTGAAGGCGCAGGATACCGAGATCGGCTCCACGATCTACGCCAACAAGCCGGGCGACGGCTCCGCCCGCGAGCAGGCCGCCTCCTGCCAGAGAGTGATCGGCGCGCTGGCCAACATCACCCAGGATTACGCGACCAAGCGCTACCGCTCCAACGTCATGAACTGGGGCATGGTTCCTTTCCATCTGAAGGGCGAGCCGACGATGTTCGAAGTGGACGATTACATCTATGTGCCGGGCATCCGCCAGGCGATGACGGACAATGCGCTCGACGACATCAAGGCTTATGTGATCCGGGACGGGAAAGCCACGGAGATCGCCCTCTACTGCAAGCCGATGACCGAGAACGAGCGCGATATCGTCAAGGCCGGCTGCCTGATCAA
>CAYYHX010000347.1:0-1998 GCA_964471835.1 uncultured Hungatella sp.
TCTTCCGCGTCCGGATCATCGCAGACCGCGGCATAGACCGTATGCTCCGGCGCGATGGACCAGATAAACCACAGCCGCCCAAGCGGGTCCAGCCACAGGCAGGGATCATAGCACCTGGCGTTCTCGGAAATGTATGCGGCGGCGATTGGTTCGCTCCATGTCTGTCCATCGTCACTCTTGATCAGCACCACATAATTTCCGAACTGTTCTTCCGTGCCTCCGGAATAAAATGTAACGAAAAGCCTGCCGCCCCGGCTCCGCTCGATCGACGGGATCCCCTGCCAGATCCGGTGCGGCGTACTATAAGCCTCCAATAACTTTTTCTCTGTAATCAACATCTCTTTTCTCTCCTCGTTCTTCTTTCCTGTCATTCTCCGGATAGTTCTCTCACCGGCCACACATCGTTTCCCGAATACTCTCTCCGCAGGCCGCATATCATTCCCGAATAATTCTCTCACCAGTCGCACGCCGTTCCCCGGATATTCCTCTCACCAGATTCACATCGTTCCCCGAATAGTTCTCTCACCGGCCGCACGCCGTTCCTCCCGTTCAGAGAAAAAGTCTCCCGTCTCTGCTCCATGGGATACTGGTATTTTCCTTTTTCTTTACATAGTAAAATCAATGGTTGCAGCTTTTCACGATGCCGGGCCCTCCGTGTACTCGCCTCCGGCCGCAACGGTATAGTCCCGTGCCAGTTCCGTAATACGCTCCCACTCTCCGGCGGCAATCCAGTCTTTCCGGACGAGATTCCCGCCCACTCCCACGCCGGAAGCCCCGGCCTTCAGGAAAGCGGCTACATTTTTCTCGTCCACCCCGCCGACCGCAGTCAGCTTAATATGGGAGAGCGGAGCCCTGACTGCCTTGATATAATCCGGGCCAAGACTCCCCGCGGGAAAGACCTTCACGAAATCCGCCCCCGCCTGATGCGCGCGCTGGATCTCACTGGGGGTCATGGCCCCCGGGATCGAAACCATGCCAAACGCCTTGGTCGCGCGGATGATCTCCTCATCCGTTCCGGGCGAAATGATATATCTGGCCCCGGCTTCACAGGCCATGCGGAGCTGCTCAAGCGTGAGTACCGTTCCGGCTCCCGTCAGAACATGGCCCGCAAATTCTTCCGAAATCATGCGGATTCCCCGGGCGGTGTCCGGCCATGTCTCCGGCGCGTGCTGGGCAAATGTCACTTCCACCAGCCCGATGCCGCCCTCCAGAAGTGCTTCCGTCAGTTTGACAAGCTGATCCGCCGGAAGCCCCCGGACAATGGCGATGATTTTCTTCAGTTTTATCGTTTCAATGGTTCCCGCAGCATCTGCGGCATACCCGTTTGTATCGTGAACAATCATTTTCCTCCTCCATCATCATGCGCCGTAATAACACCGTCTGCCTTAATGGGTACCCGACGATCCGCCAACCCTTTGATGCACTCGCCCGATAACCTTCCTCACGAATCTACGGCGTCATCATCCTACTTTTGTCTGCAAAAATCCCCGCGCCATTGAAAGAAATTATTCCCCACGCCGCGGAAAAAGACTTTACCCGCACAGTTCACGGAGAGAAACTCTATCCGCACAGTTCACGCAGGCCGGACACGGAATTCAGGTGCCCGAAATAAATGGAATCGCGCCTTTCGCGTTCCTCGCCGGGAAAACAGTGTGTCGCGCAGAGGTAAACTTCGCCGTCATACGCGTACATGGACGGGTACTGGAGACTGAAGTCTTTGTCCCGGAACGCATACGCTCGCTTCCAGTGAACGAAGTCCATGGACACTTCGAGATTGAACCGCGTCCGGTACGGTTTCTCCTGCCATCCCAGGCAATAGACGTCGTCGAAACAGTAGAGAACCGGCTTCGAGTTCGAGCCGTACCGTACCAGCCTTCCCGTACCCGCCTTCCCGTACTAGTCATCCCCTTCCGGGCGCATCTGCGGAGCGGCCCGGCGAAGGAGCCGCGCCTTCCTGCATACGCCCGGGTACCTCTTACGGTTCCGGCATCTCCTTTC
>CAYYHX010000348.1:0-1995 GCA_964471835.1 uncultured Hungatella sp.
CAGATTGCGGATCGCCGAATTCAGTTTCTCGATATCGATGGCGTTGATCTTCTTCATGGCCTGGTTCAGACTGTCGGTGCTGTCCACGACCAGACCGTCGATGTTTTTCATCATGCCTTCGATATCGACTTCCTTCAGATCATTTGTAATCATTTCCACATTTTCCATAATCACGTTCAGATTCTGGAAGGTGGAAATGACTTTCGGCAGCAGCGTGACGGTCAGGAATACGACGAGGCACAGGACCAGAACATTGGCGGCCGCGCCGATCAGAGACATGGTGTACTGTTTCCTGGCATAGCGCGCCTGCGCCTCGTTGCTGGCTTCGATCCGTTTCAGGATCTCCGAGCGTTCGTCCGCGCCGTTCTCCGGCGTGATATCCTGCGTGTTTTGCTCTTTCATGGAAAATCCCCCTTAAACAGAAATTCATTTCTTCCTTCCAGTATATCGGACGCGGCGGAAGTTGTGAAGGGGAAAATGAAAAATAATGCGCCATGCCGTGAAAAACGTGGTAAAATAGAGCCGGAATGGAGTGCGATGCTGTATGCAGCAAGAATTGCGTATTGAGAAGACCGGGCCGGAGCAGCTCCGGCGGGTGCTGGAAATCTATGAGCAGGCCCGGCATTTTATGGCGGAACATGGCAACCCGGATCAATGGGGAACCGTATACCCGCCGGAGGAAAGGGTGATCCGCGATCAGGAGGAAGGGAACTCCTATGTATGTATGGCCGGAAAAGAGATTGCGGCGGTCTTTTACTACCGGAAGGGCGATGATCCGACCTACCGGACGATGGAAAGCGGGGCCTGGCTGAATGATGAGCCGTACGGCGTGGTTCACCGGATCGCGTCAGCCGGGCTTGTAAAAGGGGCGGGGTCTTTCTGCCTCGACTGGGCTCTGGAGCAGTGCGGGAACCTGCGGATCGACACGCACAGGGATAACCTGCCGATGCGTAACCTGCTGAAGAAGAAAGGGTTCACTTACTGCGGGATCATTCATCTGGAAAACGGGGACGAGAGGATGGCGTTCCAGAAGGTGGGGACGGCACGCAAGGCGGAGAAGGCGGACGCAGACGCAGAGGCCGGCACCGGCCTGGTTCTGGAGGGCGGCGGTATGCGCGGCATCTATACGGCCGGCGTCCTGGACGTCTTTATGGAGCATGACATCTCATTTGACGGGGTCTTAGGCGTGTCGGCGGGGGCGCTCCACGGCTGTTCCTATGTCTCGCAACAGCACGGGCGGAGCATCCGCTATTACCGGCGCTTTTGCGGCGATCGCCGTTTTATGAGTTATTCCAATCTTCTGCTGCGCGGCGAGCTGGTGAACACGGACTTCTGCTATCACGAGATTCCGGAGAAGCTCGATCCCTTCGATTATGATACTTTTAGAGCGTCGCCGGTGAAATTCTATGCCGGCTGCAGCAATCTGGAGACGGGGCGTCCGGAGATCATCCGTATCACGGATATGAAAGAGCAGATCGATGCGGTGCGGGCCTCGGCGTCGCTGCCGTTTGTATCCCATATCGTCCGCTACCGGGGGATGAAGCTCCTGGACGGGGGCTGTACCGACAGCATTCCGGTCAGGGAAATGATGCAGATGGGGTACCGGAGGAATGTCGTGGTGCTGACCCGGGACGCTTCCTATGTAAAGCGTCCGTCGTCCGTGGCTCCCGCGCATCTGCTTTACTTCCGTTACCCGCGTTTTGTGGC
Source organism: uncultured Hungatella sp. (assembly GCA_964471835.1). Lineage (GTDB taxonomy): Bacteria > Bacillota > Clostridia > Lachnospirales > Lachnospiraceae > UBA3402. The sequence goes on from CAYYHX010000348.1 coordinate 1,708, forward strand.
CGCATTGAAGCACCGTCCGCAAACCTATAATCAGACGGTTCAGATGATCCGCCGGCTGGAGCGGGAGGGGAAGGTCTTCGTGATCTGCCCCAGCCAGGTGATGACCATCAGCCGCACCAGCAGGGATCTGGACGAGATGAACAGGACGTATGAACTGGGACGCGCGGACGCGGAGGCGCAGCTTGACGGACTTCAGGCGTTCCTCGGAAATCAAAGCGCGGAGCCTGATGCCATTTAGCGGAGGGAAAATGAAGAAAAGAAGGTTCCAAAGAGCAGCGATAGCAATTT
>CAYYHX010000349.1:0-1992 GCA_964471835.1 uncultured Hungatella sp.
TCATTTTTCAGATACCTGAGCTGTCCGCCGCAGAGAATGACATCCAGTTCATCGTCGGAAAGCTCCAGCCTGGCCTTGAACCGGAAGCCCTTGGTCTTGTCCGTGATCTCCACCTCACGGTTCTTCATCTGGTCCCGGAGGTGATCGATGACGATCTCGTCCAGCTGGTCGATCCGGTCATAGTCCGCCGGTTCCTCAAAAATCATGGGAATCACCCCGTGGTTCACCAGATTGCCCTTATGAATCCGGGCCATGCTCTTGGCGATGACCGCCTTGACGCCCAGGTACATCGGATTGATGGCCGCGTGTTCCCGGGAGGAACCCTGCCCGTAATTCTCGCCGGCAATGATGATGCTTTTGCCCAGTTCTCTCGCTCTCTCCGCGAATTCGGGGTCGTAGCGGTGGTAGCAATACTGGCTCATCAGCGGGATGTTGGAGCGCATACTGGAGAACTCGGCGCTGGCCGGAGTGATGTCGTCGGTAGAAATATTGTCCACTGCTTTCAGGCTCACGCGGCATTCCAGATGCTGTTCGGGAGCGTCCGGCACCGGCAGATAGGCGATGTTGGGACCTTTCACCACTTCCACCTTCTCCCTTTCCTCCTTCTCTTCGATGGGGGCGATCAGAAGGGCATCGGTGTCTTCGGGGAAATGTTCCGGCGTGTGGATGGTGTCCAGGATCTTCACATCCTCGCCCAGAATCTCCTCCGCCGTGGTGAAGCGGTCCGTGATGGCGCAGGCGGCGGCCGTCTCGGGGCTGACCAGATAGACCAGGGCGTTGGGGTTGCCGGAGCGTCCCCGGAAATTCCGGTTGGTGGTGCGGACCGCTACGCCGTTGGTAGCCGGCGTCTGGCCGATGGCGCAGCAGGGGCCGCAGGCCAGTTCCAGGAAGCGGACTCCCGCATCCAGCATGATGTCAATGTAGCCGTCTTTCATCAGCTGCTGGTAGATCTGTTTGGAATCTACGATGCAGGTGCAGCTGACGTTCTCATGCACATGATGCCCCTTCAGAACCAGGGCCGCCTTGGCAATGTCTTTGTAAGAACCGTTGGTGCAGCCGCCGATCAGCACCTGCTGCACCGGCTTCTGCTCCACCTCGCTGACCTTGCACACGTTGTCCGGCTGGTGGGGGCAGGCGATCAGAGGTTCCAGACTGCTTAAGTCGATGTCAATCCGTCCGTCATACTCTGCCCCCTCGTCCGGCAGAAGTTCCACGTACTGGTCTTCCCTGCCTACGGAACGCATGAATTTCCGCACCTGCTCGTCTGCCGGGAAAATGGAGGAGGTGGCGCCCAGTTCGGCGCCCATGTTGGTGATTGTCACACGGTCCTCCACCTCCAGGGTGGCGGCGCCGGGACCCGTATACTCATAGATTTTGCCCAGTCCGCCCTTGACCGTGCTGCGGCGCAGCATTTCCAGGATCACGTCCTTGGCGCTGACGCCGGGCCGCAGTCTTCCGGTCAGGTTGACATTGATGATTTCGGGCATTTTCAGACGCATGGGGATACCGGTCATGGCCGTGGCTACATCCATGCCGCCCACGCCGATGCACATCATCCCGATGGCGCCCCCGTGAGGCGTATGGCTGTCGCCTCCCATGGACAACTTGCCGGGAACGCCGAACTTCGCTACATGAACCGCATGGCAGATGCCGTTGCCTGGCCGGGACACATACACTCCGTATTTCTTCGCGACGGACTGGAGATAAATGTGGTCGTCCGGGGTTTTGAAATCCATATACAGCAGGTTATGATCCAGGTAGCTGACGCTGGTCTCCACCTGGGTCTTGTCCAGGCCGATCTGTTCAAAGGCCAGGTACGTCATGACGGCATTGATATCGTGGGTCAGGGTCTGGTCCACTTTTAGATAGATCTCCTCGCCGGGAACCATCTCCGACGGCTTCGCCAGATGGGCGGCGAGAATTTTTCTTGATAAATTCTGCGGCATCGCAGAGCCCTCCTTTCTGATTTTCTCTCCGAATTTTTTCTTCGGA
>CAYYHX010000350.1:0-1979 GCA_964471835.1 uncultured Hungatella sp.
GCGCCTGTCGCCCTATGTGCGGAACCGCTTGAGCTTCAACCGTATCCGCAAGATGTTGGAATATCCGGACTGACTGTGTGGTTTTGTCTGGAATCTGCGGCCCGCCGCGCTTCCATGACGCTGTGCTGCATGAGAGGGGAAAGGAAATGTCAGAAAAATATTCGATTGGACTGGATTTCGGAACGCTTTCCGCAAGGGCTGTGCTGGCGGAGGTGAAGACAGGCAGGGTGGCGGCCCGGAGCGCGAAAGCGTATGAACATGGCGTGATGGAGAAGGCGCTGCCCGACGGGACGCCGCTTCCGCCGGCTGGCGGATGGGCGCTGGCTTCCCCGGCGGATTACTTAGACGCGCTTTGCAGCGTCGTACCCGCGCTTCTGAAAGAATCCGGCGTGAACCCTGCCGACATCGCGGGGATCGGCCTGGATGTGACGGCCAGCACGTTCCTTCCCGTCGATGAGGATGGGGTTCCCCTCTGTATGGCGCCGGAGTTCGCCTCCCGCCCCCATGCCTGGATGAAACTGTGGAAACACCATGGGGCGCAGGAGCAGGCGGAGCGTATGACCGCCCTGGCGAGAGAGCGGAAGGAGGATTTTCTCCGATGGTACGGCGGTCAGATAAACGCCGAGTGGATGTTCCCGAAGCTGGCGCAGATCGCGGAAGAAGACCCCGAGCTCTATGACAGGACCGCCTGCTTTATGGAAGCGGGCGACTGGCTGGTTGAACAGATGACGGGGGAACACACCAGAAGCGCCTGCATCGCCGGATATAAGCTGCAGCGCATTTCCCCGGGCGGGTACCCTTCCCCGGAATACCTGCAGGCGGTGTCCCCGAAGCTGCGGCACGCCGCAGAAGAGAAGCTGGGAGGACGGCTCGTGTCTTGTGGGAGAGCGGCCGGATATCTGAAAGCGGACGCTGCGGCCCGGCTGGGACTTCTGCCGGGGACGCCGGTGTCCGCCGCGGCGATTGACGCCCATATTGCGGTTCTCGGGGCGGGAATCTGCCGTCCGGGGGAATTGCTGATGGTTCTTGGCACATCCAGCGTGGCGCTGCTCTGTTCCGGGGAGGCCGTTCCGGTTCCTGGGATCTGCGGGGCCGTCAAAGACGGGATTTTGCCCGGAACATACGGCTATGAAGCGGGACAGAGCAGTGTCGGCGATCTGTTTGACTGGTTCGTGAAAAACGGGGTTCCGGAGGCATATGCCGCTGCAGCGCGGGAAAAGGGAACGGATCTGCACGGACTGCTGACGGAACAGGCAGAGCGTCTGCGGCCCGGGGAGAACGGCCTGGTGGCCCTGGACTGGTGGAACGGCAACCGTTCCTGTCTCGCGGATACGCGCCTGAAAGGGATGATCGTCGGGCTGACGCTGGCCACAAGGCCGGAGCATATCTACCGCGCCCTGATCGAGTCCACCGCTTACGGGATGCGGGCGATCCTGGAGAATTTCGAGGCGGCCGGCGTTCCGGTGAACCGGGTATGCGCCGCCGGGGGCATTGCTAAGAAAAACCGGTTGATGATGCAGATCTATGCGGACGTGCTGGATCGGGAACTTTTTATCGCCGCGGCGGACAACGCCTCCGCTCTCGGCTCCGCGGTTCTCGGAGCGGTGGCCGGGGGCGTGTATCCGACGGTTATGGAAGCGGCTGCGGCCATGGGGCGCGTGGAGGAACCGTCTTACAAGCCGGTTCCGGAGGCGGTGGACGTATACCGGAGGCTGTACGGAGAATATATGACGCTGCACGATTACTTCGGAAGAGGCGGCAACGATGTGATGAAGCGAATTTCTTCCTGATATGGCAGATGCATCGTCCGCTTTTCAACGATCAGGATAGAATCGAACGATTTATTTTTCCGGCAGAATCGTATATAATCCCCCTATAACGGTCAGGCGGTTCCGGGCCTATGCCGGAGGGCTTTTACCGGAATGCCTTTACCGGAGTTGGGCGGCGGTCCGGGGGGGTATTATGCGAAAAGGCAAGAG
>CAYYHX010000351.1:0-1978 GCA_964471835.1 uncultured Hungatella sp.
TTCTCAGTATCCACAATTTCCAGGTAACAATTCAGAACCGTCAATGATCTTCTGCAGTTCCCGCACCGCGTCGGAAATCAGTTTGCCGACGCTTAAGTCCTCCACCCCGACGACAATATTACCGCAATGGTTCACCGGAATCAGGATGCGCTTTGCGCTGCTCTGGGCGACGGCTCGCGCCATAAGCGGCGTAATCTCCCCCAGCAGGGCGTCCGCGATCACGATGCCGACAGGCCCGATGATCACATCCACCTTCCGGCAACACACGGCAACCGCGTTCTCGCCCGTCGCCGCATGATCCGCCCCCGCCTTCAGCATAGCGGAAGATGCCGCCGCATTCGTTCCCACCGCGGTGACAGAAACAGCCGGAAAATTCTTCTTCACCGCCGCGACGAGCTGCCTCCCGATCCCGCCTCCCTGCGCATCGATCACAAGTACATTCATTGATAGCATCCCCTCTGTTCCCGCATTTCACGGAACTGCCGGCCCGGCTCCGCCGCCATTCCTCGCCGTACCGCCAGATCCGTCATTCCTCACCGTACCACCAGGTCCGTCATTCCTCGCCGCACCACCAGATCCGCCATTTCTCACCGTACCACCAGATCCGCCGTGCCGTACCGGATCACCTTTGCCAGATCTCTCGGACTTAATTCCACCTGGCAGCCCACCTTCCCGGCACTGAAAAAGAAAACGTCCATCTCCCGCACCGTTTCATGGATCGTAGTTTTGAAAAATTTTTTCATACCGATCGGCGAGCATCCGCCGTGGACATATCCGGTCAGCGGCAGAAGCTCCTTCGCCTTCACCATGTCAACCGATTTTTCCCCAACGGCTTTCGCCGCCTTCTTCAGATCCAGCTCCTCCGCCACGGGGATCACAAATACATAGTTCTGCCGGCTTTTCCCGACCGTCACCAGCGTCTTAAAGACCCGGCTCACGTCCTCGCCGAGCGCACGGGCGATCTCTTCTCCGCTTGTCGTCGCGGGGAGATCGTAGGTATGACTCCTATATGGGATCTTTTTCTGTTCCAGGAGCCGCATCACGTTTGTTTTTTCTTCCATATCTCTGCTCTTTCCGGCGGCTGCGCGCCGCTATATTTCCCGCTGCTTCCTCCGCTCTCAGGTCTGCCTGTGTCACCCGGCGCGCCTCACGCCGCAAGGCGCAGATTCCGCGCGCCAACGGCACGCCTCACCCCGTCAGACGCAGATTCCGTGCGCCAACGGCACGCCTCACCCCGTCAGACGCAGATTCCGTGCGCCAACGGCACGCCTCACCTTCCGAGGCGCAGATTCCGCTCGCTGAAGGACGCATCCCGCTAAGCGCAAAGACACCGCTGAAAGACTCACCCCGCCAGGTGCATCACCTTCAGCAGAAGCAGCCAGCTCAGCCCGTAATACGTCACCACCGCCACCAGGTCGTTCACCGTCGTGATGAGAGGCCCGGAGGCTACCGCCGGATCCACGCCAACCCGGTGGAAGAACAGGGGAATGAGCGTCCCTACCGCGCTTGAGATCACCATGGCAGCCATAAGCGCGATCCCGATACAGCCGGAGATCGCAAACGCCGCCGTCCCGCCATAACCTTTGAACAACAGGATATAAAAACCAAGCACCACGAACGAAGCGATGCCAAGCAGCGACCCGTTGGCAAAGCCGACCCGGATCTCTTTTCCCACCAGGCCCAGCCTCTGCGCGCCGGTCAGGTTCTCATCCATCAGCACGCGGATCGTCACGGCCAGCGACTGGGTGCCTACATTGCCGGCCATGTCCAGGATCAGGGACTGGAAAGCCATGATGATCGTCAGCTTCGAAATCAAGGGTTCAAACAGGCCCACGACCGCGGAGACGACCATTCCCAGCCCCAGCAGGATAAACAGCCACGGCAGGCGCTTTCGCATACTCTCCCGCAGCGGTTCTTTCAGATCCTCCTCGGCAGCCAGGCCAGCCAGCTTCGCGTAATCCTCTCCCATCTCGTCGTC
>CAYYHX010000352.1:0-1974 GCA_964471835.1 uncultured Hungatella sp.
TGAATTATCCGATGATCCAGTGGAGCATCGATACCAGGGACTGGGAACACAGGAATGCGCAGAGGACGATCGACGAGGTGCTGGGTAAAGTGCAGAGCGGGGATATCGTTCTGATGCACGAACTGTACGGGGCGACGGCAGAGGCGACGGCGGTGATTGTTCCGGAACTGATAGCCAGAGGCTACCAGCTGGTAACGGTCAGCGAGATGGCGGCGGCTAAAGGGATCCCTCTGGAGGCAGGGAAGCTGTACTATCATTTCCGGTGATGGATTCGCGGCCATTGTCAAGGGCTTGTACGTTGACAAGACGGCTTGAAACATACGGAGGGGACGACGGATCCCTTCGTTAATCGGAGAATGGATAATGCTAAAAATCGTATTTGGGGAGGCGGAAAACACAGTTTATCATCCTCCCACCTATTTTGATAACCAATATGAGGACGAATGGATCACGGACCCGCTGACGGTCGCGATGATAAAAGATATCGACCGGTCAGAAGTGGTCGGGGTTCATTTGATCCAAAGTCCGGTGCTTGGCCCGATTTCCACAAAGGATATTTCGGGCGGCGTTAAAACCTTGATTTTGATGGCGTTTGATAAGCGCGGTAAAATTTTTAATGCTTCCGCGTGCGGGGATAACTGCGCAAAATGGATCGCTGAGATCGGCAGGAGGCAGGATTTGACGATAAATCTTCATCATGTGATGGATTTCAGTGCAGTACCGGAATTTGAGGCATTTATCGTGAATACCGGAGCGGCCGTACACGGCTACAGAGAGTATCTGGAGGAAGCATTAAAAATAAAGGAGCGCTGACGCATGAAGGGGAAGTATCATATCGCCGTACAGAATAACCGGCTTCGCTATGAACTGGATGTCCGGAGAAATGTCACGATTATCCGGGGAGACAGCGCGACGGGTAAGACGACACTCATCAATCTTCTGGAGCAGGCGGCGGCATTGGGAGAAGACTCGGGGGTCGAAGTTATCTGCGAACGCCCTTGCAGGACGCTTGGCGGAAATGATTGGAAGCTTGTGCTGCCCAACCTTCATGACCAGATTCTTTTTCTGGATGAGGAGAACCGGTTTGTGAAATCGCAGGAATTTGCGGAGGCGGTAAAGGCTTCCAGTAATTATTTTGTGATCGTTACACGGGAGGATCTGCCGAACCTTCCCTATTCTGTTGAGGAAATTTACGGTATCCATACGCCCGGGAAATACCACGACATGAAAAGAACTTATAACGAGCTGTATCATATTTACAGTACGGGGAATTACAATACGGAAAACATTTCAGATATACAAAAACCGTAACATGTTGTGGTGGAAGATTCTCATTCCGGATATGAGTTTTTCCGGGCTGTCTGTGATGAGCGTGGTATTGTGTGTACTAGCGCAGAGGGAAAGTCTAACCTTAAAACTGCCGTGGGCAGGTTGGAAGATAAGCCGGCTCTGGTGGTGGCTGACGGGGCTGCGATCGGCTCGGAGATGAATGAATTGTACCAGCTGATGAGAGAAAGACCCGCGGTGCGGTGTTTTCTGCCGGAGTCTTTTGAGTGGCTGGTGTTGAAATCCGGTGTGATCGACGGGAGGGAAGTGCAGGACATCCTGAACCATCCGGAAGATTTCGCAGACAGTCAGGTGTACTTCAGCTGGGAACGATTTTTTACGGCAATGCTGACAGAATATACCCGTGGTTCCTATCTGCAATACAGCAAGAGGCATCTGAACGGAGCCTATCTGCAGGGCAGGATAAAACAGGCGATTCTGGATGTGATGGGTGGAACCATCTTCTGATGACATCAGTTTATGTGTCCGGCGCATGAGCGGCAGCATCTCAATTCTATGCGTCCGGCATCTGAACGGCGGCGTTCCCGCTTTTCCCTGTTCCCTGTTCGAGCGGCAGCATCTCTGCCTTTCTTTCGTGGTATACCGTATAATAGCGGAAGCCGCATTCCCGCAGCAGCGCGGCGGTGC
>CAYYHX010000353.1:0-1958 GCA_964471835.1 uncultured Hungatella sp.
GCAGGATCGCCCACTCATCCAGCTTGAAGAAGTAGTACAGAAGGCCGCCCGTGCCGGTGGAAGAATCCTCCGGGCTCACCATGATGTCCGGGTAAATGTTCACGAGGAGCATACCGAACGCGATGGGCACCAGCAGCAGCGGTTCAAATCCCTTTTTGATGGCCAGGTACAGGAAGAAGCAGGCCACAGCAATCATGAGCAGGTTGCCGACAGTCAGGTTGAGAAACGCCGTCTGCTGAAGAAGATTCGACATTGTCGTTGTAATATATTCCATATTAATCCCTCCATCTGAAACCTGCGTTTTCTACGCGGTTCCTAGTTTAATGTAGCCAGCGTCGCGCCTGATTCCACGGCGTCGCCCACACCCACGTTGACCGTGGCGATGGTTCCGTCGGAGGGAGCTACGATATCATTCTCCATCTTCATGGCTTCCAGGACCATGATGACGTCGCCGCGCTTCACGGCCTGGCCGGCGCTCACCTTCACGCCGAGGATCTTGCCCGGCATCGGGGCGGTTACGGCAACGGCGCCTGCGGCGCCGGCCGGAGCAGCGGGCTTCGGGGCCGCGGCGGCTTTCGGGGCGGCAGCCTGCCTGGACGCCTTCGGGGCGGCGGGGGCAGCGGCACCTGTGGAAACGCCTTCTTCTACGGTTACTTCATACACATTGCCATTCACTGTGATCGTATAATTCTTCATGATATAGAATCCTCCTAATATTATTTACGCATTTTTCCACTTGCCGTTCGGAACGCGGCGGATCGAACGGACCACCAGTCCGTCGGCCGGCACCGCTTCCTCCGAAGCCGCCGTAACCGCCGCGGCAATCACTGCCGCCAGTTCCAGATCGTCGGCGGCTTCCTCTTCTTCCGCCGCGGGAACCGGAACAGGAACCGGCGCCGGTGCAGGCGCGGCCGCCTGGGCCGGAGCTGATTTCTCTCTCATCTTCTTCTCGAAGACATTGATATACTTAAAGCAGCCGATAAGAAGGCTGATAAAGATCAGCACCACGAACACGGTGCCCATGCCCATCACGGTGTTCAGCGCGGCCTTGGTCATGTTCTCGCCCATGCTGTAGACCGGATTGAAGGCGACGGATACCATCAGGCCCATGTCCTCGTCAACCCCGAGCACAAATTCACATTCGCGCTTCTCGAACACGGCGTCGATCGCGATCTCATAGCCGTCCTCCACCTCGGTTACCGTTCCCTGATCCGAGATCGAAACCAAAGCACCCAGATCCTCCCGCAGACCCTGATAACTCTCCAGCCCGGAGATGACTCCCGGCTCAGCCGCCTGCTGCTCGATGATCATGCTGATGTCGTCGTCCGTCATGGAGCCGATCTCCTGGAGGAGCGCTCCCGCCGTCTGCACCAGATAGGCACTCGTCGAGGGGTCAACGCCGGCTGACTCGACTTTCTTCCCGCACGCGGCCAGGTTCGCCAGGCAGAACACCGCGCAGAGTAACCATACGAAATGCTTTTTCATCTGTTTCATACGCCTGTCACCTCGTCTCAGATCGTGCCATGCTTCTTAGCCGGACGATCCTCTCTCTTTGTAAATAACATCTCAAACGCGGCGATCACGCGTTTTCTCGTGTCTTCCGCGGGGATAATATCATCGACGTAGCCCCGCTTCGCGGCCGCGACCGCGCTGGACTGCAAGGCCTGGTACTCGGCCGCCTTCGCCCCGATCAGCTTCACGGCGTCGTCCGCCCCCGCGATCTCGTCGGCGTACATGATTTTCACCGCCGCCTGGGCGTCCATCATCCCGATCGCCGCCTCCGGCCACGCGTAAACGATGTCCGCGCCGCAGGATTTGCTGCCCATCGTCAGGTAAGCGGTGCCGTAAGCCTGTCCGACGATCACGGTCACTTTCGGCACGCTCGCGTTCGCATACGCGTACGTCAGCTTCGCGGCGGCTCTCGCCATGTGGCGCTCGCTGCATGGATCCGCCTTGTA
>CAYYHX010000354.1:0-1952 GCA_964471835.1 uncultured Hungatella sp.
CGCCCGCCTGCCACGTTCTTATGAATCCTTCCAGAACGCCCACCTGCAACATTCGCCCGCCTACAACATTCTCAAGAATCCTTCCAGCCTCTCCGCGATCCGCTCGTTCCCCGCATCGTTCGGATGCAGGCCGTCCGGCATGTACCTTTCACGCAGGGCTGGAACGCAGGGTTGGATCCCGCTGCACCGGTACAGGTCAAGTACTGGCACCGCGTAGCAGCCCGCCACCTCGATGATCGCATTTACATAGTCCTCTAGCGTCGCCGACAGGCGTACTCCCCTTTCATTATAATCGTACTTGGACTCGCTCAGCCGGTGGAGCGGCGTCATGACCACCAGTTGTCCCGCCGGATAACGGCTGAGCAGCTTCTGCATCAGCAGATGCAAGGCGCCGTAAAAGGTATCCTCCGTCCTGTCCCCCATGCGTCCGAGAGCCGCGTCGCCGTGACCGAAATCATTGGTTCCTCCAAACACAACGACCGCATCCGCGTCCGGAATCATTTTCTCCACCCGTGACCCGAAATACAGATCGTGCCGCGGATCCGGCGACGGTGTCCGCTGTGGTGCGATCCTGGTCCCGCCGATTCCGTAACCGTAACACAACGCTCCCGTGCGCCGCCCCAGCACGCGCCAGAACACATGATCTTCGGACGACGTTCCCGCGCCTTCTGTGATGCTGTCCCCCAAAAACGCGATTTTCTTTCCCTTCAGTTCCAACTTCCTGTCCTCCCTTTTTCGCCGCTTTTGCTTATTTTGCCGCTTTTGCTTACAGAAGTTTCGCTTTCCTACGCGCCGCGTGACTGGCTCATGGCCAGCAGTTTCTGACGCAGGTCCTCCTCGATCTTTCCAAGTTCCTGCTCCGCCTCCCGGCGTTTCTCACGTCCTTCCTCCTGGATCTTCATCACGTCGTCCAGGGTAGCGATCAGTGTCTGATTCGTAGCCTTCAGCGTTTCGATATCCACAATCCCCCGCTCAGACTCCCTGGCCGTCTCCACGGTAGCCATCTTCAGCATCTCCGCGTTCCGTTTCAGCAGTTCGTTCGTCGCGTCGGACACCTGACGCTGGGCCTTGGCCGCCTCCGTCGAATGATCCAGCCCCACGGCGATTACCATCTGGGTCTTCCACAACGGAATCGTGTTCACCAGCGTGGACTGAATCTTCTCCGACATGACCGTGTCATTGTTCTGGACCAGCCGGATCTGCGGCGCCATCTGCAGCGAAACCATGCGGGTCAGATCCAGGTCGTGGAGCTTCTTCTCAAAACGGTCGCAGAGATTGGACAGGTCGCTCGCCGCCTGGGTATCCTCCGGCAGCCCGCTCTTCCTCGCCTTTTCCACGGCGGCCGGAAGATCCACCGAACGAACCTGGTTCAATTTCTTCTTTCCCGCCAGAATATACATGGACAATTCCTTCAGATAAGAAAGATTCATCTCGTACATCCGGTCCATGACCGCCACATCCTTCAGAAGCTGGATCTGGTGATTCTCGAGTATCTTACAGACCTCGTTGACGTGGGTCTCCGCCTTCTCGTACCGGGCCTTCATCGCGGCCAGCTTGTCGGTATTTTTCTTAAAAATGCTGAAGAATCCCTTGTCCTCCTCCGTATCGATAGATTGAAGCTCCCCGACCAGGTCCGTCAGCATCTGCCCTACTTCACCGAGATCCTTTGCCCGGATATTCTCAAGAGCCGTCTCCGAAAAATCGGCGATCTTCTTCTGCGCCCCTGCTCCGTACTGCAGGACCATATTGGAATTCGTCAGATCGATCTTCTCCGCGAACTCATCGACCTGCCTCTGCTCCTCCTCCGTCAGCGTTACCTGCGCCATCTCCGGCGCGGCCTGCGGCTGACCTGCAGGCGGGAGCGTATCCGCCTCCGCAGTCGTTCCCGCGCCGAACGGATCCAGTGTCAGTTCCGGCCCGCCCGGGGCCATCCCGTCAAGATTCTGTCCCAT
>CAYYHX010000355.1:0-1941 GCA_964471835.1 uncultured Hungatella sp.
ATGAGATGTCGATTTCCGAAAATGTAGGCGGTATCTCGCGGTATTTAAGCAACATCCGTACCGGCGAAGGGTACAATAACCTGAAGGAAAATGTAACCGGCTTTTTCGAGAAGATTCCGCGCATCGGTTCCAAGCTGATCAAGAGGATCCACCGGACCAAGCAGAGCGTCAAGCAGCTGTTGATTCCGGGGATGTTCTTCGAGGATATGGGCATCACCTATCTGGGGCCCGTGGACGGCCATGATCTGCGGCAGTTGCGCAAGATTCTCAGCGAAGCGCGGCGGCTCAACCGCGCGGTGCTGGTCCATGTGGTGACGAAGAAGGGAAAGGGGTACGCGCCCGCGGAGAAGAATCCGGTCATCTTCCACGGTGTGGAGCCGTTCGATATCGCGACGGGAAAACCGAAAAAGGAGAAGATTTATCCCGGCTATACGGAGATCTTCAGCCGCGAGCTCTGCAGGCTGGCGGAGCAGGATGAGAGAATCGTGGCGCTGACGGCGGCCATGCCGAACGGGACGGGTCTGGATCGGTTTAAGAAGAAATTCCCGGAGCGGTTTTTCGACGTGGGTATCGCGGAACAGCACGCGGTGACGAGCGCGGCCGGGATGGCCGCAGCGGGAATGCGGCCGGTCGTGGCGGTTTATTCCTCTTTTCTGCAGAGGGGATATGACCAGATCGTACACGATGTGTGCCTGCAGAACCTGCCGGTCGTATTTGCGATCGACCGGGCCGGGCTGGTGGGAAGCGACGGCGAGACCCACCAGGGCATCTTTGACCTGTCCTATCTGACGTCCATACCGAATATGACGGTGCTGGCGCCGAAGAACCTGTGGGAACTGCGGCGGGATCTGGAATTTGCGCTGCAATACGGAGGGCCGGTCGCGATCCGCTATCCGCGAGGAATGGCCTACCGGGGGCTGAAGGAATTTGACGCGCCGCTCGTGTACGGGAAGGGCGAGATCCTGTATGACGAGGGACGGGAAACGGCGGGAGAGGCTGGCTGTGAGGAAACGGCTGCTTGTGCAGGAATAAATGCCTGTGCGGGAATGGAACCGTCAGGACCTGCTTCGGGTTCCGGCGCGGCGGGAGAGGCTGGCTGTGAGGGAACGGTTGCTTGTGCAGGAATGACTGCCTGTGCGGGAATGGAACCGTCAGGGTCTGCTTCGGGTTCCGAGTCGGCGGGAGAGGCCGCTAGCGGATCGTCGGCAGGCAGGTTCGGCGCGGCGGTTACAGGTTGCTGCATCGCGGAAAAAGCCGCGGCAAATCCTGCGGATGTTCATATCGCCCTGCTTGCAATCGGCAGCATGGTCAGTACGGCGGAGCATATCCGTGAAAAATTAAAAATTGAAGGCTACAAGGTTACATTGGCAAACGGCCGCTTCGTGAAACCGGTAGACTATGAGCTGGTAGAGAGGCTGGCATCCAGACACGATTGTCTGGTGACGCTTGAGGAGAATGTGCTGCAGGGCGGCTTTGGTCTGGAAGTCACGGCCTGGACGAAGAAGCACGCGCCTCTGCTCCCGGTTCTGAACATCGCGCTGCCGGACGCCTATGTGGAGCATGGAAATGTATCGCTTCTGCGCAAGATGCTGGGAATCGACAGCGATTCCATCATTGAAAAAATGAGGGCGGAATTCGGGCTGCCGGAAGGGAAAGTCGAAGAAGAGCCAGAGAAGGGATTCGGACTGCCGGAAAGGAAAGCGGAAGAGGAAACAGGAGCGGAATTCGGACTGCCGGAAAGGGAAGCAGGAGAAGAGCCGGAGAAAGAGAATGCGGGAAATGGCGGGGCATCGCCGAAACGGAAGGCAGGAGATTCCGGGAATCCGGAGGACAGGGATGACAGGACAGTGACAAAGCCACGGACGGGGGATTCCGGGAATCCGATCACGGAAATGGATAAGCGGGCGGAGGGAACCGATGAAAGAACGGCTTGACATTCTC
>CAYYHX010000356.1:0-1936 GCA_964471835.1 uncultured Hungatella sp.
GCTGGGTGCAGTACCAGACCTACGACATCACGCCGTATCTGACGGGGCGGGACACGCTGGCGGTTCTGCTGGGCAACGGCTGGTACGGCGGGCGGTTCGGGTTTGCTTCCGCGCCGGACGGGAGTCCGTATTACGGAAATGACTGGAAATTGATCGCGGAGATCCGCGTGAGTTTCGAGGACGGCGGCGAGGCGGTTTACGGGTCGGATGAGAGCTGGACGGTGACGCGGAGCCGGATTACATTTTCCAATATCTACGACGGCGAGCGGGCAGATGAGACGCTGCCGGATCAGGAGCCGGTCGCGGCACGGCTGGCGGAGCCCCCGAAGGGCGAGCTTCGCGCGCGGCTTAGCGTGCCGGTCACGGTCCATGAGGAGCTGCCGGTGCGGGAGGTCATCCATACGCCGGCCGGCGAGACGGTGCTGGATATCGGCCAGAACATGGCCGGCATCTTCCGTATGCGGGTAAAGATGCCGGCGGGCAGCCGCCTTACGCTTCAGTTCGGGGAGATCCTGCAGAATGGGAACTTCTACCGTGATAACCTGCGCTCGGCGCAGGCGCGGTACGAGTGGATCTCGGACGGGCGTGAGCATGTCCTGTCGCCGCATTTCACCTGGTTCGGCTACCGCTATGTGAAGGTAAAGGGAACGGAGCCGGCGGCGGAGGATTTCACGGCGCTGGCGGTGTATTCGGAGATTCCGGCTGTCGGATGGCTGCATACCGGCCATGCTCTGGTGAACCGGCTGATCGCCAATACGGTGTGGGGGCAGAAAGGCAATTTCCTGGACGTGCCAACCGATTGTCCGCAGCGCGACGAGCGCATGGGCTGGACGGGCGACGCCCAGGTCTTCGCGCCGACGGCCTGTTACCTGACCGACTGTGCCGGATTTTACCACAAATATCTGACAGACATGAACCGGGAGCAGGCGGCGCTGGGCGGGGCCGTGCCGCATGTGATCCCCAGCTTTGGTATGGATAAGGAAAGCAGCACTGCCTGGGGCGACGCCGCCGTGCGGATCCCGTGGACGGTTTACCAGTTCAGCGGCGATGAGCAGTTCCTGTCGGACCATTATGAAGGGATGCTCGGCTGGGTGGACTGGTGTACAAGGGAGTACGACGCCGGAAGGTGGCTGACACAGTTCCATTTCGGCGACTGGCTGGCCTTGGACGGCCCGGGCGGACCGGATTCCACGCAGGGCGGCACGGATGAAGGCTTCATCGCCCTGGCCTACCTGATCGAGTCGGCGCGTCTGACGCGGCTGGCCGCGGAGACGCTCGGAAAGACGGAGGACGCGGCGCGGCTGCGGGCGCTCGGGGAGCGCCTGACGGCGGATCTGCACCGGGAGTATTACAGCCCGTCGGGCCGCTGCTGCATCGATACGCAGACCGCGCATCTTCTGACACTGGCGTTCCGGCTGCATGACAATCGGGACAAGGCGGCAGGCGCCCTGATGCGGAAACTGGAGCAGAGCAAGGGACAGCTGCGAACCGGTTTCGTCGGAACACCGCTGCTCTGCCCGACCCTGTCTGAGCTGGGCCGGCACGGCGATGCGTACAATCTCCTGCTGAACGAGAACTACCCCGGCTGGCTCTATGAGGTGAAACTGGGGGCTACGACGGTCTGGGAGCGCTGGAACAGCGTCTTGGAAGACGGAAGCATTTCCTCGACCGGCATGAACAGCCTGAACCACTATGCCTACGGCTCCATCGTCGAGTGGCTATGGCGCTGGGCGGCGGGGATCGAGGCGGCCGCGCCAGGGTTCGCGAAGGCGAAGCTGCACCCCGTACCGGACTGGCGGCTGCGCTCGCTGGACGCGGCGTACGATTCCGCGTCCGGGAGGTATGAGGTTCACTGGAACTGCCTGGATGAGAGGCATTTGGAGATTCGGGTGACGGTTCCCTGCGGCTGCACGGCGGAGCTGACGCTGCCGTTCGC
>CAYYHX010000357.1:0-1932 GCA_964471835.1 uncultured Hungatella sp.
CGTTCCTGAACCTCGTTCCTACGGTACGCGAGCCGGGTTCAGAATGTCGTGAGACATCTGTTCCTATCCCCCCGTTCCTGCAGCGTTCCTGTGCCGCCCTACACCGTCTTATGTTTCGCGATATACACGGGAAAACTGTCGGTTCCGATCAGTTCCTTTCCGGCCGTGATCGTCACTTTCTTATCGGTAATCACATACTCCACTTTTGCCCCGGCCTCAATGACCGTATCCTGCATGAGCACGCAGTTGCGGACTTTCGCGCCTTTGCCGACCTGCACGCCCCTGAAAAGGATGCAGTCCTCGATATCCCCCTCGATGACACAGCCGTCGGCAACCAGGACATTTTCCGCTCTCGCACCCTCGATATAGCGCGTCGGGTTGTCGTCACGGATCTTCGTGTAGATCGGGCTGGGATCAAACAGCGCGTCCAGGTTCCTGTCGTCGAGGAGCTTCATGTTCTCGTCAAAATAACTCTTCAGATCGCTGATGCGCGCCACATAACCGTCATACCGGTACCCGCAGACCTTGATCTTGTCCAGGTGCGGGGCCAGCATATCCCGCTCGAAGAACTGGTAGCCGCGGACGCTGGCCACCTTGATCATCTCGATCAGCATCTCGCGCCGGATCACATAGTAGTTCAGGCAGAAATTCGTCAGGCCCTCGTCCGTGGAATTCATATACATGTACGTCACGCGGTTGTTCTCATCCATATCGATCGTATAGTACAGATCGATGCCCTGCCCGTGAACCGCCTTCGCGGATTCCGGGATCTCCGCCTCCATGTAAGCCACGGTAATGTCGGCGCCGCTTTCGATATGCCGGTCGATCAGCGCGTTGAAATCGAAGTTCGTGATGACATTCGTATCGGCCAGTACCACATACGTCTCCTTCTGGCTGCGCAGGAAATCCAGGATGCTGGCCAGCGCCTCCACGCGGCCGTTGTACAGCTTCACCGTCTTCTCCGCGAAAGGCGGGATGATATTCAGCCCACCGTTCTTGCGGGCCAGATCCCACTCGCGCCCGGAGCCCAGATGATCCATCAGCGAACGGTAGTTCCTGCGGACGATCAGGGAAATGTTGTCGATGCCGCAGTTTACCATGCTGGAGAGGACGAAATCAACGATGCGGTAACGTCCGCCGAAGGGGATCGAGGCCATCAGGCGCTCATTCACCAGCTCCGGCACCAGAGAATCATAACTGTTCGGGAACAGAATCCCCAAAACGTCAGCGTTTGTATTTACCACTGCTCCTCACCGCCTTTCACATTATTCCTGACCATGGCGTTCGGGCCGATCCTGGCCCCGTCGCCGATGAATACGTTGCTGCCGACCGTGGCTACGCCCTTCTCGCTGTCCGTGGGCATCGCGCCGACGACGGCGTTCTCGCCGATCTCCACGTTCTCCGCCACGATACAGTGCTTAACAACCGCGCCGG
The DNA here is from genome assembly GCA_964471835.1 of uncultured Hungatella sp. Classification (GTDB taxonomy): domain Bacteria; phylum Bacillota; class Clostridia; order Lachnospirales; family Lachnospiraceae; genus UBA3402. Next base: position 1,435 of record CAYYHX010000357.1, read on the forward strand.
ACCGGATCACCGTGCCGCCCATGACGACGGCGTCTTCCACCTCGGCGCCTTCCTCCACCTTCACGCCCGCGAAGAGGATGGAATGTTTCACCCTGCCGTAGATGCGGCAGCCGTCGGTAATCATGGAATTCTCCACGACCCCGCCCCTGCCGATCTTATGGCCGGTCATCCCGCTGTTGCGGCTGTAGATCTTCCAGTCGTCATCGAAAAGGTTGATGCCGCTGTGCTCCGGATCGAGAACCTCCATATTCGCCTCCCACAGCGAGGAGATGGTCCCCACGTCTTTCCAGTAACCGCTGAAATGGTAGGCGTACATCCTGCGGTTGTCGCGGAACAGGTTCGGGATGATGTTCTTGCCGAAATCATTCTCGGACTCCGGATCGGCCTCGTCCTCCTCCAGATATTTCCTCAGGATATCCCAGTTGAAAATGTAGATGCCCATCGAAGCCAGGTTCGACTTCGGCTCCTTCGGCTTCTCCTGGAACTCGGTGATCCGGT
>CAYYHX010000358.1:0-1923 GCA_964471835.1 uncultured Hungatella sp.
GGACCTGGCGGCGCTGGCGCGTGACGTGGTAGAGGAACTGGCGCCGGATTACGGGACGGAGCGGCTGTTAATGGGAAACCGCGTGAATAACGGAGACGCTGCTGTTGGAGGAGCGGCGGAAGGCAGAGCAGGGCATGTGGGCGGAGCGGCGAAAGTATCCGGGGCGTCTGGGAACAGAACCGGAACAGAGAAAAGGGCATTGACTGCCGGAACGAAGATCATGGGTGGAGCGTCGGAAACCAGAGCGAAGGCAGTGGCTGTGACACCGGAAACCGGAGCAAAGGCGACAGTTGAGGGATGGGAAAGCGGATCGGCTGAAACCGGAGCAAAGGCGGATACCGCAGCGCTGGTGCGCGGAGATGAAATTCTCCTGTCGCGGCTTCTGCGCAATCTGATCGACAACGGTTTCAAGTATGGCCGGGAGGACGGACACGTATGGGTATCCGTATCGGCGGAAAACGGCGAGGTGCTTCTTTCAGTGCGGGACGACGGGATCGGTATCCCGCCGGAGCACCGGGAAAAGATCTGGCAGCGGTTCTATCAGGTAGATCCGTCCCGGGGCGATGAGACAGGGGGAGCGGGTCTGGGTCTGGCAATGGTCTGGCAGATCGCCCGTCTGCACGGGGGCCATATGACACTTGACAGCGTTTTGAACGAAGGGAGTACATTTACGCTGCACTTGCCGGCGTCTGGCCGTGCGGATGCTTTGACGGGGCAGGAGGCAGAGCCGTGAGAGGCATCTGAACTGTTATAAAAAATTTTCCTTTATTTCATGTAGATTTCATAATACGCGGGTAGAATGAGGTCAGAAAACAAGAAGAAAGGGGAATCATACAATGAAGAAATCAAGAAAATATTTTGGAATCATCGGCGCGATGGCGCTTGCAGCGGTAATTCTGGGCGGCTGCGGCCAGGCTCAGGGACAGAGCAAGATGGCATATATCGGAGCGGATGCCGCGAAGAAGGCGGTGCTGGAGCAGGTCGGTTTAACCGCGGATCAGGTGAAGATCACGGGCGTTGATATGGCGACGAAGAACGGCATGGATTATTACCATATCGAATTCTCCGATGAGCAGGGAAATGATTACCGGTATGACATCGAGGCGTTGACCGGCAAGGTGATCGAGAGTACGGAGACAACAGCCGCGGAAACAACGGAACCGGTCGCGACGGCCGCGGCGGAAACGACGGCGGCTGCGTCAACGGCCGCGGCGGGTGGCGTAAGCGGAGCAGGAGCGGCAGGCGGCGCGGCAATCACGGCGGAGGAGGCGAAGGCGAAGGCGCTGGAACACGCGGGATTGACGGCGGATGGAGTTACATTTATCCGGGCCGAACTGGACTGGGACGACGGGAAACGTGTCTACGACGTGGATTTCTATGGAAGCGACGGGACGGAGTACGACTATGAGATTGACGCCGGAAGCGGAGCGGTGATCAGCGTGGACAAGGACATGGAGCGCAGGCAGCAGGCCGCTGCGGGCGGAACCGGAACGGGAGCGTCAGGCGGGGCGAATGCCGGAACGCAGGCGGCTAATCAGACAACCGCGGCTGCCGGAAACAGCGGTGCGACAGGCGGCGGAAGCGGCGCGGGTGCGACAGGCGGAGCGAATACCGGTGCGCAGACGATCTCGCAGACAACTGCGGCCGCCGGAAACGGAGGGGCGTCAAACGGGGCGTCGATTACGGCGGAGCAGGCGAAAGCGAAGGCGCTGGAACATGCGGGATTGACGGCGGATGGAGTAACCTTTATCCGGGCTGAACTGGACTGGGACGACGGGAAACGTGTCTACGACGTGGATTTCTATGGAAGCGACGGGACGGAGTACGACTATGAGATTGACGCCGGAAGCGGAGCGGTGATCAGCGTAGACAAGGACATGGAGCGCAGGCAGCAGGCCGCTGCGGGCGGCGGAAGCGGAGCGG
>CAYYHX010000359.1:0-1911 GCA_964471835.1 uncultured Hungatella sp.
TTGGAGATCAGCATGAAGGCCGTCGGCTCCACCTGCCGGATGTAGTTGCGCAGGCGCATGGCCTCGCCCCGGTGCATCGTCGCCATGATCACCGTCTTCTCAAGATGGGTGAACGCCCCCTCCGCCTTGTAGACGGTCGCGCTGCGGTTCAGTTTATTGATAATGAAATCGCAGATCGGGTCCGGGTTGTCGCAGACAATGTTAAAACATTTGCACTGGTTGATATTCTCGATGACGCCGTCCACCACCAGGGACTTGGTCAGAAGCCCCAGCAGCGAGAAAAGGCCGGTCGTGGCGCCAAATACGAAGAACGACAGTACCACCGCCAGGAGATCCACGAGGAAAAGCACCGTCCCGATGTCCAGGCTGGTACGTTTCTTCAGGATCATGGCAATGATGTCCGTCCCGCCGCTGGAAGCGCCGATGTTAAAGAGGACCGCGGAGCCGGCGCCGGGCAGGAAAACCGCGAAAACCAGTTCCAGCAGCGGTTCATCGGTCAGCGGGGCGTCCATCGGCCACAGCGCTTCAAACACTTCCAGAAGCACCGAGGTCAGTACGCAGGCGTAGACGGTTTTCATCCCGAAACTCTTTCCGAGGAACAGGAATCCGATCACCAGAAGCACCATATTCACCACAAACGTAAACTGCGAGGCCGACAGTTCCGTCAGCTCGCTGACCACCGTCGAGAGTCCCGTCACGCCTCCGAACGCGAAATGATTGGGGAATTTGAAAAAATAAACCCCCACTACCGTGATAAGAATGCAGATCGTGATAAGCCCGTATTGCAGAACCGTCCTTACCGCCGGGTTTTTGATATTCTTTGTCATCTTCTTCCGGCGCCGCCGCAAAACAAGACACCGGTCTGTCCCCGTCTGCCTTTGCTCCGCGCGGCGCCTTTGCCGCCTCCGTTCTCTAGTTAAATCCGAAGAATTTCTGACTGATCTTGTAGCCGGCCTCAGAGATCTTGCGGCCTCCCTTTCCCGGCAGGTTCATGCCCTGCCCCAAAAAGCCGAACCGCAGCCGCAGCCACAGCGGAAAACTCTTCTTTCTCAGATACTGCCACAGCTCTTTCTTCTTCTGCAGGTTCTCCTCCGTCCCCGAGCGGATCGCCAGGATCGAGCAGATCACCATCATGATTTCCAGATAGCGAATCATATAATTGCGCAGCTTCCGGTTCGGAATCTTGCCCAGATCATAGCAGTCCAGCATCAGTTTCGTCACCTTATACTGCTGGTCAATGCGTCCGATCATAACCTGTTCATTTACCGACTGGTCCTCGCGCCCGATGAAGTACCGGTAGAACGTCACATCCAGATAATACATGGTCTTCACATAGGGCAGCGGCTGGTAGACGAAAATGTTATCCACATAAAATGTATGCTTCGGCAGCTCCAGGCCGCAGTCCCGCAGAAGCTCCGACCGGTAGATCACCGAATGCATCAGGATATATTGTCCCAGAATAAATACCTTCACATCGTTCCAGGTAAACGGCTGATCCTTGGGAAGCGCCGTGCGGTAATTCATGATCTTCTTGTGCGGCGCGCCCTGCTTGTCATAGACGAAATTGCAAATCAGCATATCCAACGTCTGGTCGCCGTAGACGAAGCGGCGCAGCGTGTCGAGCACCGTCCGGTAAGCGCCCGCGTCCACATAGTCGTCGCTGTCTACCACTTTGAAATAAACGCCGGACGCGTTCTTCAGTCCTGTGTTCACGGCGTCGCCGTGTCCGCCGTTCTCCTGATGGATCGCGCGGCAGATGCCGGGATAATTCTTCTCATATTCATCGGCGATCCCTGCCGTGTCGTCCTTTGTGGAGCCGTCGTCCACGATCAGGATCTCCACCTCCTCGCCGCCCGGCAGCAGGGAATCGATGCATTTACACATATATTCCGCCGAATTGTAACAGGGTAC
>CAYYHX010000360.1:0-1898 GCA_964471835.1 uncultured Hungatella sp.
CGGTATCCACCGTGTCCAGTTCCATATCGGTGGCGGCGAATATGGATGTGGACGGCGAATAATCCGGTCGGCGCGGTCAAAAAAAACCGCGCCGATTGATTATTCCTCTCTCTGATGCGCCGCCGGAAATCGGCGCCTGCCGGAATAGACCTCCATCGCCTGGAAGTCAATGGGATGAAGGGTTGTTTCGGGAGACAGCCGCTGAAATGAGGATAATCATGGGGAATATTTCATATAAGAAGAATATCACATACCGGAGTACGCGCGGAGGGGAGAGCGACGTGAGCGCGTCGCAGGCGATCTTAAAAGGTATCGCCTCTGACGGCGGTCTTTTCATGCCGTCGGAGATCCCGCGGCTGGAACGGTCCCTTGAGGAGCTTTCCGGGATGACCTATCAGGAACAGTCCTATGAGGTCATGAAGCTGTTCCTGACGGATTTCACGGAGGCGGAACTGAAGGATTGCATCGCCGGAGCCTACGACAGCAAATTCGATACGCCGGAGATCGCCCCCGTGGTGCAGGTGGGCGAGGTCTTTGTGCTGGAACTGTTTCATGGCAGCACGATCGCTTTCAAGGATATGGCGCTGTCCATCCTGCCGCGTTTCATCACCGCGGCGGCGAAGAAGAACAACGCAGACAAGGAGATCGTGATCCTGACGGCCACTTCCGGCGATACCGGCAAGGCGGCTCTGGCGGGATTCGCGGATGTGCCGGGTACGCGGATTATTGTATTCTATCCGAAAGGCGGCGTCAGCCGTATCCAGGAACTGCAGATGGTAACGCAGAAGGGCGCCAACACGGCCGTGATCGCGATTCATGGCAATTTTGACGACGCGCAGACCGGCGTGAAGAACATTTTCGCCGATGAAGAATACCGGAAGGAACTGGACAAGGGCGGTTTCCGGCTTTCCAGCGCCAATTCCATCAACATCGGACGCCTGATCCCGCAGGTGGTCTACTATGTGCATGTGTACGCGGAACTGCTAAGGCGCGGCGGGATTCAGGATGGGGAGGAGATCAATGTCGTCGTGCCGACCGGCAATTTCGGCAATATCCTGGCCGGGTATTTCGCGAAGCTCATGGGCGTGCCGATCCGGAAGCTGCTCTGCGCGTCCAATGACAATAAAGTGCTGTATGATTTCTTTGCCACCGGAGAATATGACAGGAACCGGGAGTTTATCCAGACCATTTCGCCATCCATGGACATCCTGGTGTCGAGTAACCTGGAGCGGCTCATCTATCTGAGTGCCGGCTGCGACGCCGCGAAGACGGCCGGGCTGATGCGAGAGCTGTCCGGGACGGGCCGTTATACGGTGACGGAGGAAATGAGAGGGCGGATGAAGGATTTCATCGGCGGCTGCGCGACGCAGGAGCAGGACGCGGCGGCGATCCGTGATGTGTACCGGGAGAACGGGTATGTGATGGACCCGCATACCGGCGTGGCGGCCGCTGTCTGGAAGGCGTACCGGGATGAGACCGGCGACCTGACGAAGACGGTGATCGTTTCCACGGCCAGCCCTTACAAATTCTCGCGGGCGGTGCTGGAGGCGATCCGCGGACCGCAGCCGCCGGCGGATGAGTTTGCCGTCGCAAGGGAGCTGGAAGCGCTTTCCCATGTGCCGGTGCCGAAGGCGGTGACGGAGCTAGAGACGGCCGAGGTCCGCCACAAGAGCGAGTGCGGCGCCGCGGAGATGGAGGATGCGGTGAGCGCGGCGCTCGGGATCTGATTTATGGCTGATTTTTGGGAGTTGATTTTCTGATTTTTTCTGATTTTTGGGAAAAGATGTTGACTTTTAGGAATTGATTTGATATTATAAATGTTGCGCTTCAGAGAGAGGCATGAAAGCGGACCTTGATAATTGAAGATCGAACAGTATGCAAGACCCTGAAAGTTCTTG
>CAYYHX010000361.1:0-1896 GCA_964471835.1 uncultured Hungatella sp.
ATATGCATGGGGCAGCCTTCCGTGCAGTAGGAACACCCCGTACAGGGTATGGCGACCTGGCTGTTGATGATATCCGCCGCCCGGAAGCAAAGAGCCTTCTCCTCTTCCGTCAGGGGGCTGAAATCCTCCATGTAGCTTACATTGTCCTCCATCTGCTCCAGGCTCGACATCCCGGAGAGGACGACCATGACGCCCGGCAGGCCCGCGGCAAAACGGATCGCCCAGCTCGGTACGCTCCTATCCGGAGCGTGCTCCTTGAACAGCCTTTCAGCGGCCTCCGGGACACTGGCCAGCGTTCCGCCCTTTACCGGCTCCATCACGATGACAGGCTTGCCATGCTTTCTGGCCATCTCATAGCAGGCTCGGGAATGCACCCACTGGCTTTCCCAGTCCAGATAATTGATCTGGAGCTGCACGAACTCCATCTCCGGATGCTTTGTCAAAATCTCATCCAGAAGTTCAGGCGTATCATGGAACGAGAAACCGGCGTGTTTTACCAGCCCCTGCGCCTTCTTCTCCAGCAGCCAGTTAAAACAGTCGAACCGCTCGTATTTCGGATACATCGCCGCCTCGACGCCGTGAAGCAGATAATAGTCAAAATACCCCGCGCCGGTCTTTTTAAGCTGCGCGTAAAACACCTTGTCCCGGTCTTCAAAGGAATCGACAAATGCCGCGTGGAGTTTGGTCGCCAGCGTGAAGCTGTCCCGCGGATAGCGGTCCGTCAGGGCAGCCTTCGCCACGCTCTCGCTGGCAAACCCGTTATACATCCATGCCGTGTCAAAATAGGTGAACCCTTTCTCCAAGAACAGATCCACCATTTTTTTGACCTGTTCCACATCCACATCCGCGGCGTTGCCCGCGTCAATCTGGGGAAGCCGCATAAGGCCAAAGCCTAATTTCTTCATTTCCATATTCCTCCGCTGTGTGCCGCTTTCCGCGGTTCTGCTATCTATTGAACGTAACCGGCCAGACGGCGCACCTTCTGAACTGTTATTATAGACCACCTTCAGAAAAATAACAATACCGCAATAAGGTTTTGACATTCCGCCCCTTCATCCGCTATAATCAATGGTGCGTTGAATCATGGTTCCGAATGGTTACGGCTGGCGGAATCAATCTTACGAGGAGAATGCTTATGAAAATCGAATCCCTGCAATCCGTTCCTGCCGGATACGTCAACACGCCGCTGGAACCGATGCCGCGGCTGGCCGCCGCTCTCGGAATGTATGAGATGCCAAAGCGGCAGGACCGATGCGGCGGCGCGTTCCCCTGCCCCGGCGGTTCCGACGGCTGGGACTGCGGGCTTTATATCAAGCGCGATGACCTGACCGGCCTGGCGCTCGGGGGCAATAAGGCCCGGAAACTGAATTATATCGTGCAGTACGCGCTGGCGCACGGTTACACGGCGCTGATGACTTTCGGCGGCGTGCAGACCAACCACGGCAGGCTGACCGTGGCCGCGGCGGTACGCTATGGCCTGAAACCGATCCTCGTCCTGAAAGGCCCGAAGCCGGACTACCTCTCCGGCAATCTGCTGCTGGACCGGCTCATGGGCGCCGATCTCTATTTTGTGGACGCGGACGGCACCTTGCTTTCTGCGGATGCCCCGGACCCGCTCGCCGGTTCTCATCGGGACGCGGATGCATCGCAAACCACTGCGGCAAAGCAGAAACAGAAATTCCTGGACGACTGCGCCGCCCGGATCACCGCCGCATACGAAGCAAAAGGCTACAAGGTTCTCTCTGTCCCGGTCGGCGGCCAGACAGTCATCGGCTCCGCCGGCTATATCCAGGCGGTACCGGAGATCATGGCGCAGATGAAAGCACGGAATATCCGGGCAAAACACCTGGTTGTCGGCTATGGCTCCACCGGCACCTTCGCCGGACTCTGGGCGGG
>CAYYHX010000362.1:0-1891 GCA_964471835.1 uncultured Hungatella sp.
CTCCTTAAATCCATTTTCCTTATACAGAAACGGCGTCCCGTAGTACCTTGATCCCTCCACGCAACGCCATTCCGCGTCAAACTCCAGGCCGGTTTCCCCGAACGTCCCGACCACGCGGAAAAAAGGCGTCTTCACAAATTCCCTGATCTCCCGCTCCCGCCGTACCGCCATTCCCAGCACGCAGGTCATCACGCGGCCCACGCTCACCACCGTGCGGTTCTGCTTTAAGAAGCCGGCGACCACATTTCCGTACTTCAGCGTCAGCAGACGGGAAAAATTAATCCCCATCAGGTAGTCTTCCTTCGCGCGCAGATAAGCGGATGCCGACAGATTGTCATACTCCGACCAGTCCTTCGCCTCGCGGATGCCCCGAAGGATCTCCTCCTCGGTCTGGGAATCGATCCAGACCCGCTTGCGCGTCTTCCCTTTCACGCCGGCCATCTGATCCACCAGACGGTAGATGTACTCGCCCTCCCGCCCGGAATCGGTGCAGATGTAGATCGTGTCTACATCTGGCCGGTTCAAGAGGCCGCTGACGATCTTAAACTGCTTCGCGGTACTTTCAATGACCTGGTATTTGAATTCCTTCGGCAGAAAGGGAAGCGTCTGAAGACTCCATCGTTTGTACTTCGGATCATACGCCTCCGGATAACTCATTGTCACCAGATGGCCCACACACCAGGTAATAACGGCGTCGTCCGCCTCCTGATAGCCGTCGGCGCGTCGCCAGTTCTTCTTCAGTGCCGCCGCGAACTGCTGAGCCACACTGGGCTTTTCCGCGATAAATAATGCCTTGGCCATGTATTATTCTGCCCCAAACTTATAGATCGTCGTCGTCCGGTACTCGTCGCCGGTCCTAAGAACCGAGGATGCAAATCCCGGACAGTTCAGGTTATTGGGGAACAGCTGCGATTCGAAGCAGTAGCCGCCCCGGTTGTGGTACTTCGTCCCGTTCTTGCCCAGATCCGTCTCCAGCGAGTTGCCCGCGTACAGCTGGAGTCCCGGCAGATCCGTGTAGACTTCCATGTACCGCCCGCTCTTCGTGTCAGAGGCCCGCGCCGACAGGGACAGCTCTCCCGACTCGTGGTTCAGCACGAAATTATTGTCATACCCGCCGCAGAGCGCCACTTGGTGGAAATCCGTATCGATCCCGTCCGCCATCGCCTTCGCAACGGTAAAATCAAGCGGCGTTCCGGCCACCGGGGCGATCTCCCCAGTCGGGATGCTCCCGTCGTCCGTCACCGTATAATGATCCGCGTCGATCCAGATCAGCTGACCCGCGGCGGAACCGGAATCATGCCCCGCCAGGTTGAAATAGGCGTGGTTTGTCATATTGACCACCGTGTCCGCGTCACAGGTCGCGTGATACTCGATCTGGAGCGCATTGTCCTCCGTCAACGTGTAGGACACCATGATCTCGGCATTGCCGGGATATCCCTGATCCCCGTCCGGACTGAACAGGGTAAAAATGAGCATCGTGCCGAGCTCCGTCTCCTCCGTCTCGGCGTCCCATCTGCGCAGGCTGTAATAATCCGGCCCGCTGTGCAGGTTGTTCACGCCGTCGTTCTGCGCCAGCTGATAGGACACGCCGTTCAGCGTAAAGCGTGCGCCGCCGATGCGGTTTGCATTGCGGCCTATGATCTCTCCCATATGTCCCGGGTTGACCTTCAGCGCCTCCACCGTATCCACGCCCAGCACCACATCGGCCATCCTCCCGTCCCGGTCCGGCACCTCCATCGTCAGCCACACCGCTCCCATGTCCGTGAAAGACGCGCTTACGCCGGAACTGTTCGTCAGCGTATAGCGGTAAACCTCCGTACCGTCATCCATTTTCCCGAAAAATGTTTTCGTACAACTCATATCTGTTCCTCCAGTCTATGTTCCCATGGCA
>CAYYHX010000363.1:0-1884 GCA_964471835.1 uncultured Hungatella sp.
CCGTTCGCACAGATCCTTCTCCTCCGTGATCGCCAGCCCGTCAAACAGCGACGGGTCGCCGCCGATCTCAAAGAAGCATTTCAGCATCGTCATGGCCAGCGTCTTGCCGAACCGGCGCGGACGCGTGAACAGAGTCACATCCGCAGGACTTCGCAGCAGTTCCGCGATCAGTCCGGTCTTATCCACATAGTAATAATCATTTTTCCGAAGTTTATCAAAAAATTCCGTCCCGATCGGGAGGCACTTCCTCCCCTTCTTTTCCTGCTGCATACCGTCTCCTCCATTCCGTTCCTGAAGCCATCCGCCAGTGCTAATCATCTTCACTCAGTTATCCTGTCTCAAAACATGACCCATATAACCCGGTTTCAGTATAACATAAGATGCAGGGAATAAGAAGAAAAATTTCCTGTCGCTGATGAACGGCGGAATATGCTGTCCGGGTCTGACGGCCGACGGCCCGGCGGTACCGGTATATATGTCTTCATAAAACATGACACTTTTACCGGAACCGTCCCCGTCCGGGAACCGCAGACACCGCCGGTCTTCCTTACTCCATATGATATTTACTCCATATGATACTTTTTGAGCATGGATCTCTCAAAATCAAGCAGGTACTTCGCTTCGGCGTCGATCGCCTCCTCGCTGGGATTCCTGATCAGGTCGCGGTAGACATGGACATCGCGGCCCACCTCCCCGCCCTGCATGACGAACGGTTCGGAAACGATGCGCTCTTTGTAGCCGATCTCCGCCAGCGCCCCGAACACTTCATCCCAGTCGATATGGCCCCGCCCGGGCGCCTGCCGGTTGTTGTCCCCCGTATGGAAACTCTTGAGCCTTTCCGCCCCTACCAGGCGGATCGCATCTCCCAGATGGTTCTCCTCGATATTCATATGGTAGGTATCCAGCAGAATGCCGATATTTTTGCTGCCCACTTCCTCCACATAAGCCAGCGCTTCCTCCGCCGTGTTGATCAGGCAGGTCTCAAACCGGTTGACCGCCTCGACGCAATACGTCACGCCGCACGCCTCGGCGACCTTGATGATCTCCTTCATGCTCTTGACGCTCTGCTCCCAATAAGGCTGTTTGCTGTCCCCCATGCCGTCCGGCGTCCCCCAGCCCGCGTAGCTGACGCCTGACAGGAGCGTCCCGCCGCCGACCGCGATCTTGCGGATGATATTCTGCAGATACCTGACGCCGCCGAGACGGACCCCTTCATCGAGTGAGGACACATCATAACGCTTATCCAGGCCGAGGCTGTAAGTCAGCTCTATCCCCGCGTCGTCCGCGGTCTTCCGCAGTTCCCGGATATGGTCGTCGCTCATTTCCAGTAACGGCTGCGCCTGAAATTCCAAGACGTCGAACCCGATGCCGGCCGCCTTTTTGATATACTTTTTGTGATCCGCGTTCCAGTTCTTCTCCCAGAAGTTCATAAAGATACCTAACTTATTCATTTTGACCCTCCATGGACATCCTGAATGACGCTCCAATCCTTTTTCAGATTAATGAGCATAATCTCTCCATTCGATCCTATATTCCAATCACCGCGGGAGGTTCACCTCAACTTCACCGCTGAGCCAGTCTTCGCCGCCGAGCAGTTCCCGGCTCCTCGCGTCCGGCTGACTGCCGCCCGCGTAAACCGTATAGCGGCCTGCCAGCAGAACCCGGCTCCCGTCTTCCAGCACGGTTTCAAACGCCTCGCGTGGCAGTTCGAAAGGAACCGGAACGGTCTGCCCGGCCGCAACCTGTACCCTTGTAAACCACCGCAGGCTGTGATGCGGCTGGTTTGCGCTGTCGAACCGGTCCATATATGCCTGATTCTTCCCGTTGGACGCCTTTTCCTGCGGCTTGCTGTCCACATAAACCTGGACCACCGCGGCGCCGTCC
>CAYYHX010000364.1:0-1882 GCA_964471835.1 uncultured Hungatella sp.
GACCATATCGCAGTATGGCGTCGGCGGTACCGATCTGGGTATTATGATCAACAAAGGGGAAGAAACCTTTTTCTTCTTTGGGGATACTTTTGAGAATGACGGAGATCAGACCGGCAACTGGCGGAACAACACTGCCGGGGTCACTACGGACGCGGATTATACGGACGGGATTCTCTTTGACCGTATGATCAGCGATGAAACGGGGACGGCGAAAGAACTTGTGCATGGGCATAAACGGGACATGATTGAAATGACCAAGATCCCGACAGGCGGAATCTGCATTGGCGATACGATGTATCTCTCGTTCATGTCCGTGAAGCACTGGATAAAAGGCGCGGGATGGATCTGTAACTACGGAAGTGTGGCAAAGAGTACGGACAACGGAGAGAACTGGGAGATCATCGATTCGCTGCGGTGGGACGGAGACAGCCAGTTCTGTCAGATGTATCCGGTGATCGTTGACGATATGGTGTATATCCCCGGTATTGGCGGCGGCAGGAGCGGCGCGGCAAAACTGATGCGGGTTCCGGTAAAGGATTATGAGAACAAGGATGCTTATGAATACTTTACAGGGATTGACGAAACGGGAGCTCCTCAGTTTGAAAAGGGGGACAGCGGCCTGGAAAATGCCTGTGAACTTCTGGAAGCGCCTGTGGGTGAGATGTCCTTTATGTACAGCGAATATCTGGAAGAATGGCTGGTGTCGTATATAAGCGAACCAAATGCCTCCATCGCATTACGAAGCGCCAAAGAGATCTGGGGGCCGTATTCCCCGGAGATATACATTTCGGCGCCGGGGGAATTTCCCGGATTGTACGGTGCGTTCATGAATCCGCGCTATGTTTCGGAAGACGGGAACAAGATCGGTTTTATGATGTCTCTGTGGACCCCTGTGTATAATGTTGCCGTAATGGAAATGGAATTGTGCAGATAAAAGGAATTTATGAAGGAGGGTTTCCATGCTGGACCATCTGTATCAGATTGAGAATGCGAAAAGCCGGTCCATCAGTCCGGAGAATCCGACCGGAGAGCCGGGACAGGGAGGCAGATGTCCGCTCGAGGAAGGGTCGGCGCGAAAGGCCGCGAGGGATCTGGGAACCGGCTGGAAGGTAAATCCATACTATGATGTGGGAGCGGGAGCCACGATCGTCCTCGCGGATATCAAGGGGAGCGGCGTCATCAACCATATCTGGTGTACCCCCACGAAGCGCTGGCGTGACGCGATCCTCCGTTTCTACTGGGACGGACAGGAAGTGCCGTCGGTGGAATGCCCGCTGGGGGATTTCTTCTGCATGGGCTGGAACGAGTACGCGCAGATCAGCTCGCTGGCGGTCTGCGTGAATCCGGGCAGTGCGTTCAACTGCTACTGGCAGATGCCGTTTCAGACGCGCTGCCGGATCACGCTGGAAAATATCGCCGGGGAGCCGATGCGGATCTATTATCAGATCGACTACACGCTGCGGGAGCTGCCGGGGGAGATCGCATATTTCCACGCGCAGTTCCGCCGGGTGAATCCCCTGCCCTATAAAGAAGTCTATACGATCGTGGACGGCATCGAAGGGAAAGGGCAGTATGCAGGCACCTATATGGCATGGGGCGTCCATAACTGCCGCTGGTGGGGCGAAGGCGAGATCAAGTTCTATCTGGATGACGATACGGACTTCCCGACGATCTGCGGAACGGGAACGGAGGATTACTTCTGCGGCTCGTATGATTTCGAGGATCCGGTCACGCACGCGCGGTACGTGCCGTTTTCCACGCCTTATACCGGACTGCAGGTAATCGAGCCGGACCGTCTCTATAAGAGCCAGTTCCGCTTCGGGATGTACCGGTGGCACATCACGGATCCGATCCGTTTTGAGCGGAAACTGCGAGTGACGAT
>CAYYHX010000365.1:0-1880 GCA_964471835.1 uncultured Hungatella sp.
TGGGGACCCGTTTACAGAGCGTGGTCAGCGACCGGCCGAAACCGATGGCGCTTATCCGGGGCAAGCCGTTTATGGAATATCTGATCCGCGAACTGAAGGCCAGCGGGATCGATGACATCATTTTCGCCGTGGGTTATAAAGGTTCCATGGTGAAAGATTATTTTCAGGATGGTTCCGCATTCGGGATTCGTACGTCCTATGCTTATGAGGAGACGCTTCTCGGAACGGCCGGCGCGATCCGGAACGCGGCGCGCTATATGTCCGGCAACGAAGTATTCGTGCTGAACGCGGATACATTTTACAGGATCAATTACGGACAGTTAACCGACATAAAGAGAGCGAAGCGGCTGGATATGGCGCTGGTGCTGCGGAAGGTGCCGGACATCAGCCGCTATGGGGAAGCGGTTCTGACGGACGGCATTCTGACAGGCTTCAATGAGAAGAGTACGGACGCCCGGCCCGGAACCATCAATGGGGGCGTTTATCTGCTGACACGGGATCTGATCGGCAGCATTCCGGAAGGAGAGAAGGTGTCGATGGAAAATGAGATGATACCCCGGTGGCTGGCCGGGGGGAAGCGGATCGGCGGTCTGGTCAGCAGCGGGTATTTTATTGACATCGGAATTCCGCAGGACTATTTCCGCTTCATCGACGATGTGGAGAAAGGGGTTCTTGCATGGTAATCTTGTGGAGTTGCCGTTCGCCTGGGGACAGGCGGCTGCGGGAGTGAGGAAAGTGGATATTGTATCATATCCTGTGGAGTTAGTTGCCGTCCGCCCGTAAACAGGCGTCTGTGCGAGTGAGGAAAGGGAGAAAGGGGGGGACATTACATGGTAATCCGGGGGAGGGCGCCGCTGCGGGTCAGCTTCGGCGGCGGCGGAACCGATGTGGCGCCATTCTGTGAGGAACAGGGCGGCGCGGTTATCGGCAGTACGATCAACAAATACGCCTACTGTTCCATTGTTCCGCGGGAAGATGAGCAGATTATTGTTCATTCCCTTGACTTTGATATGACCGTCAAATACAACACGAGAGAGAATTATGTCTATGACGGGCGGCTGGATCTGGTGACTGCCGCGCTGAAGGCCATGGAGATTACGAAGGGCTGTGAAGTCTATCTTCAGTGCGACGCGCCGCCGGGCTCCGGTCTGGGAACTTCTTCCACCGTGATGGTAGCCCTTCTGTCGGCTATGGGGAAATGGAAGGGCGTCGAAACGGATGCCTATGCGCTGGCGGATCTGGCTTATCAGGTGGAGCGTGAAGATCTGGGAATCGAGGGCGGCTATCAGGATCAGTATATGTCCACGTTCGGCGGATTTAATTTTATCGAGTTCCACGGACGGAACGATGTGGTGGTGAATCCGCTGCGGATCCGCAAAGACATTTACCATGAACTGCAGTACAATCTGCTGCTGTGCTACACCGGCGGCATCCATGTGTCCGCCAATATCATCCGGGATCAGGTTGAAAACTATACGAAGAAGGACGCTTTTGACGCGATGTGCGAGGTGAAAGCCCTTGCCTACGCCATGAAGGATGAGCTTCTGAAGGGGAACCTGAACAGTTTCGGAAGGCTTCTGGATTACAGCTGGCAGAGCAAAAAGCGCATGAGCAGCCGGATCTCGAATCCGAGGATTGATGAGCTGTATGAGGAAGCCATGAGAGCGGGCGCGCTGGGGGGAAAGATTCTGGGCGCGGGCGGCGGCGGGTATCTGCTGATGTATTGCCCCTACAATGTGCGCCACAAGGTGGCGGAACGTCTGGAAGCGGCGGGGGGCCAGCTGGCGGACTGGGTCTTTGAACTGCGGGGGGCGCAGGCGTGGACCGTGGATGAAGACAGGTGGCATTATGACCGCGTGCGCGTGCAGACGGTGAACGGG
>CAYYHX010000366.1:0-1878 GCA_964471835.1 uncultured Hungatella sp.
AGGACAGCCATGTGGGAGCGGGCGCGGTGACGGCCTGCTGTCTGTATCTTCTGCTTTCTGCGGGGGTTCTGGGGGAGGCAGCTGCCGAAGACGCCCCGGCGCTTGCCCTGTGTTTTGTGGCTTCCCGAACCGCGGGCGTCTGGACGTCGGTCACATGGAAGACGGCCAGACCGGGCGGGATGCTGGATCATTTTACAAACGCCGTCCGTAAGAAGACGGCAGTCGCCGTCTGCGCTTCTGTACTGGCTGCCTGCGCTATCTCGTGGATGTTTCTGCTGAAATGGAAGGGCGCGCTGCCGCTGCTGGCGCTTGGAGTCTGCGTACTCGTCTACCGGCGGATGGCGCGCCGCTCGTTCGGCGGGGTGACGGGGGATCTTGCCGGATGGCTGATTCAGGTGAGTGAACTGAGTATGATGGCCGCGGTTGTGATCGGAGGAAAATTGAGTATGCCGGCCGCGGTTGTGATCGGAGGAAAATTATGAAGCTGTATCTTGGCGGGGCCTTTCAGGGGCAGGAGGAGCTGGCCCGCAGGGAGAATCCCGATGCGCAGATCATCACGGATTTCCATGAGGTGATCCGGAAGGCGCTTTCGCGCGGCGAAGACGGGGCCGCCGTGGCGGAGCGCCTTCTTCGCGAGCGGCCGGATTGTGTGGTCGTGTCCAATGAGATCGGCGCCGGCATCGTGCCCATAGAGGAGAAGGACCGCGCGTGGCGGGAGGCCGTGGGGCGCGCCCTCTGCATCCTGGCGCGGGAATCTGAACAGGTGACGCGGGTGGTCTGCGGGATCGGGGTGCGCATCAAATGACCAGGCTGCTCATACGGCACGGCCTGACTGCCGGCAACCTGGAAGGGCGCTACATCGGCTGCCGTTCCGACGAGGTGCTCTGCCCGGAAGGGATCGACGACCTTCGGACGAAACGGTTCCCGCCGGTCCCGCACATTTTCTCCAGCCCCATGCGCCGCTGCCTGGAAACCGCCGCCATACTCTATCCCGGCATGGAACCGGAGATCGTCGGGGATTTTCGGGAATGTGATTTCGGCGCCTTTGAGGGACGGTCCTTTGCGGAACTCAATGGCCGCGCCGACTATCAGTGCTGGATCGATTCTTATGGCACGCTGCCCTTTCCGGGCGGGGAGAGCCGCTTCGCATTCGCGGCCAGATGCGTCCAGGCATACAGGGCGCTGCCGGCGGGGGACTGCGCGCTCATCGTCCACGGCGGCGTGATCATGGCCATCATGGAGGCTTTTGCGCGGCCGCGCGGGGATTACTACGATTTCCGGCTGCCATGCGGGGCGGGGTATGCACTGGAAGAAGACGGAAGATTTATGCGCCTGCTCTTTTGAATGTCTGCCTACTGCCCTGCCCATGAATCGTTCTTAGATCTCCTTGGGGCGTTCTTGGATTATTCTTGAATCGTTCTTGGATTATCCTTGGAACATTCTTAGATTATCTTTGGAACATCCTTAGAGATCATCTTTGGAACATCCTTAGATCATCCTTGGAGCATTTCTGGATCGTTCCTCTATCGACCTGGGTTGATTCCGGAATCGTCTTTGCATTAGCGCCTGTTCCGGAAATGATCGGGAACGCGCTGCTGAGTCATGAATCTTTTTATTCGGATTCCGAGAGCCGTCTTGTCAAATCCGGCAGGATATGTTAGAGTATGGTACAGGCTGCGAAGCAGTACGGCAGCGAAGCAGCGCGGAAGAGACAACGGAGGTATGCGTGGCTGCTGCACAAAGAGGGCGAAATACCGTGCTGTGTAGGCGACGGGGGTGTCTGAACTGTTACTGCTGTGTCGCTTCTTTAGAGAAGATCAAGATTGTTAGTGTAAAATTTTAATTGGCAAAATAAAAGAAAGAGGCCGAAGCCTCTTC
>CAYYHX010000367.1:0-1877 GCA_964471835.1 uncultured Hungatella sp.
ACCGGATCATCCGGTGGCGGTGACGCGCTCGTCCATGCCGCCGCTTGAGGAATATATCGAGATGCTGAAGCCTGTGTGGGAGAGCGCGTGGCTGACCAATATGGGTGATTACCACAGGCAGTTCGCGGAGCAGCTGAAGCAGTATCTGCATACGCCGAACCTGGAGCTGTTCGTCAACGGTCATATGGCGCTGGAACTGACGCTGCAGGCCATGAATCTGAGCGGCGAAGTCATTACCACGCCGTTCAGCTTTGCCTCCACCACCCATGCGATCGTCCGAAATGGCTTGACGCCGGTCTTTTGCGATATTAATCCGCAGGACTATACGCTGGACGCGGACCGGCTGGAAGCGCTGATTACGGAGAGGACCACGGCAATCGTGCCGGTGCATGTCTACGGGAATATCTGTGATGTGAACCGGATCGGGGAGATTGCCGCGCGTCACGGGCTGAAGGTCATTTACGACGCGGCTCACGCTTTTGGGGAAACGTACGATGGCCGCGGCGTGGGGGAGTACGGCGATGCGTCCATGTTCAGTTTCCATGCCACCAAGGTATTCCACAGCATCGAGGGAGGCGCGGTGGCGTTCCGGGATCCGGCGCTGGCACCTGTGCTGTATGAGCTGAAAAATTTCGGGATCACCGGCTATGAGAGTGTGGAGTCGGTGGGAGCCAACGGGAAAATGAACGAGTTCCAGGCGGCCATGGGACTCCTCAATCTGCGCTATGTGGATCGGGAGATCGGGAAACGGAAAGCGTTGGCGTTACGGTACCGCGAACGGCTGGACGGCGTGAAGGGGCTCCGGCTCTGTCCGGAGAATCCCAGGGTACGCTGTAATTATGCCTACATGCCGGTAGTATTCGACGGATACAGGAAGGATCGCGACACGGTCTTTCGGGAGTTGGCCGCGCGGGATATCCACGCCCGCAAGTATTTCTATCCCTGCATCAACCGTTACGACTGTTACAGGAACCGGTATGGCGGAGCGGATACGCCTGTGGCGGAACGGGTGTCCGGGCAGGTGCTGACGCTGCCGCTCTACGCGGATCTGGAGCCGGAGATCGTGGATCTGATCTGTGATATTATATTGGAATGACCTTTGCGGAGGCGCGCAAGGATGCGGATGCGGCAAAGGACAGGACGGGGAGACGGCGTATGACGCGTCTTGAGAGGGTACTGGTAATCATACCCGCATTTAATGAAGAAGAGAATATTGAAACCGTGGTGGAGGAACTGAAGCGGGTGTGTCCCGGATTTGATCTTATCGTGGTCAATGACGGTTCCACCGACCGCACGGCGGATATCTGCCGCAAGCACGGCTATCCTCTTCTGGATCTGCCGGTGAATCTGGGGCTGGCCGGCTGCTTTCAGGCGGGCATGAAATACGCCTGCCGGGAGGGCTATGACTGTGCGGTCCAATTCGACGGCGACGGGCAGCACCGGCCGGAATACATCGAGCCGATGCGCAGGAAGATGGAGGAAGGCTGGGATATCGTGATCGGCAGCCGCTACATGGAAGGCTACGGGGACCGTTCTTATAGGAATCGCTCTCACGGGGATGCCCCTCTGCGCATACTTGGCAGCCGGCTCCTGTCGGCGGCCATAAAGCTGACGACGGGCGTGCGGGTGACCGATCCCACCTCCGGTATGCGGATGTTCAACCGCCAGATGATCAAGGAGTTCGCGCTGCGGCTGAATTACGGGCCGGAGCCGGATACGATTTCCTATCTGCTGAAGCAGGGGGCGAAGGTAGCCGAGGTGCCGGTGTCCATCGCGCCGCGCATGGGCGGCGAGAGTTATCTGAAGCCGCTGGTAGCCGCAAACTATATGATCCGTATGCTTTTGTCCATCCTCCTGGTGCAGAATTTCCGCAAACG
>CAYYHX010000368.1:0-1877 GCA_964471835.1 uncultured Hungatella sp.
TCGGTTATCATTCCGTGCTATAACCAGGTCAGCTATACCTACGCCTGCCTGCTTTCCATCCTGGAACACACGAAGGGTGTGTCCTACGAGGTTATCATCGCCGACGACGTGTCTACCGACGCCACATCGCACATCGAGCGCTATGTGCAGGGCGTGACCGTGAGCCGGAACGAGACCAATCAGGGATTTCTGAAAAACTGCAACCAGGCGGCGAAGAAGGCCAGGGGCCGTTACCTGATGTTTCTGAACAATGATACGCAGGTGACGGATGGATGGCTCTCCTCTCTGGTGAACCTGATCCATTCCGATGAGACGATCGGCATGGCCGGCTCCAAACTGGTCTATCCGGACGGACGTCTGCAGGAAGCCGGCGGCATTATCTGGAGCGATGGTTCCGGCTGGAATTACGGGCGCTTCGATGATCCGGACAAGCCGGAGTATAACTATGTAAAAGATGTGGATTACATTTCCGGTGCGGCGATCCTTCTGCCGAACGATCTCTGGAAACAGATCGGCGGCTTCGACGAGCGCTACGCGCCGGCTTACTGTGAGGATTCGGATCTGGCGTTTGCGGTGCGGAAAGCCGGGTACCGGGTCGTATACCAGCCGCTCTCGAAAGTGATCCATTACGAGGGCATTTCCAACGGAACCGACGTGCAGGGCAGCGGCCTCAAGCGTTATCAGACGGAGAATACGGAAAAGCTGAAGGAAAAATGGGCCGAAGAACTGAAGAACCAGTGCGAGAATACCGGCAATCCCGATCCGTTCCGCGCCCGTGAGCGCAGCATGGGGAAGGACATCATCCTGGTAATCGATCACTATGTGCCTACTTTTGATAAGGATGCCGGATCAAAGACGACCTTCCAGTATCTGAAGATGTTCCTGAAGCACGGTTTTGCGGTCAAGTTCCTGGGGGATAATTTCGCCCATGAGGAACCATACACTACGGCGCTGGGGCAGATGGGCATCGAGGTTCTGTACGGACCGGAGTATGAGGCGGGCATCTGGGACTGGATCGACGCCCACCACAAGGATATTTCCATTGCTTACCTGAACAGGCCCCATATCGCCATCAAGTATGTGGATTATCTGCGGGAAAACACGGATATCAAATTGATTTACTACGGGCATGATCTGCATTATCTGCGTGAAAGCCGCGAGTACGGGCTGACCATGGATCCGAAGCACCACGAAGAAGCCGAATACTGGAAAGGCATCGAGATGTCGCTGTTCCATAAGGTTGACATGTCTTATTATCCGTCCATCGTGGAGCGGGATGAGATTAAAAATGAGGACGCGGACATTCCGGTCAAGAGTATCGTGGCTTATGTATATGATGAATTCCGGGACAATATCCCGCAGGATTTTGCCGGGCGGGAGGGGATCCTGTTCGTGGGCGGATTTGCCCATCCGCCGAATGCGGACGCGGTGCTGTGGTTCGTAAAGGAAGTTTATCCGCGGATCGCAGGCATCATGAGCGAGTCGGAGTGCGAGCCGCCGAAGTTCTATGTGGCGGGATCGCGCGTAACGGACGAGATCCGGGCGTTGGAGCAGACGGTTCCCGGCGTCGTGGTCAAGGGATTTGTCAGCGATGAGGAACTGACACGGCTTTATGATACCACGAGGCTGGTTGTCGTGCCTTTGCGTTACGGCGCGGGAGTAAAGGGCAAGGTTGTGGAGGCCCTTTACAATGGAGCCGCCGTCGTTACTACGTCGGTCGGCGCGGAGGGGATTCCCCGGGCGGAGGACGTGATGGTGATCGCCGATCAGGCGGAGGCGTTCGCGGAAGCCGTCTGCACGATCTACCGGAGTCCGGAAAGCTGCCGGGCGCTGAGCGAGAGGACGCAGGAATTTATCCGCGGGCATTACAGCCAGGA
>CAYYHX010000369.1:0-1875 GCA_964471835.1 uncultured Hungatella sp.
GGATTACGACCACATCGATCCGCACTATGCTAAAATCGTGAAAGACGGCGGGGAACCTGTCGCTGGCGGGGATGGCGGGAAGAGCGGTAGAAACGGAAGCTGCGGAGAGGGCGGAAACGATGGAAGAAACGGCAGCAGCGGAGAGAGCGGAGACGATGGAAGAAACGGAAGCTGCGGAGAGGGCGGAAGCAGAGAAGAAAACGGAAGTCGCAGGGAGAATGGAGACGCCGGAGAAGAAAGTAGAAGTCGCAGGGAGAGCGGAAACAGCTGCGCAGCGATGTACCGCATCCGAACGGCGTCGGAGGAGAATCTGGAAGCCAGCGACCGGTTCTTTGCGGATTTTGTGCGGGAGGCCCATGCGAAGGGTCTGCGCGTCATCATCGATGGTGTCTTCAACCATTGCGGCTCTTTCAACAAATGGCTGGACAGAGAGAACATTTACGGCGCTTCGGGGCAGTATGAGCCGGGCGCGTATGCGTCTGCCGACAGCCCTTACCGTACGTTTTTCCGTTTCCGAAAGCCAGACGCCTGGCCGGACAACGGCTCCTACGAAGGCTGGTGGGGTTACGATACCCTGCCGAAGCTGAATTATGAGGAATCGCCGCAGCTCTGCGCGTATATCCTGCAAGTTGCCCGCAAATGGGTCTCCCCGCCGTATAACGTGGATGGCTGGCGGCTGGATGTAGCCGCTGATCTGGGACACAGCAGCGCATTCAACCACAAGTTCTGGAAGGATTTCCGCAGGGTCGTGAAGGAGACCAACCCGGATGCGCTGATCCTGGCGGAACACTACGGCGATCCTGCGCCTTGGCTGGCAGGCGATGAGTGGGATACGGTCATGAATTACGACGCTTTCATGGATCCGCTGACCTGGTTCCTGACCGGCATGGATAAGCACAGCGATCAATATGATCCGAACCTGTATGGGGACGGGGAGGCATTTTTCCGTTCCATGTTCTATTGTATGAGCCGGATGCCGATGCCGTCGATCCTCACATCCATGAACGAGCTGTCGAACCATGACCACTCCCGGTTCCTGACCCGCACCAACCGGACGCCGGGGCGTATCGCTGCAAAGGGACCGGAGGCTGCGGAGAAGGACGTTCACAAGGAGGTCTTCCGCGAGGCGGTGCTGGTGCAGATGACCTGGCCCGGCGCGCCCACGGTCTACTATGGGGACGAGGCCGGACTCTGCGGCTGGACGGATCCGGACGACCGGCGCACCTATCCCTGGGGCCGGGAGGATCAGGAACTGATCGGGTTCCACCGCTGCGTGATCGGCCTGCACCACAAGAATTCCGCCTTGCTCCAAGGTTCCTTAAAGAAGCTGGCCGCTGACCGGCAGCTGATTGCTTACGGGCGTTTTGACGCGGATAACCGCTGTGTGGTCGTGGTGAACAACAGCGCCGCGCCGCGGACCGTGAAGATCCCGGTGTGGCAGATCGGGATTGAGGACGGGAGCCGCCTGACGCGGGCGCTTGTGACCGGCGCGGCAGGCTATGCTGCCGCAGTTGGTGCCGATGGGTGCGGAATGGCCATTGACATCGGTTATGATGCCGCGGATAATGCCATTAGTGGGTGCGGGATGGCCGGCACAGCCGGCGATAATGCCGCGGCTGATGCCTTGCCCGTGTACTATCCGGTTGAGAGCGGCTGCGTGGAACTGCCAATGGAAGGAAACAGCGCGGTTCTGCTGGTATCGAATGTCAATGCGGGGAATGCGTAATTTGGGCAAGGTACTGATTGCGGCGCGAAATTCTAAAAAAAAGTAATATAATCTTTACATTTTTGTCATATTTTGGTATGATAAAGTCACGCGTCGGAAATGCGCCGTTTGAACAGTAACGCTGTGGAGAGTTTATCATCATGGAACAG
>CAYYHX010000370.1:0-1875 GCA_964471835.1 uncultured Hungatella sp.
AAAAGGAGGTATGCGGACGGGTGCCGGTGATCACCGGGGCCTGTACGGACGGGAGGCGGTTCACGGCCGTCCCTTACTACCTGTGGAACAACCGCGGCAAAGGGAAGATGGCAGTGTGGATCCGGCAGGAAGGAAAGGACGAAAAGAACGCGACCCCGCAGGAGAATAAAAAGGTGGACGCGGCGCACCGCACCGGGGCGTGTACATCCGGGGTTCTGGCCGGCTGGGAAGGGAAGTTATACCGAAAATATCCGGTATCATAAGGTTCTGCTGTTTCCCGACCGTTTCGGGAGATGAGGAGAAAAGCCTGACAATGAAACGAAAAAGGAGAGATTTTCAATGAAGCTGGCTGTATTAGTTGCTAACCGCGGGTTCTTCCCGAGTTCCGTCATTGAGTCGGCGAGGAAGGAGATGGCGGAGGCGGTAGAGCGCGCCGGGGCAGAGGCGCTGATGTCTGACCCCGGGCTGACACGCTTCGGCGCTGTGGAAACAAGAGCGGAGGGCGAGGCATTTGCGGGTTTCCTGGAAGAACATGCGGGGGAATATGAGGGCCTGATCATCTGTCTGCCGAATTTCGGCGATGAGAACGGCATCAAAGAAGCGATCAAAGACGTCAGGGTTCCCATTCTGCTGCAGGCTTATCCGGATGAACCCGGCAAACTGGATTTTGCGAACCGGAGAGACGCGTTCTGCGGCAAACTCGGATTATGCTCGGTCCTGAAACAGATGGGTATCCCGTTTGTTTCCGGCGAGCCGTTTGTCATGCATCCGTTCAGTAAGGCATTTGCCGCGGAACTTTCGGATTTCATCGCCATCTGCAGGATCGTCAGCCGTATGCGCCATCTGCGCATCGGCGTGATCGGGGCCAGGACGACGTCATTTAAGAGCGTGCGTTTTGACGAGAGTGCGCTTGAGCGCCGCGGCGCGGATGTAGAGACGCTGGACCTGACACAAGTATTTGAGCGCATGGAGCGCATCGGTGAGGACGATGCGCGGATCGCGGAGTGGGAGAGGGAGATCCGGAAGATTTCCGATGTCTCCGACGCGCCGGTCGCCGCGCTGACGCTGGCTTCCGGCGCGGGCGCGGGGTGCCTTGACGTGAACAACAATTACGGAGACGACCCCGATAAGTGCATCCTGTTCCACTGCGGGCCGCTTCCGATCAATCTCATGGCGGCGCCCGGCCATATGGAAGAACATAAGATGTTTGTCAAGACTCAGGGCGAAAACTGCTCATGGGGCGTCAATGCGGGGCGTATCAAACCGGGGCCGGTCACGATCTGCGGGATGCGCACGGAAAACGGCGAAGTGCGGTTTTTCATTGAGAAAGCGCAGGTTATGGATATCAAAGTCGATGCGGGATATTTCGGGACATACGGCGTTGTGCGGCTGGACGGCCTTCAGACGAAACTCCGCCATATGGCAGAGTAGGGGTTCCGGCACCATGTTGTCATTGCCGGCGGCGATCAGACCAGGCGTGTCCGGGAAGCATTGACCAAGTATCCGGGCTATACGGAGATCCTGATCTGAGGATTCAGGAAACCGCAGGCGGACTTATTGAAAAAATCAGGAGGGTCAAAATGAATAAGTTAGGTATCTTTATGAACTTCTGGGAGAGGGACTGGAACGCGGATCACAAAAAGTATATCAAAAAGGCGGCCGGCATCGGGTTCGACGTCTTGGAATTTCAGGCGCAGCCGTTACTGGAAATGAGCGACGACCATATCCGGGAACTGCGGAAGACCGCGGACGACGCGGGGATAGAGCTGACTTACAGCCTCGGCCTGGACAAGCGTTATGATGTGTCCTCACTCGATGAGGGGGTCCGTCTCGGCGGCGTCAGGTATCTGCAGAATATCATCCGCAAGATCGCGG
>CAYYHX010000371.1:0-1872 GCA_964471835.1 uncultured Hungatella sp.
AAGGCATGGGAATGAAGGCATGGGAATAAGGCATGGGAATAGAAAACATTTGGTATAGAAAACCGGCAGGCGACAGGAAAAGACTCCGGAGTATGCCGGCGAAGCGGGCGCGGAATCTGATGTGGCCGCGCGGCAGGGAAAGGAATTAGAATATATGCCATCGATAGATCAGAGCAGGATCCGTAACTTCAGCATCATCGCCCACATCGACCACGGCAAGTCCACACTGGCGGACCGCATCATCGAGATGACCGGCCTGCTTACCAGCCGCGAGATGCAGTCCCAGGTGCTTGACAACATGGAACTGGAGCGTGAGCGGGGCATCACGATCAAGGCCCAGGCCGTCCGCACCGTGTACAAGGCGAAGAACGGCGAGGAGTATATTTTCAACTTGATCGACACGCCGGGACATGTGGACTTTAATTATGAAGTTTCCCGGAGCCTGGCGGCCTGCGACGGAGCCGTGCTGGTCGTGGACGCGGCGCAGGGGATCGAGGCGCAGACGCTGGCAAATGTTTATCTTGCCCTGGATCACAATCTGGAGGTTTTTCCGGTACTCAACAAGATCGATCTGCCCAGTGCGGATCCGAACCGCGTGGCGGCCGAGATCGAGGACGTGATCGGACTGGAGGCGCATGACGCGCCGCGTATTTCCGCCAAGACGGGACAGAATGTGGAAGATGTGCTGGAGGCGATCGTGGAGAAGATTCCCGCGCCCAGGGGAGATCCGGACGCGCCGCTGCGCTGCCTGATCTTCGATTCCGTCTATGATTCCTATAAGGGCGTCATCGTTTCCTGCCGTGTCATGGACGGCACGGTGAGGAAAGGCACGGTGATCCGCATGATGGCGACCGGGGCCGAAGAGGAAGTCGTGGAGGTGGGGTATTTCGGAGCGGGTCAGCTCATACCCTGCGAGGAGCTGAGTGCCGGCATGGTAGGATACATCGCGGCCAGCATTAAGAATGTGAGGGATACGACGGTTGGCGATACGATTACCGATGCGAACCGGCCCAGCGCGGAACCGTTGCCAGGGTATAAAAAGGTTACACCGATGGTCTACTGTGGTCTCTACCCGGCGGACGGCGCCCGGTACGGCGACCTGCGGGACGCGCTGGAGAAGCTGCAGCTGAATGATGCATCGCTGTTCTATGAGCCGGAGACGTCGGTGGCCCTGGGGTTCGGTTTCCGCTGCGGTTTCCTCGGCCTTCTCCATCTGGAGATCATCGAGGAGCGGCTGGAACGGGAGTATAACCTGGATCTGGTGACGACCGCGCCGAGCGTGATCTACCGGATCTATAAGAAGAACGGCGAGATGCTCGAGCTGACGAATCCTTCCAATATGCCGGATCCGGCGGAGATCGACTATATGGAGGAGCCAGTCGCCAGCGCTGAGATCATGGTAACGACCGAGTATGTGGGCGCGATCATGAAGCTGTGCCAGGAGCGCCGGGGCGTGTATCTGGGGATGGAATATATGGAAGCGACAAGAGCGATCCTGCGCTATGACCTGCCTCTGAACGAGATCATTTACGATTTCTTTGACGCGCTGAAGTCCCGGTCACGGGGTTACGCGTCGCTGGATTATGAGGTGAAGGGCTACCAGCGGTCGGAGCTGGTGAAACTGGACATCCTGGTGAATCATGAGTATATCGACGCGCTCTCTTTTATCGTTCACGCGGATTCGGCTTACGACAGGGGGCGCAGAATGTGCGAGAAGCTGAAAGAGGAGATCCCCAGGCACCTGTTCGAGATCCCGATCCAGGCGGCGATCGGCAGCAAGATCATCGCCCGCGAGACGGTGAAGGCCATGCGCAAGGACGTGCTGGCGAAATGTTACGGCGGCGATATCACGCGGAAGAAGAAACTGCTTGA
>CAYYHX010000372.1:0-1871 GCA_964471835.1 uncultured Hungatella sp.
GGCATGTGGCCCTGTACATCGGCAACGGCCAGATCGTCCATGCCAGCAATTCCAGCGTCGGCATCGTCGTAGGGTCGGCAACTTACCGAAGTATTATGACAGTAAGAAGAGTGATACAGTAATGCAGGCGGAAACTTTGGAGAGATTGACGGAATGGAGAAGGCCAATAAGCGCAGCAGGGCAGTCGTGTTCCTGCTGGCATTTTTGTGTATTTTGATAAGTACCGGGCAGCCGGTTCCCGCGGCGCCGGCATGGCCGTCCGATACGGGGATCCAGGCGGAGGCGGGGATCGCGATGGATGAGAATTCCGGCGCCGTTCTTTTTGGGCAGAACATCCATGTGGCCTATCCGCCGGCCAGCATCACAAAACTTCTGACGGCTCTCGTGGCGGCGGAACACGCTTCACTCGACGAAAATGTAACATTTTCCCATGATGCGGTTTATGATGTGGAAGCGGGCAGCGGCAATTCCCTTTCTTTGGAGGAGGGGGATGTCCTTACCGTGCGTGACTGCCTGCACGCGCTGCTTCTGCGTTCAAGCAACCAGGCGGCGAACGCCCTCGCGGAACATGTGGCCGGGAGCCGTGAGGGATTTGCGGCGATGATGAATGAGAAGATCGCCGAGATCGGCTGTACGGAGAGCCATTTTGCTAATCCTTCTGGCTTAAATGACGAGGAGCAGTATGTGACGGCTTATGATATGGCGCTGATCGCCAGGGCGGCTTTCGCCAATGAAACGGTGCTTGCCGCCGGTTCCGCCAGAACGTATGAGCTGCCGGCGACGATTAACAACCCGGAAGGGCTGACGATCGCGATGGAGCATAAGATCCTCACGGCGAAGGATCCCTCCAGCAGATATTACGTGGAAGGGGCGGTGGCCGGCAAGACAGGATATACATCCATGGCAGGGAACACCCTTGTGACATACGCGGTCCGGGACGGGCGGGGCGTGATTTCCGTGATTCTCAAGGGAACACAGCCCCAGTATTATATCGACGGGAAGACATTGATCGAGTTTGGATTCGCGTCCTTTCAGAATATCCGGGCGGCGGAACAGGAAAAATATCTTTCCGAACAGGAAGGAATCGAAAAGGATGGGGATTTCTATCAGGCGTCCGAGCTTTACCTGGAAGAAGACGCGTGCGTGACGCTGCCTTTGGGGGCGTCTTTTTCCGATCTGACCAGGACCGTGGACATGGAACTGACGGCGGATCATCCGAAGACGGCTCTGGCGCGGCTGATCTATACCTATCAGAACAGGCAGGTCGGGAGTGTCTATATCTGTGCGCGGAACCTGCATTTTTCCACGGAACCCGTGCCGGTATCGCTTCTGGAGACGGGGAACGCGGCCGGAGCAGAAGGCGCCGGAAAGGGAGAGGATGCCGTATCGGGGCAGGAAGACTCGGCGGAGTGGGGGGAAGGCGCCGTATCGGGGCAGGAAGAACAGGCGAAGCGGGGAGAAGGCGCCGTATCGAGGCAGGAAAGAACAGCGCCTGCCATCCGGGCGCCTGTACTCTTTGTGCTCCTGCTTGCGGCGGCCGTATGCTGTACCGCCTTCCTGCTGTGGCGCAGGCAGAAGAAGGAGCGCGAGGCGCAGGCTCTCCGCCGTGCGAGGCGCAGGCAGAGAATCCGCGAGATGGGATACAGTGAGGAAGAAATTGACCGAATGGTGAATGAACGGATGCTGTCCGCGGGCGGGAGACAGGATAAAGGGCGGGATAAGTCGATAAAAAGTAAAAAAAGCACTGGACGAACAGAAGATTTTGTGAGAAAATAAACGCAAGTATGATGTGATATTTTTAACAAAATACTTCACGATTATTACTTATTGAAAGGAGTCTTAACATGACCTATTCACATGAAGTTGAGAAA
>CAYYHX010000373.1:0-1842 GCA_964471835.1 uncultured Hungatella sp.
ACGGGATACGGGAAGATATCCGGTCGTGGTTCTTAGAAGCTGTTTCATGACGCGGACGGCCGATGTGTATCATAAATTTGACGCATAGAAACGGAAAAGGGAAATAGCGATGAGTGAACAATATGATCTGGCCGTGATCGGCGCGGGTCCCGGCGGGTACATGGCGGCGGTCGAGGCGGCGAAACTGGGAATGCGGACGGTACTGGTGGAGAAACGGGAACTGGGCGGGACCTGCCTTAACCGTGGCTGCATTCCCACAAAGACGATCCTTCACTCCGCCCATCTGTTCGCGCAGATCCGGGACGCGGAGAAATTTGGCATTTCTACGAAAGATCCGGCCTATGATATGGAACAGATCCAGCGGCGGAAAGATGAAGTGGTCCAAAAGCTGCGGGACGGGATCGCGTCCTTGATGAAGAAGAACAAAGTTGCGGTCGTGCAGGGGACGGCCGTGATTACGGACAGCCACACGGTGCTGGTGGACGGAACACAGGAGCTTAAGGCGGAGAAGATCCTGATCACGACCGGTTCTGAGCCGGCTCTTCCCCCGATTCCGGGCGCGGATCTCGCGGACGTGGAGACGAGCGACGGGATGCTGGATAAGAAAGACGTTTATCATAACCTGATCATCGTGGGCGGCGGCGTGATCGGCATGGAATTCGCGTCCATCTACAACGCGCTCGGCTGCCGGGTGGTCGTGATCGAGTTTCTGGATCAGATTCTGGCAAATTTTGACAAAGAAATCTCTCAGAATCTGAAAATGATCATGAAAAAGAGGGGCGTGGAGATCCACACCGGAGCGCGCGTCGGGAGCATCGAGCGGCGCGGGGACGGGAAACTCATCTGCCATTATACGGAAAAAGAAGCGGAAAAGGAAGAAGCGGCGGAAGGAATCCTGATCGCGACCGGGCGCAGGGCCTGCACGGCGGGGCTGTTCGCGGACGGGTTCGGCGTCGAGACGGAGCGCGGGAAGATCGTGACCGATGCGGACGGCCGCACCAGCGTGGAGAACATCTATGCGGCCGGCGATGTGACTGGAGGTGCCATGCTGGCGCACGCCGCGACCGCCCAGGCGGTTAATGCGGTCCGTTGCATGGCGGGAGCGGAGAAGCTGTATGATGTGACGTGTATTCCGGGCTGCGTCTATACCGATCCGGAGATCGCCAGCGTCGGGCTGACGCAGGACGAGGCGAAGCAGAAGGGCATCGACGTGATCGTGAAGAAATACCCCATGTCCGCCAACGGGAAGACCGTGCTATCCGACCAGGAGCGGGGCTTCATCAAAGTCGTCGCTGAGAAAGAGACGCAGAAGATCCTTGGCGCGCAGATGATGTGCGCGCGCGCGACGGACATGATCAGCCAGTTCACCACGGCGATCGTGAACGGACTGACGCTCAGGCAGCTCGCCGGTGTGATCTACCCGCACCCGACCTTTTCAGAGGCGATCGGGGAGGCCGTTCGGTAGGAGAGCGCGGAACCATAAACCGAATCGGGATCTGCTGAGCGCAGAAAGGAACGGTCGAAGTTGCGAAAGAATGGCTGAAGTAGTGACTGAAGCAGCGGTAAAAGGAACTGAATTTCCGGTTGACATTTTCCGGAAATGACTTTAATATTACATTGAAACCGATGAAGAGGGAGTTGCGTTCTGAGAACGGTCTGCAGAGAGTCCGGGACGGTGGGATACGGGCGATGCCAGTCAGAACGAGTGGGCCTCGGAGGGTGAGATGAACGGTGCCGTAAGGCGGTTGACGGATGAAAAGACAGCAGTCGTTCCGTGTACGGTACCCAGTAGTCAAGACGTACAGCCGGCGTTAAAGGGCGAGGGGTGTGACGGCACCCTGT
>CAYYHX010000374.1:0-1840 GCA_964471835.1 uncultured Hungatella sp.
CGCTTTGCGCAAGCCCGCTCTCGGAAGGCAGCCGTATCCGCATCATGCCGGACGTCCACGCCGGCAAGGGCTGCGCGGTGGGGACCACCATGACCGTCGGGGACAAAGCGGCTCCTGGCCTGGTAGGGGTTGATATCGGCTGCGGGATGGAGGCGCTGCGCGTCGCCGGACGGCGGCCCGAGATGCAGAAATTGGATAAAATCATCCGGGAAAATGTTCCGGCGGGCTCCGCTGTGCGTGAAAAGCCTCACCGTTTCGCGGAGCAGGCGGAATTGGATTCTCTGCATTGCGCCAGGCATATTCAGGCGGACAAAGCCCTCCACAGCATCGGGACCCTGGGCGGCGGAAATCATTTTATCGAACTGGACAGGGGGGAGGACGGCGGCCTGTGGCTGATCATCCATTCCGGCAGCCGCCGGCTGGGGCTGGAAGCGGCGCAGTATTACCAGGAGGCGGCCTTCCGTGAGTGTCCTGCGGGTACGCCTTATGAGCTGGCCTGGGCTGAAGGCGAATTGCTTGAAGATTATCTTCACGACATGGCGATCGTTCAGGACTTCGCCGCCCTGAACCGCCGTGCCATCGCGGATGAGATCGTCCGGGGGATGAAGTGGGACGCTGAGGACCGCTTCAGCAGCGTTCACAACTACATTGATCTGGAGGAAAGGATCCTGCGGAAAGGGGCTGTGTCCGCGAAGGCGGGAGAGAGACTCCTGATCCCGATGAATATGCGCGACGGGTGCCTGCTCTGCCGGGGCAAGGGAAATGCGGAGTGGAACAATTCCGCTCCCCACGGCGCCGGACGGCTCATGAGCCGCGCGGAGGCCAGGCAGTCTTTTACCCTGTCGCAGTATAAGAAGGAGATGAAAAGTGTCTATACCACCTCCGTCAGCCGCGAAACGCTGGACGAGTGTCCCATGGCCTACAAGCCTGTGGAGGAAATTCTCGCGCAGATCGCGCCGACGGCGGACGTGCTGGAGCGGTGGACGCCGCTCTATAACTTCAAGGCGGGAGAGGAGTGAAGGGATGATTTATCAGATCAGTTCGGGTCAGGGGCCGGCGGAATGCGAGCTTGGCGTGGCGAAGTTTCTGACCTATCTGCAGAACAATTATCAGGTGACTGTGCTGGATACGTCGCCCGGGTATTATGAAGGAACCTATCGTTCGGTGCGGCTTTACTCGGAGAATGACCTCTCGGACTATACCGGGTCGATCCAGTGGGTCTGCCAGAGTCCCTACCGTCCGGAACACCGGCGGAAGAACTGGTTTCTGGATTTCAGCGTCTGCCCTGTCTCCTCCATGGCGAAATTCGATCCGGAACAGGTGGTATTTGAGACGTTCCGCTCGGGCGGCAAGGGAGGGCAGAATGTGAATAAGGTGGAGAGCGGCGTCCGGGCCATTTACCTTCCCACCGGTCAGGCGGTCGTCTGCACTGAGGAGCGCAGCCAGTATGCCAACAAGCAGAAAGCCGTGGCGCGGCTGGAGCAGATGCTGAAGGAGGAGAACCGCCAGCGGAAGGCCGGGGAGAAGAATGACGCGTGGCGCTTTCATACCCGGCTGGAGCGGGGCAACGCCAGGCGGGTGTTCCGCGGGCAGGAGTTTCTCTGACGGATCGGCCGGTACGCAGGGACAGGAAAAGAACTGAAATCGCGAAGTTGCGAATGATCGGAGAAAATTGGGAACGACCATGAATGCGGAAAACAGCGATAAGATCGAGTGGGTCTTAAGAAATGGATCCTCCTGGAAAATGATGCGAATGTTTTTACGGATTACACGGATGAGAACGGAAATGTCCTGTTCCGCCTCAAATCCTGTGTGGATACCTTCTCTTATCGGTTTCAGG
>CAYYHX010000375.1:0-1822 GCA_964471835.1 uncultured Hungatella sp.
AGGGAGGACAAAAGTGCCGCCCGAACCGGTTGTGAGTCAAGTGAAAAGATGGGGGAGTATGGGAGAATGAGACAGCCGGAAGGTTTGGGAGAGGTGCGGGGGAATGAGATAGCCGGAAGGTTTGGGGGAAATACAGGAAAAATGAGGCAGCCGGAAAGCTTGAGGGGAGATACAGGAAAAATGAAACAGCCGAAAGGCGTTGGGGGAGGTACAGGAAAAATAAGACGGCCGGAAGATCTGCGGGAGACAATTACAGGTTTTGTCTTCCCGCGCCGCTGCCCGGTCTGCGGCGGGATCGTCCTGCCGCGCGGGGAATTGATCTGTCCGGAGTGTGTGAAGAAGCTCTCTCCGGTACGTCAGCCGGTCTGCATGGTGTGCGGCAAACAGCTGGAAAGCGGCGTGGCAGAGTGCTGCGGCGACTGTATGCGCCATCCCAAGAGTTTCCGGCGCAATTTCGCGCTTCTGAATTACAATGAGGCCGCCCGATCTTCCATGGTGGCTGTCAAATACAAGAACAGGCGCGAGTACCTGGATTTCTACGGCAGGGCCATCTGCCGTCGTTTCGGCAGGCAGATCCTGCGGGTGGGACCTGATTTGCTTGTCCCGGTCCCGATCCATTCCTCCCGTATGCGCACCCGCGGTTATAACCAGGCGGAGATCCTGGCCAGCCGTGTTGGCGCGGAACTGGGCATTCCGGTCTGTCCGCAGGCTCTGAAGCGGACGAAGAAGACGCGGCCCCAGAAGGAGCTGAACCCGGCAGAGCGTCTTCACAATCTGCGGCAGGCGTTCGCGGCGGGCCGGCTGCCGGAGGGAGTTCGCACGGTCATGCTTGTGGACGACATCTATACCACGGGCAGTACGCTGGAAGCCTGCGCGCGCATTCTTATCGGAATGGGCGTCCGGGAAGTCTACGGGCTGACGGTCTGCATCGGGCGCGGGACGTGAAGACGGTGCGCATTTGCGGTGGCTGCTGGCATCAGGGTTGTCCCCTGACTTTTTTCTCTTATAGAGGTATACTATCATTATGGTATAGGCATGCGCTACCTATACGGAAAGGAGGAAGATAGTATGCCTGCAACACCTGTAACATACCCGGACTGGGTCCAGGCTTACCGTTCGCGTGGGACTACGATCAAGAAGAAGGGAGATGCATATTATCTCTACAAACGTACCTCTAAACGTGTTCCCGGAAAGAAATACCCGCAGCCCGTGGATACCTACATCGGCATCATTACTCCGGATGGGGTCGTCCGGACAAATAAGAAGAAAGTGACGGTCACGGATATTGAGGTATGGGAGTACGGCTTTTCAAAAGCCGTATGGGATCTGTGCCCGGACAGTTGGAAAAAACCGTTGGGCGGAGATTGGGAGGATGTTTTGCGGATCATCCTTTTGAAATGGTCCCCAACATCTTATCTGGGTAGGGAACCTATCTGGGCAGGGAACCGGTTGGAAAGACGGAACGGAATTTCCTTTACGCGTTCATCGAAGGGGCCGGTGAGATTTTGGAGACGAAGGGTCTTCATCCGGCGATTGACGGGAAAGCGATCCGTGCGGCAGGGCGCCTATGCTCCTGAATGCCGTTGATACCGCTACCGGACTGGTACTCGCCCAGCTTCCAATCCAGAAAAGAATCAGCCAATGAGTTATGAAGAGATCACCCGGCTGTTCCAAACGCTGGGGGAGGAAAAGGAAAAACTGCGGAAGGACCAAACAATGCTTTGGAATATATTCTCTTTTTTCCATTTCATTGTCTCTATGAATCCCTGAATTTTTTTGAAAATCTAATTGACAAATATATGTGCCTGTGATAGACTACCTC
>CAYYHX010000376.1:0-1817 GCA_964471835.1 uncultured Hungatella sp.
CCGGACACACATACGGCAGAAAATCCTTGCCATATAGCCGGAGATACTCCATGATTCCCGGCAGCACGGTCTCTCCTCTGGCGGTCTCTCCTCTGGGAAGGGCCTCCGCCTTCTCAAGGCACCGGATGCGCAGTTCCCTGTCCGCCAGGTTCCTTTCCTTCGCGTCCTGCGCGATTGTTGCTCTCAGTTCCATAACATCTTTCATCGTGGTTACGCCTCCTCTGTGCTACCATAGGTACCGGAATTTCTAATTCTCATTTTTTGCGGTTTCTGAGAGCCCTTTTTTATAAAATTCCCGTTATAATTCCCCAAATTTTTCAAAAAAGGGGACAAACTACTAAAGATTTCAATGTTTCGCGTTTCTGATCAAAAGGTATATCGTTCCGATCTGGCCGTGGCCGGAAAACGGCATGGCACTCCGCATTCATCATTTCCCTGCCAGCTCAACCCTGCACTGTTTCTTACGGCTCCTCCGCCAGCGCATCCTTAATTCCCGCAGTTCGCGACCGCTGTCATGCCTCTGATCCACATCACGCGGTCAAAATTTCCCCGGTCGCTGATAAACGTATTGACGCGGAATATACTGCCCGGTTCTGACGGTTCGGCGGTACCGTTACACGTGTCTTCATAATGGCACTTTTACCGGAACCGTCCCCGTCCGGGACCCGGCCTGCCAGTCCTTCCTGTACCGGCGCAACCTCACGCCCGTGACGCGCTCGAAGATCCTATTGTCGCCGGCCTTCTTTACTCCATATGATATTTACTCCATATGATATTTACTCCATATGGTATTTTTTGAGCATGGATTTCTCAAAATCGAGCAAATACTTCGCTTCGGCGTCGATCGCCTCCTCGCTGGGATTCCTGATCAGGTCGCGGTAGACATGGACATCGCGGCCCACCTCCCCGCCCTGCATGACGAACGGTTCGGAAACGATGCGCCCCTTATAGCCGATCTCCGCCAGCGCCCCGAACACTTCATCCCAGTCGATATGGCCCCGCCCGGGCGCCTGCCGGTTGTTGTCCCCCGTATGGAAACTCTTGAGCCTTTCCGCCCCTACCAGGCGGATCGCATCTCCCAGATGGTTCTCCTCGATATTCATATGGTAGGTATCCAGCAGAATGCCGATATTTTTGCTGCCCACTTCCTCCACATAAGCCAGCGCTTCCTCCGCCGTGTTGATCAGGCAGGTCTCAAACCGGTTGACCGCCTCGACGCAATACGTCACGCCGCACGCCTCGGCGACCTTGATGATCTCCTTCATGCTCTTGACGCTCTGCTCCCAATAAGGCTGTTTGCTGTCCCCCATGCCGTCCGGCGTCCCCCAGCCCGCGTAGCTGACGCCTGAGAGGAGCGTTCCGCCGCCGACCGCTATCTTGCGGATGATATTCTGCAGATACCTGACGCCGCCGAGACGAACCTCCTCATCGAGTGAGGACACATCATAACGCTTGTCCAGGCCGAGGCTGTAAGTCAGCTCTATCCCCGCGTCGTCCGCGGTCTTCCGCAGTTCCCGGATATGGTCGTCGCTCATTTCCAGTAACGGCTGCGCCTGAAATTCCAAGACGTCGAACCCGATGCCTGCCGCCTTTTTGATATACTTTTTGTGATCCGCGTTCCAGTCCCTCTCCCAGAAGTTCATAAAGATAC
The DNA here is from genome assembly GCA_964471835.1 of uncultured Hungatella sp. Classification (GTDB taxonomy): domain Bacteria; phylum Bacillota; class Clostridia; order Lachnospirales; family Lachnospiraceae; genus UBA3402. Next base: position 1,652 of record CAYYHX010000376.1, read on the forward strand.
CTAACTTATTCATCTTGACCCTCCATAAACATCCTGAATGACGCTCCATCCCTTTTTCAGATTAATGAGCATAATCTCTCCATTCGATCCTATCTTCCAATCACCGCGGGCGGTTCACCTCAACTTCACCGCTGAGCCAGTCTTCGCCGCCGAGCAGTTCCCGGCT
>CAYYHX010000377.1:0-1814 GCA_964471835.1 uncultured Hungatella sp.
GGCGTTTCTGGATGACAAGGTGAAGGATCCGGAGAAGGAATAGCGGCGCGCGGGCAGAGGCAGGGATAAGGTGAATGGTTCGGAGAGAAACAGCGGCGCACGGGCAGAAGGCGGCGATAAGGTGCCGGATCCGGACAGCGGATCCTGAAAAAGGGGCGTCCGTCAAACGGTACACCCGTAAAATGGAAAGGATGCGGAGCGATGATTAACGGGAACCAGACAGGAGGGATACGGATTTGACGGTACAGGAACTGATCGACAGGCAGATCTTCCGTGTGGTCAACGCGGGCGATGACCCCGGGCGGACGGTCACGGGTGTGTTCTGCTGTGACTTACTGAGCATTGCCATGGGAAAGGCGCCGGCAGACAGCGCATGGGTGACGGTGATGGGCAATGTAAATACGATCGCGGTGGCGACGCTCACCGACGTGGCCTGTGTGATTATCGCCGAGGGTGCGGCTCTAGACGAGGTCGCCCGGGCGCGGGCCGGGGAGCAGGGCGTGACGGTTCTTTCTACCGAGGAGCCGATCTTCACGGCGGCTCTGCGGATCCACGAGCTTCTGTAACGGGGCGCGATGGAGGAGTTGTATTATGACCTGCACATCCATTCCTGCCTTTCCCCATGCGGAGACGATGACATGACCCCGGCGAATATCGCCGGTATGGCCATGCTGAAGGGTCTGGATGTGATCGCGCTGACGGACCACAACACCTGCCGCAACTGTCCGGCTCTCCTGGCGGCGGCAGAGGAGTTCGGCGTGCTGGCGGTTCCCGGCATGGAGATCAATACCTCGGAGGAGGTTCACGCGGTCTGCCTCTTTGAGACGCTGGAGGCGGCCCTTGATTTTGACGCCTATGTGTACGCGCGTCTGATCCCGTTCCCGAACAATGAGGCGGTCTTCGGCAAACAGCAGATCTATAATAAGGAAGACCAGGTCTGCGGCACAGAGCCGAACCTGCTGATCAACGCGACCACCATCTCGTTCGACGGGCTGTGGCCGCTGGTGCGCAGCTTCGGAGGAGTGATGTTCCCGGCCCACATCGACAAGAGCGCGAACAGCCTGATCGCGAACCTGGGTTTCATCCCGCCGGACAGCGCCTTTACGACGGCGGAGGTGAAGGATCTGCGGAAGCTGCACGGGCTGAAGCGTGAGAATCCTTATCTGGAGAAATGCCGGATCATCAGCAATTCGGATGCGCATTACCTGGAACACATCAACGAGCCGCGGCTGCGGCTGCCGGTGGAGGAAAAAAGCGTGCGCGGGGTGCTGGATACATTGCTTCGCGGGGTGCAGGAAGAGACGGAAAATACAATCCGGGAGAGTGAATGATTATGGTATATGCGGCGATCATGGGATACGGGACCATCGGTTCCGGCGTGTTCGACGTTCTTACGGCTAACCGTGTGCAGATCACTGCCGCGGCGGGTGAGGAGATTAAGGTAAAATATGTGCTGGATCTGCGGGATTTCCCGGGCAGTCCGGCAGAGGACAGGGTGATCCACGATTTTTCATTGATCGTGAATGACCCGGAAGTGAAGCTGGTCGTAGAAACTATGGGCGGCCTTGAGCCGGCTTATACATTTGTCAAGGCGTGCCTGGAGGCAGGCAAGCATGTGGCGACCTCGAATAAGGTTCTGGTGGCAGCCCGAGGCACGGAGCTTCTGGCGCTTGCACGCGCGAAGGGCGTGAATTTCCTGTTCGAAGCCAGTGTAGGCGGCGGGATCCCCATCATCCGCACACTGTACCGCTGCCTGTGTGGCGAGCAGATCCTGGAGATCACCGGCATCTTAAACGGCACGACGAATTATATCC
>CAYYHX010000378.1:0-1809 GCA_964471835.1 uncultured Hungatella sp.
TTATCTTGTTTTCCGCATTGACACCGGCGGCGCATCTGCCTATACTAGAATAAGGTTCCGGAGATGGAACGGAAGCGGAGAATGAGAAATCAGGCGTTTTGTAAGGATGGAAACAGAAAAGAACAATCGATATGAGGAGATGGGGGAGCGCTTTGCGGACAGCTACCGCAGGCATGGCGACAATACCATCCTGGTGCTTCTGGGCTTCTACAAGGGACAGTACCACCGTTTCCTGATCTCCACATGTTTCTTCGTGATCAAGCACGCGCCGGCGCTGTTTACGTCGCTGCTGGTGGCGAACGTCATCAACGGGGTGATGGCGGGAGGAGACGCCGCGGTCCGTGCGATCTTCGTCAACGTCGGCATCTGGCTGGGGCTGCTGGTGATCCACCTGCCCGCGAACTGGCTTTACAGCAAATACAAGAACCGGGTGATCCGGCAGACGGAGGCGGGGCTCCGCGGGGCGCTGGTGAAGAAACTGCAGGAGTTGTCGATCCCGTACCACACGGAAATGCAGTCCGGGCGGCTGCAGTCCAAGATCATCCGGGATGTGGAAGCGGTGGAGACGCTTTCTGAGCAGCTTCTGGTCCAGCTGATGAACATTTCCATCAGCCTGCTGATCACCCTCTCGATTACCGCGGTCAAGAACCGGATCATCCTGCTGTTCTTCGTCTTGGTGGCGCCGGTCGCGTCGGTGACGGTGATGGCGTTCCGCCAGAAGATCCGGGGCGAGAACCGGGCCTTCCGCCGTGAGATGGAGACGACCAGCGCCAGGGTCATGGAAATGGTGGAACTCGTGCCGGTGACGCGCGCCCACGCGCTGGAACTGAGCGAGGAGAAGCGGATCTGGGGACAGCTTGAGGAGACGGCGGAGAAAGGCTACCGCCTGGATATGATCCAGTCCCATTTCGGGGCGGTCAGCTGGTGCGTGTTCCAGATGTTCCAGGCGTTGTGCCTGGGGTTTTCCGGATTCATGGCGCTGCGCGGGCAGATCCGCATCGGGGATATCACATTTTACCAGACGAGCTTTACCCAGGTCGTGAATCAGTTTACCTCCTGCATCAATCTGCTGCCGATTCTGACGAAAGGGTTGGAATCGGTCGCGTCCATCGGCGAGGTGCTTGCCTCGGATGATGTGGAGCAGAATGACGGCAAGACGGAGGTCACGGACCTGGAAGGAAATTATTCGTTCCGCAATGTGCGGTTCGCCTACCGGGATTCGGACGAGTCGGTGCTGAACGGGTTCAGCTTGGATGTGAAAGCGGGCGAGACGATTGCGCTGGTGGGCGAATCCGGCGCCGGCAAGACGACGGTCCTGAATCTGCTGATCGGCTTCATCAAGCCGCTGGACGGGCAGCTTCTGATCGACGGGAGGGATATCGACGACATCAATCTGCGGAGTTACCGGCGTTTCATCTCGGTGGTGCCGCAGTCGCCGATCCTGTTTTCGGGAACGGTCCGCGACAATATTGCTTACGGAATGGAAAATGTCAGCGACGAGGAAGTGATGCGCGCCGTGGAGGCGGCTAACCTGAAATCCGTCGTCGCGCGGCTCCCCAAGGGGCTTGACACGATGCTGGAGGAGCACGGCGCGAATCTGAGCGGCGGCCAGCGGCAGCGCATTTCCATCGCCAGGGCAATCATCCGCAACCCGAAGGTGATCATTCTGGACGAGGCTACGTCGGCTTTGGATACGATTTCGGAAAGGGAGATCCAGGACGCGATGGATAAACTGATCCGGGGAAGGACGACATTTATCGTGGCCCACAGGCTCTCCACCGTGCGGAACGCGGACCGGATCGTTGTGCT
>CAYYHX010000379.1:0-1808 GCA_964471835.1 uncultured Hungatella sp.
AACAGCGCCGCCGCGGCGAACCCGTTTTCCGGAAAGATACGCGCCGCCAGCTTATTGATCAGCCGCACCGGCAGGAAATGGAACGCGTACACGAAGAATGTGCATTCCATCCACGGCCTGCGCTCGGCGAGCAGACGTTCATTGATCAAAAGCCACATTCCGGACGGAACCAGGCAGCGGCTGAACACGATGGAGGGAATGCTGGCGTGAAGGTAATAGTCCGCCGACAGAACCGCGCCGGTAAGCACCAGCTCCGCGCCCAGCACCGCCCGGTAACGGTCCCATTTCCCCTCCACGAAGCCGCGGGCATGGAGGGACATGAATACGGCCACGCTGTAATAAGTCAGCGCGTCCAGATTCAGCCACGGGAGCTGAATGCCGCTAAGGATTCCCCAGAACAGCAGCCCCAGCCAGAGCAGGCCGGCAGCGGCGTGTTCCATCACAAGATACAGCACTGGCGCCAGCGCGGTCAGCAGGAGCAGCTGGAACATGAACCAGAACACCGGATTCGCCTCATACAGAAGCGCCGCCCGGATCAGTCCCGGAAGCGTCAGGGACAGATCCCGCCGGTTGACGATTTCATTGACAAATGGAATATGGCTCGCGATCAGATAACCGAAATAGTACAGAAGGTTCCAGACCAGATATGGAACAAGCAGGCTCGTGACGCGGCGTTTCCATTTGCCGGCCAGATCCTGCCAGGTAAAATTACGGAAGAAAAGATAGCCGGAAAGCATCATAAAACAGGGGATGCTCACGCGCGCGATCTCGAGAGCCGCCCCGTTCTCCAGCGCCTGCAGGAAACGGCTGGCGTTCGTCTGCTCTCCGAAAAACAGATCGAGATTGCCCGCATGGTTGTAGATCACGAGCAGACAGCAGACGAACTGGAACCAGCCGACTTTTTTCCGAAAGCATCTCTCTTCCATCGCTTCTTACGCGGTCACGGCCCGCCTTACAGCACCGCCGCCAGCTTCTCCAGGTATTCGATGTCCTTATGGCAGCGGCCCGGGGCGGAATTCTCCAGAAGCATCGCGATGCGGGGCTTCTCGGTCTTGATCCACCGCAGAAGGGGCTCATAATGGAACAGACCGTCGCCGACGTTCTCGAACCGCGGCTCCCCGTTCACCATGACAAAATCCTTGATGTGCAGCACCGTGATCCGGTCGCCGTAGAGCCGCAACGCCCTGCCGATGACCTCATCCTGCTTCTCATGGTTCTCCGCGCCGATCAGGTTCACCGGATCGAGAATCGCCTCCACATTCGGGGAATCGATATCCGTCAGGAAACGGCACATCATCTCCGGGCTGTACAGCGTGTGGTCGTGAACCGCCTCCACGCCCACGGTCACGCCCAGTTTCTCTGCGGCGCTTACGATCTCGCGCATACTCTTTAACAGAAGCTGGTAGCATTTCTCCGTGAAGGTGTCGGGCGTCTGCTTCATATCCGGGTCGCAGCGGCCGGTTTCCGTCCCCACCATATCGGCGCCCAGAATCTTCGCATATTTCAAATGTTCGATAAAGCGGTCTACCGCGGCCTGACGCTTCGTTTCATCCGGGTTCACCGGATTGATGTAGCAGCCGAGCACCGCGACGTGGATGCCCCTTTTGTCAAGCTCCCCGCGCAGGTAATGGGCCAGTCCCGGCGAATAATGGCCGCACTCGAACGAATAGTCCGTGAAGGACTTGCTCATCGCCAGCTGGATCTGCAGGATTCCATTCTCCACGACATGATCCAACACTTCCTCTACCGGCCCGGGCCGGCAGATGTCGTGGCACCTCATACCAAAATTCATACGGAAACCTCCTTTT
>CAYYHX010000380.1:0-1807 GCA_964471835.1 uncultured Hungatella sp.
CAAAATAGTTATGAAAGAAAGGGGTAATAAATTATGCTGAACAAGAAAACCGTTGACGATCTGAAAGACTTAAAGGGCAAGAAGGTTCTGGTGCGCTGCGACTTCAATGTTCCGCTGAAGGACGGCAAGATCACGGATGAGACCCGCATCGTCGCCGCTTTGCCTACGATCAACAAGCTGATCGGCGAAGGCGCGAAGGTAATCCTCTGCTCCCATTTAGGCAAAGTGAAGAATGGACCCAACGAGGGCGAATCTCTGGCCCCCGTCGCGGCGAGGCTGACCGAGAAGCTGGGCAAGGAAGTCGTCTTCGTATCCGATTATAACGTGACCGGTGAGGCAGCGACGGCTGCCGTGGCCGCGATGAAGGACGGCGACGTGGTTCTCCTGCAGAACACCCGCTTCCGCGGAAAAGAGGAGACCAAGAACGGTGAGGAATTCTCCAAGGAGCTGGCCGATCTGGCTGACGACTATGTGTGCGACGCGTTCGGTTCTTCCCATAGGGCGCACGCCTCCGTCGAGGGCGTGACGAAGTTTATCACCGCCAAGGGCGGCACCAACGCGGTCGGATACCTGATGCAGAAGGAGATCAATTTCCTCGGCAATGCGGTTGAGAATCCGGTGCGCCCGTTCGTGGCTATCCTCGGCGGCGCGAAAGTAGCGGACAAGCTGAACGTGATCGCGAACCTTCTGGAGAAATGCGACACGCTGATCATCGGCGGCGGCATGGCATTTACATTTCTGAAGGCGCAGGGCAAGGGCGTAGGTAACTCCCTGGTTGACGACGAGAAGATCGACTACTGCAAGGAAATGATGGACAAGGCCGCAAAACTCGGCAAGAAACTGCTTCTGCCGGTTGACACCGTCGTAGCCGCTTCCTTCCCCAGCCCGATCGATGCCCCGATCGAGGTATCCGTGGTCTCCTCCGACGCGATTCCGGCTGACATGGAGGGTCTGGACATCGGACCGAAGACCGCCGAACTGTATGCCGAGGCCGTGAAGTCCGCGAAGACCGTTGTCTGGAACGGGCCGATGGGCGTGTTCGAGAATCCGGTTCTGGCGAAAGGCACCATCGCGGTTGTCAAGGCCCTGGCCGAGACGGAAGCCACCACGATCATCGGCGGCGGCGACTCCGCGGCGGCCATGAACCAGCTCGGCTTCGCCGATAAGGTCAGTCACATCTCTACCGGCGGCGGCGCCTCCCTCGAATTCCTGGAAGGCAAGGAACTTCCGGGCGTCGCGGCGGCGGACGACAAGGAGTGAGAGGAGAAAAGCGTATGGCAAGAAAGAAAATCATCGCGGGCAACTGGAAGATGAACATGACCCCCAGTGAGGCAGTTGCCCTGGTTGAGCAGTTAAAGCCGCTGGTCGTGAATGAAGATGTGGATGTGGTTTTCTGCGTTCCGGCCATCGACATCATCCCGGCTCAGAATGCTGCCGAAGGTACCAACATTCAGATCGGCGCCGAGAATATGTATTTTGAGGAGAAGGGTGCCTACACCGGCGAGATTTCCCCGAACATGCTCGCGGATGCCGGCGTAAAGTATGTGATCATCGGCCACTCCGAGCGGAGAGAATATTTCACGGAAACCGATGAAACCGTCAACAAGAAGGTTCTGAAGGCTTTCGAGCATAACATCACCCCGATCATCTGCTGCGGCGAATCCTTAAAGCAGCGCGAGCAGGGCATCACGATCGACTGGGTCCGCCAGCAGATCAAGATCGCGTTTCTGGGCGTGACCGCGGAGCAGGCGAAGACGGCTGTCATCGCCTATGAACCGATCTGGGCCATCGGCACCGGCAAGGTCGC
>CAYYHX010000381.1:0-1799 GCA_964471835.1 uncultured Hungatella sp.
GAAAGGAGATTCACGATGGAACCAACCATGAGAAAAGACGTCCCGGAGGAGCTGACCTGGGACTTATCCGCTCTCTATAAAACCGAGGAAGCCATGTACGCGGACGCGGAAAAGGCGGAAACCGCAAGCCGGGAGATTGAGAAGAGATACAAGGGGAACCTGACCACCCCTGAACAGATCAACGCCTGTCTGGACGATTACCGCGCGGTTTTGGAGACGATGCACCTTGTCGGCAGCTACACGGATCTGGCCGTGGCGGTGGACTACTATGACACCCACAACCAGGAACGCAACGACCGGATCTGCCGTCTGGTGTCCGGGATCGAGAGCCGTTTAAGTTTCATTGACAGCGAGATTCTGGCGCAGGATGACGCCGTGATCCGCGCGGCTATCGATATGGCTACGGCGAACAGGGGATACCTTGAGGATCTTCTCCGCGAGAAGCCGCACCGCCTGGATGCGGCCACGGAGAAAGCGCTCGCGGCCCTGTCCAACACATTTGACGCGCCCTACCAGATCTACAACATGGCGAAGCTGGCGGATATGAGGTTCCCGTCCTTCACTGTGGACGGGCAGGAATTCCCGATGGGCTATTCGCTGTATGAGGATAACTACGAATACGATCCGCGCACGGAGGTACGCCGGAAGGCGTTCGAAGTTTTCTATCAGAAGCTGGGCGAGTATGAAAATGTAACCGCCGCCGCTTATCAGGCGCAGGTGCAGATGGAGAAGACTTTTGCCGATCTGCGCGGCTATGAATCTGTCCTCCTTCCCGATCTGTTCCGCGACAAGGTTGACCTCACGCTCTATAACCGCCAGATCGACCTGATCATGGAACAGCTGGCGCCCCATATGCGCCGCTACGCCCGCCTCCTTCAGAAGATTCACGGTCTTGAGAAAATGACTTACGCGGATCTGAAGATCGCCGTGGATCCCGCATACGATCCGAGCGTGACGATTGAAGAATCGAAGAACTACATCATCGAGGGCCTGTCGGTCCTGGGGGAGGACTATCAGGAAATGGTGCGCGAAGCCTACCGCGGCCGCTGGATCGATTTCGCCAGAAATCAAGGCAAATCCACAGGCGGCTTCTGCTCCAGCCCTTACGGCAGCCATTCCTTCATCCTGCTCAACTGGAACGAACGGATGTCGGACGTATTCACACTCGCCCACGAACTGGGGCATGCGGGCCATTTCAAAGCCTGCAACGCGGCCCAGTCCATCTTCGATACCAATGTATCCGGGTACTACGTCGAGGCGCCGTCCACGATGAATGAACTGCTCATGGCCCATTATCTGCTGAAGACCAGCCCTGACCCGCGGTTCCGGCGCTGGGTATTGAGCTCCATGGTAAGCCATACCTACTACCATAACTTTGTAACCCATCTTCTGGAAGCGGCTTACCAGCGGGAAGTGTACAAGATTATCGATGCCGGAGGAAGCGTACAGGCCGAGACGCTCAACCGTCTGATGCGTGAAACCCTCGAACGGTTCTGGGGCGACGCCGTAGAGATCATCCCCGGCTCCGAGCTGACCTGGATGCGCCAGCCCCATTATTATATGGGTCTGTACTCCTACACTTACAGCGCCGGCCTGACCGTCGCCACCCAGGCGTGCCTGCGGATCGAGCGGGAAGGGCAGCCCGCCGTTGACGACTGGAAACGGATGCTGGCCGCCGGCAGCACGAAGACGCCCGTCGAACTCGCCCGCATGGCCGGCGTAGACATCACCACCGACAAACCGCTCACCGACACGATCGCCTACATCGGCCGGGTGATCGACGAGATCATCGAACTGAC
>CAYYHX010000382.1:0-1796 GCA_964471835.1 uncultured Hungatella sp.
GGGCGGCGATACCATCGTTCCGTCCGGGAGACGCTTCGCCGCGGATTTCGGCTCGAAATTCTGATCCATTGTCACAAAAAATTCGCAGATCACCGGCCCGTCCGTGGCCAGCGCCTTCTCCACAGCTCCGCCCAGTTCGCTGTTATGGCGGGCGCAGACGTAAGGATAGCCGTAGGCCCAGGCCAGCTTCTCCATCGACGGGAAACTCAGGTCCCCGCTGTCCACGCCGATCCCCACCAGCGGCTCTCCGAAATAATTCTTCTGCGTCTGACGGATGGAATGGTAGCCGCCGTTGTTGATCAGGAAAATCTTAATCGGCATCCGGTGATGAATGATGGTCTGCAGTTCCTGCAGATTCATCTGGATGCTGCCGTCGCCGGTCAGAAGGACGATATCCTGGCTGTGATCCGCCATACAGGCCCCGATTGCCGCCGGAAGGTCATACCCCATGGACGCAATCGCGGAATTCGTGATAAAACGCTGTCCCTTTTTAATTTGATAAGCATGGCCGCCCGCCACACAGGCGGAGCCGTTCCCGACCACCGTGATCTGGTTCTCATGAACCCGCTGGCTTAACTCCTTCACGACCGCGTAGACATTGGCCTCCCTGGTATCATCGTCAACCAGATGTTCCGGCCGGATCACGGGATACGTCTTCTTCCACATCTGGCAGGTCTCGATCCAAGTCAGATCCCGCAGGCCCTTCCCGCCGCCGAATACCGGAAGCTCCATTTTGTCCTCTTCCATGACGCGCTCCAGCGCCTCCAGCAGATCCTTCGCGTCGGCGTGGACGGGCATATCCACATGTATACTGGGTTTCTTCAGTTCCTCCGCGTCCACGTCATTGATGATCGTGTAGGCCGCTCTGGCCCACGTCTCGTAATTATAGCCCACCTGCCGGATGCTTAAGCGGCTGCCTACGGAGAACACCAGATCGCTGTTCTGTACGGCAAAATTGCCGGGGCGGTCGCCCATATTGCCCGCGCGGCCCACATACAGAGGATCGTCGTCGCACATCAGGTCCTGGCTGTTCCAGCCGGTAGCTACCGGGATGCCGATTTTCTTCACCACCCGTTTAAACACCGGAAATGCGCCGGCGATGCGGATTCCGTTGCCGGCGTTCAACACGGGCCGCTCCGCCCGCCGAATTCTCTCAAGGATCGCACGGGCCGTCCCGTCGCTGACTTTATCCGGCAGATGCTGCCCTTCCGCGCCCGTTTCAAAGACTTCCGCGTCGAACCTTTCCAGTTCCTCCGTCTCCACAAAGGCGCCCTGCACGTTCAGCGGAATATCAAGCCATGCGGGGCCGGGCCGTCCCGAATACGCCATATACAGGGCCTTTTCCAGACAGTACCGTATGCGCAGCGGATCAATGACCATCTCACTGTATTTCGTCATGCATCCGATGGCTTTCGTGATATCAAATTCCTGATCGCCCATGGCACGGATCCCTACGCCCGACCAGCGCGCAGTCGTATCATAACGAACCTGGCCGGACAGAATCAGCATCGGGATCGAATCCAGCCAGCCGCCAACCACACCGGTAATCGCGTTCGTCCCGCCAGGGCCGGTCGTAACGCACACGGCAGCGATCCGGTTATGGATCCGGGCGTAACTCTCCGCGGCGATCGCGCATGCCTGCTCATGATGCTGATAAAGGCAATGAAGCCCTTCCTGGTGTCCCAGCGCGTCGTTCAGATGCATAGCGCCCCCGCCCGTGACCGTAAAAACCTGGCTGATCCCGTGTTCCACCAGAAACTGTGCGATATAGTTCGATACTTTTATTCTCATATTTT
>CAYYHX010000383.1:0-1783 GCA_964471835.1 uncultured Hungatella sp.
GATCGAGGTGAAATACGCCGAGGACGGCGATCTGGAGAAAGGGGTGCGGCAGGCGTTGGCGCAGATCGAGACGAGGCGCTATGCCGAGGCGCTACTGGACGACGGTGTGGAGAAAGTGCTGAAGTACGGCATCGCCTGTTACAAGAAGCGGTGCAGGACAGCACTCGCGGGGGGGTAGTGGCTGCACAGGAACGGCCTGCAGATGCTTTTGGCCGGGGACGGGGCAAGCCTTTTCCTGAATGATTGCCTGCCGGCAGGAATGCGGGGCCGGCAGACCAGATTCTGCGGTATGGGAAAGAAGACGGAACCATACGATGGAACAGGGAGTTATTTTCAAGATCCAAAGATACTGCGTGAGCGACGGTCCCGGAATCCGCACGGTGGTATTCCTGAAGGGCTGCCTGAAAGAATACAAAGACTGCGATGCTGCCGACATCGCGGAGCGGTACATCGAAGGCCAGCCGCAGGCGGCGGATATCCCGGTACACCCGGACGGAGAAGGCTCCATGATTACTGGCATGAACACGGAGGACAAGGCCATCCGCGAGGGGACTGTAACCTATGACATCCGGTTCCGCGCCCTCGTCCCCGATGCGGACGAATGGGTTGCCCTGATTATCAACGTGGAGGCGCAGAACGTTTTTCATCCGGGATACCCGCTGCTCAAACGGGCCGTCTACTATTGCAGCCGGATGATTTCGGCACAGTACGGCAGGGAGTTTACCGGCCAGCATTACGAGAGGATAAAGAAGGTATACTCCATTTGGATTTGTATGGATCCGCCGAAGAAACGTGCGAATACCGTCACCCGTTACCGCCTGACGGAAGAACACCTTGTAGGGAACGCGGCAGAGCCGGCCAGGAATTACGATCTGCTGTCCGTCGTCATGCTGTGCCTCGGCAGCCCGGAGGATGAGAACTACGGAGGCGTACTGCGGATGCTGGAAGTGCTTCTCAGCAACGATTTAACCGAAGCGGAGAAGGAAAGGATACTGCAGTCCGACTACGGTATTCCGATGACAGTGCCGATGAGAGAGGAGATGTCAGCCATGTGTAACTTGAGTGATGGCATAGAGGCCAGGGGTTTGGAAAAAGGCTTGAAGTTGGGCGAAGAGAAGGGCATGGAGAAGGGCGTGGAAAAAGGCATAAGGCTCGGTGAAGAGAAGGGTATCGAGTCAACCTACCTTGCTTCCATCAAAAACCTTATGAAGAAAATGTCCCTTTCGGCGGATAATGCCATGTCCGTATTGGAGATCCCGGAGGCGGAACGGCAGAGATACCGGGATCTGCTCAGACAGCGATAACGTATCCGGCAGGAATTCAGCGTCAGCGGCGGCAGCTAGAAACTGCCGCCGCATTTTTCAACTTTTGTCTCATCCGTCCGGCTGGACGGGTTCGGCATGAGCGAGCCAAGAACCGTCGCCGAATACGAGAAGTATTTCCAGGCGGTTCCTGGCAAGCAATGAGTCCGTCTTACGCCTCTGTTCTTCAATCCGGCCGGAATCGGCGGGAATTTCGACGTTATAATGGATGCTTTTGACATCCGGCGGGAATTTTATAGGAAGGATGATAAGACAGTGACCTGATGATAAGACGGTGGACTACTTAGATTTGCAGGGTGAGCTGTGATCTTACGCGGTTTTTGTAACAGTTCGGAACTGTTACCGGTTTTTATGCGGTGAAATGGAAACCCGCGATTTCCCCCTTCCCAACGATCCCGGACTATGGTAGAATGTCCTTGACAGGATATCCTCCCGGCCTGACTGAATTGGGAGGAGGATAT
>CAYYHX010000384.1:0-1783 GCA_964471835.1 uncultured Hungatella sp.
CGATCCGGCTGCGGTGCGCGGAGCGGATGATCGACAGCCTGGTGGACTGGTTCGGAAGGGATATCCGTATCCTGGAGCGCAGAGAAGAGACCGGTGAGATGATCGTCAGGCTGATCTGCAATTATGACGCGATGTTCTGCTGGGCGCTTCAGTACGGGCCTCATGTAGAGGTACTGGAGCCGGAAACTCTGCGCGATGAGCTGAGACAGGCGACGGCGGAGATGGCGGAGAAATACAGGGCAAGTGCGGGCTTTGCCGAACCGGTGAAAGGGTCGGGTGAGGAGGAGCATGATGGATGAGAGAAGGTCAAAGATCGACCTGCATATGCACAGTTCCTGTTCGGACGGCACGGACTCTCCCCGGCAGCTTGCCGAAAAGGTGAAAGCGGCGGGAATATCGGTGTTTTCCGTCACGGATCATGACACGGCGGACGGGATAGAAGAGTTGTCCGCCGGTCCGCTCCCGGAGGGACTGACCTTGATCCCCGGTATCGAATTCTCCTGCCGTCTTACAGAAGGGAAATGCCACATCCTGGGGTACGGCTGCGACGTTCGCGCGCCGGCTTTCCGGGCGGCTCTGGAAGAGGGGGCGGCTCTGCGGAGGGAGAAGCTGCGCCGGAGGCTGGCGTTTCTTCAGGGCAGGGGTATCCATTTCCCGGAAGAGGAGATAGAGGCGCTTTGGGAGATGCCGAGCGTCGGGAAACCCCATCTGGGGAACCTGATGGTGAAATACGGTTACGCGGAAAGCAAAGACGAGGCGATAACCGGCACGATCAATCTCTGCCCGGATTCCCGGGACCGGATCGAGGCGAAGACGGCCATCCGTGCGGTCCTGGCCGCGGGCGGCATCCCGGTCTGGGCGCATCCGATGGGTGAGACGGGCGATGAGCCTCTCGGCAGAGAAACGTTTGAAAAGCGGCTGGCGGAGCTGATTTCCTATGGCCTGCGGGGGATGGAATGCTATTATTCCGGCTATTCTCTGGCCGGGTGCCGCAGTCTCGCGCGGACGGCCGGGAAGAACGGGCTTCTGGTCTCCGGGGGCAGCGATTACCATGGCGGGAATAAGAAAGTCGCCCCGGGGACGCTGAATGCGGATGGGGCTGCCGTTCCGGCGGAATGGCTTACGGTTTATCCCCTCTTAGTTTGAAAGTTGTGAAAAATAGATTCGCACAAACATAAGTGATGTTACTTGATAAGATCGGTATGAGCCATGACGGGATCGTGCATCTGAATCTCATCGGCTTTCTGCTGCGGCGGAAGGAGTTAATCCGGACATGAACTTCGTTCCACCATGGAATCGGTCCTGATGTGGAATTCGTTCCGCTATGGAATCGGTCCTGATATGGATTCAACTCCGGCATGACGCGGCGCGGGCGTTTACTGTATGATTTGAAAATATTCGTACCCGTCCGCCTTGCGCCGCCGCACCAGTTTCTGGATCCGCTCCGTCTGCGAGAGCGCCCCGCCGATGGAGACGTCATGGTTCAGGCAGTTGATGATCGCCGCCAGGTAATGGCTCATGTCCGCCTCCAGGTACCACTTCCGGCGGAGCAGTTCCGGCGGGCGGTAATTCAGATTCGTGGTGATCACGGAATCGATGTAGCCCTTTTCGTAGAAATCGTCAAATTTCTCCAGGCCGTTCGGAAACAGGCCGAACGTGCAGCAGATAATCACTTTCGCGGCCTTCCGTTCCTTTTTGTGGTAAAAAGGCTCCAAAATCCGCTTATATAAACGGTTTCCGGGGCCTTTTATTTTTTCCCGTTTCTACGTTACATCTCCCTGTT
>CAYYHX010000385.1:0-1777 GCA_964471835.1 uncultured Hungatella sp.
GAAAGTCTCCGCCGCGTGCGGCAGCCGGTTCGGACACCAGGCGAAGCCGATTGTCCGTTTGTGAATCTGTGCGTCCGTACGCACCTGCACGAGCCGTCCGGCGGCAAGATCGCCGGCGACGAACTCGCGGATCACACAGGCGATCCCCAGCCCGATCCGCGCGAACTCGATCAGCAGGTCCATGGTGGTTACTTCCAGAAGGTTATTGGCCTCGATGTGGTTGACCGCCATGTAGTCGTCGATGTATCTTCTGGTGATATTCTCCCGGTCCAGCAGCATCACATTGCCGACCTGGAAGACGTCCGCGTCGCGGCCCTCGCGCAGTCGGAGGTTCTCCAGGTAACTGGGCGTGGCCACAAAGATATCCTGGATGTCGGTCACGGGGAAGAAACGCAGGTTCTTCTGCGCCTTCGGTTCCGCCACCAGCCCGATGTCGATCCGCTGCTGTTCGAGCATCGTGAGCGTGTGGGTGGAGGATTGGCTCTCGATCGTGATCTTGACATGCGGGTACTGCTCGATAAACCCTTTCAGGTAATCCAGCATGATAAAGCGGCACAGAGTATTGCTGACACCGATGCGGATATGGCCGATATGAAAATCCCTGAACCGCTTCAGTTCCTGCTCGCCCTGTGTCAGTTCGCTGAATGCCTTACGGACATGTTCAAAAAGGACCGCTCCTTCTTCGGTCAGCTGCACGCCCCGCGAGTTGCGGGAGAAAAGGACGGTTCCGAGGCTGTCCTCCAGCTTGCCGATGGCCTTGCTGATGGCCGGCTGGCTGATGTAAAGTTCGCGTGCCGCACGGGAGATGCTGCCGTTTTGGGCGACCTCATAGAAGATGCGGTATTGGGAAAGATTCTGTTCCATGCTAATCTCCATTCCATGCTGATTTCCATTTCTTGTGACAATGAAAAACTTACGGCAGCCGTTCAGATGGCGCATCTTCTTGCACGGCCGCTGGTTGCACCGGAAGCACCGGATGAACGGTTACACTTTATAACCAGATTTCATGCCATATATGCGTATTATATATTTCCATTATAACCGTGCCTGTGGTAGAATGCAATTATGATGGAAATGAATTTTTACAGGAGGAGGTTCTTTCTATGGGAATGACGATGACCCAGAAGATCCTGGCGGCTCACGCGGGACTCGACGAGGTGATGGCGGGGCAGCTGATCGAGGCTGATCTTGACCTGGTCATGGGGAATGACATCACGGCGCCCGTCGCGATCAACGAGATGAAGAAGATGAAGAACCAGGATGTCTTTGATAAGGACAAAGTGGCTCTGATCATGGATCATTTTATCCCCAACAAGGACATCAAGTCCGCAGAAAACTGCAAATGCTGCCGCGAGTTCGCACTGCGGCATGGGCTGACCAATTATTTCGATGTGGGGGAAATGGGGATCGAGCACGCGCTGGTGCCGGAGAAGGGGCTGGCCGTAGCCGGCGATGCGATTATCGGAGCCGATTCCCATACCTGTACCTACGGGGCGCTGGGTGCGTTCTCGACCGGCGTCGGAAGCACTGACATGGCCGCGGGGATGGTGACGGGCAAGGCGTGGTTCAAGGTTCCCCCGGCGCTGAAGTTTGAGCTTGTGGGGAAACCTGCGAAATGGATCGGCGGCAAGGACGTGATCCTGCATATCATCGGAATGATCGGTGTGGACGGCGCGCTGTACAAGTCGATGGAGTTTACCGGCGAAGGAATCCGGAACCTTTCGATGGACGACCGCTTCACGATCTGCAACATGGCGATCGAGGCCGGCGGCAAGAA
>CAYYHX010000386.1:0-1770 GCA_964471835.1 uncultured Hungatella sp.
TGATCCTGAACGCCAACCACAAGCTCGTCCAGTATGTCCTGTCCCATGAGGAGGGCGAGCTGACGGAGAAGATCTGCAAACAGCTCTATGATATGGCGTCGTTAAGCCACGGCAGTCTGTCACCGGAGCGCATGACGGAGTTTCTGGCCCGCAGCAACGAGATTATGCTGCAGCTGGCGGTGTAAGGGGGGCCCCCGAACCGCAACAATGAGATTATGTTGCAGCTGGCGGTGTGAGAGGGTTCCCGAACCGTGGGAACGGGATCGGGACGGGGGTTTGTTTTGCTATTAGGATAGAGGAAAATGAGGCTGCCGTCCACGAAGCGGGTGGGCGGCAGTTTTTCTAGTATGACGGGCATGCCCGTGTTCTGACGGCCGGGTGATCGGATATGCTGCTGCCGCGGGATATGTTGTCGTGCTGTCGGGTGTGTTGTTTGATTCGCCGGATGCTGCGTGCTTGGCATGGCGGGACGGGAAAGGGGATTCGATCGCGATACTTGCGTTGACGCGCGGGAAAGTTCGTGGAAGAGCTGCATTGGATAGGGGGAAAGGGCGGTAATGGCGGAATAAGGTTTTGGGGCATCGGTTGACATTCCTCCGTTTTATTGTTAAGATAAGGTGCAGAAAAGCCAGCTGCAAAGGGGGTAGTTTTCATTGAAAAAACCGGATAATAAACAGAAAAAGATGTTATACAGGATTCTTTTTTTATGTTCCGCCTGTGTGTTTCTGGGTTCCGCCGGACTTTTAGTGTCCTATTGGTGGGATTACCATAAGGCCGGCGAAGAATACAGGCAGGTGGCGGAGAATGCCGTCAGCATGAAACAGGACGCGGATCAGGAGGGTTCCGGTTTGGACGGGCCTTCGGGCGGCAACGCGACCGCGACGGGGATTCTTACGGATGAGAATCCGCCGATGCTTCTGGTGGATTTTGATGAGCTGGAAAAGACGAATCCGGATATTGTTGCCTGGATCGATTTTCCGGGACAATCGATCAGCTATCCGGTTGTGCAGGGGGAGGATAACAGCAAGTACCTCCGCCTGTCGTTTCGCGGCAGCAGCTCATCGTCCGGAGCTATTTTCATGGATTACCGCAACAATGGACTGATGAAAGACGGCAATACGATTATTTACGGCCATAATATGCGCGACGGTTCCATGTTCGGGCTCCTGAAGCACTATCAGGAGAAGGATCATTACGATGAGTTCCCGTTTTTTGATGTGTATCTTCCCGAAGGGACGTACCGGTGCGCGATTCTCTCAGCAGGGCGGGTGAGACCCGATGAGGAGAGTTACAAGATCATGTTCACCAGCGATGAGGACCGCGCGGATTACATTTCCCTGGTGAAAGAGATGCAGAATTATGAGATTATTGAAATGGAACCCGAAAGCAGCGTGGAACCCGGATACGAAGTGGAACCGGCTCAGTATATGAAAGTGCTCGGTTCGAGCGGAGGCGGGGAGGGGAGCGCGCCGCCGCTTGTGCTTCTGTCCACCTGTACGGGATCGACCCATGCCTACCGGTTCGTGCTTCTGGGCCAGGCGCAGAAATTCTATCCGGCGGAGTGACTTTTTTGGCGATGCGGGGAACTTTCCTTTTTTGGCCGGGGAACTTAGGGACATTCCGGCGGTTGACAAGTATCCGCGAATGTGCTATTTTTATTAAGAACGCTTTAGGACATAAAACGCATAAAGCATAAAACTGCTAAAGCGGCGCATTTTTCTGAAACCATAAAAGAGAGGAAGATACCCTGTATGCCAGTCACAGACTTAC
>CAYYHX010000387.1:0-1769 GCA_964471835.1 uncultured Hungatella sp.
AGAAATCGCCGTCCTCAATCGACTTCGTGATCCGCGTCAGCTCCTGGTACACGATACGCCCGGCGCCCATATTCAGGTGGCCGACCTCGGAGTTGCCCATCTGCCCGTCCGGCAGACCCACATACAGGCCGCTGGCCTGTCCCTTCACGAACGGGCACTGGCTCATCAGCTGGTCCATAACCGGCGTCTTCGCCTCGCAGACGGCGTTCGCCTCGCACCGGTCGTTCAACCCGTAGCCGTCGAGAATCATTAACACTGTCGGTTTCTTTCTCATGGTCGTTCTCCTTATCTCCATTCTATAAAGTTAATGATGCAACCCTGCCGCGCCGGATCCCTTACCGGTCCGCCATCCCAAGCTGCGCCACGACAAATTTCTCGACCTCGGAGGCCGGCATCCCCAGAGGGATCGACAGCTCTCCGAACAGGTTCTCCTTGGTCTTCTTCATATACCGCTCATCCATCTCCGTCATCCGCTTTCCGCGGTTCAGGCGGTCCCTTTTCCGCAGATAGAGCGTCTTGAGGACGCCGATGCATTTCCTGCTGTCACAGGTTTTCAGAGCCTCCTTATAGCAGTTTTCCCGCTGCTTGTCATCCCTGACCCTCAGGCTGTCGATATCCCCGATCTCGTCGATCAGATCATGCGCTTCCTCGCTGGTCATGACACGCCGCATGACGTTTTTATTGCCCTCCACCGGGGTAATGATGCGGCTCCCGTTCACCCCGGCAGGCTCCAAAACATAATACAATTTGCCGGCGGATGACCCGTCCATATCCATCTCGGTAATGTCGCTGACGCGGCATACCCCGGTCATACCGTATACAATATATTCGCCCTTCTGAAACACCTCAATCATCCATCCTTTCTGATCCCTGCATACACCTCTCTGACGGACTCTCTTTTATCATTGTCCCTGTTCCTTTATCCGGAAAATGCCTGCGGTTCCAGGAGATATTCCGCCAGTTCCCCGACCGTTTCCACGATCCGGTACGCTCCGGCCTTCTTAAGTTCCTCTCTGCCCCCGTATCCGTAAAGGACGCCGACGCAGTCCAGCCCGTTCTCGCGGGCTCCCAGAATATCATGTTCCCGGTCGCCCACCATGAGCGCCTGGCGCGGGTCATTCACCCCCATGGTTTCCAACGTGTACCCGATCACCTCGCCCTTTTTCACGCGGGTCTCATCCATGCTCGCGCCGCAGACGCAGTTAAAATACCGGTACAGCTCGAAATGCCTGAGGATCTGCACGGAGAATTCCTCCGGCTTGGAAGTCGCCACCGCGAGTTCCGCTCCCGCTTCCTTCAAAAGTGAAAGCATCCGCGGGATTCCGTCGTACACCTCATTTTCAAACATCCCTTTCGCCGTGAAATACTCGCGGTACCGTCCGATCGCCTCCATGGCCTGCTTCTCGGAGAAGCCGTAATACCTGATGAAGCTGTCCTTTAAGGGCGGCCCGACGAACGGATAAAGTTTCGTCCGGTCCGTTTCTTCGATCCCGTATGTTTTAAGCGCATACTGAACCGATCTTGTGATGCCGAGCCCCGGATCCGTCAGTGTTCCGTCCAGGTCAAACAGGATGTACCGTCTCTTCATGCCGCGCCGCTTCCGCCTTTGCTTTTTCTATGAAGGTGCGCCCTTCCATGCATAAAAAGAGAAGCCGCAAAAACAGATGCAACTTTCCTGCGGTTCCCCCAATATTTTGTTAGGACATTCCCTTCATTGTGTACTATTATCTCACTTTTTTGCGGAAATGTCAAGAGAATTGCGTTGAAAA
>CAYYHX010000388.1:0-1768 GCA_964471835.1 uncultured Hungatella sp.
CCGCGCCGCTGATACGCCCAGGTTTTTCCGGTTGGAAAAGACACGTATCCTGGCTTCCCGGGCGGAATACCCTTCTATGACCCGCAGGGTGCCGTCCGTGGAACCGTCGTCGATCACGATCATTTCCCAGTCCGGATACGTCTGCCGGATCACGGATTCGATCGCCTGCCCGACCGTTTTCTCCGCATTGTACGCAGGCATAACGATGCTGACCAGCCCTTCCGTTTCCATCCGGAATCTCCCCCCGCTATTTTTCTTTTCTCCGTGGGCGCCCTGTTTCGAAAGGTGTCAAAATACGCCAGTTCTTTTCATGGCACATTTCCATGCGCCGGAATTCCTCACATGACAATTCCGCGGGACGGAATCCCGCACCCCACACAGGATGATTCCGTGCGAGGAAATCCCGCATCCCACACAGGACGATTCCGTGCGATGAAACCTTTGTGCAGACAAAACTTACAATCCACCTGCGCAGGAATTGTCACACATGCCGGAATGTTTTATGTTCTGTTTATGTATTCGCTCAGAACTGTCTCCGTATAATCCGGCTCACCTGTCATCACTCAGGGTCGGTGCCGCATGATCCGCTTCATCGTTTCCACTGCCAGTTCTTCCTTCGTAAAAAGCAGGATCAACCCATATACCCCGAAAAATACGATTGCGGACACCGCCAGGCATAAGAAATTGCCCAGCGTGAAGTTCCTTCCCATCACATCCCGCAGGAACGGCCGGCACAGAACCGTCACTGCCAGACAGGAGACAAGCGCCCCCGCCGCCGCAAGCAGGATCCGGCCGTAGGATATCCCGCAGAAGAGTTTCCGTCTTAAATCCCCCAGGCCGCAGACCTGCACTCCCAGCACGACCGCTTCCGCCGCAAGCGTCCCCAGGGCCGCGCCCGCAGCGCCCATCTTCGGGATCAGAAGCAGATTCAAAACCATGTCGGTAACCGCGCCCGCAACCTCGGAGCACAGCACCCTCTTCTCCCGCCCCAGCGGCACCAGGATCTGGTTGCCGAGGATGTTCGTGACACCGATCAGCGGCAGCGCCGGCATGATGATCCGCATCGCACCCACCGAACCCGCATAAGCAGGGCCGGACAGGAGGAAGATGCATGGCCCCGCGAACACCATAAAGTAGATTGCCAGCGGAACAGCGATCAGGAACACAAAATGCAGCGCCTTCCTGCCGGTTCTTTGAAATCTCTCCATGTCGCCCCGCGCCACATAGTAAGACACGCGCGGAAGCAACACGCTCCCCAGAGCCACCAGATACACCAGGGCGGTCTTGACCTGTACCGCCGCGTTGTAATATCCTACGTCTTTATCCGCCGCCAGGAACCCCAGCATCGCCGCGTCCAGCTGCGTATAGACCGTGGTCGAGCAGCTCATGGCGAAGAAGACCAGCACTTCCCGCAGGTGCCTGAAAGGACGGTATGAAAGGAGTCTGGTGAGGCCCGGCCGCAGGTCAATATATCTCCGCGCATGGAGCAGGTTACAAAGATACGGCCCGGAAGAAGCGAATACCGTGATGGCGCCATAGAGGACGGTATCCTCCGGGCCGCGCACCAGCAGGAACAGGGCCGTGACGGCGATCCCCTTGAAGATCACCGAACGCACCGTGATATAGGCGTATTGCTCCAGCCCCTTGTACATCCATTCGATCCCCAGCGCGCCAAGCAGGATCGACAGGCTCATGACCAGATACAGCGTCCGGTCCTCCCGCAGCCTGGGGATGAAAAGGAGTGCCGCGAAGAGCGCCGTATAAGCCA
>CAYYHX010000389.1:0-1763 GCA_964471835.1 uncultured Hungatella sp.
TCGGAAGCGGCCGGGACGAAGGCATCTTCCAGCTTGAGAGCAGCGGGATGAAAAGTTTCATGAAGGAGCTGAAGCCGGAGACGCTCGAGGACATCATCGCCGGCATCGCCCTGTACCGCCCGGGTCCGATGGAATTCATTCCGAAATACCTGAAAGGCAAGAACGAGCGGGAATCCGTCACCTACGACTGCCCCCAGCTGGAACCGATCCTAAGCGCCACCTACGGCTGCATCGTCTACCAGGAGCAGGTCATGCAGATCGTGCGCGACCTGGCCGGGTACACGATGGGAAGGAGCGACCTGGTGCGCCGCGCCATGTCGAAGAAGAAGGCGTCGGTGATGGAGAAGGAACGCCGGAATTTCGTCTACGGCAACGAGGAGGAAGGCATACCCGGCTGCATCCGCAACGGCATCGACGAGAAAACGGCCAACAAGATCTTCGACGAGATGACGAGCTTCGCCAGCTACGCATTTAACAAGTCCCACGCGGCCTGCTACGCGGTGGTCGCCTATCAGACGGCGTATCTGAAATATTACTATCCGCGTGAATTTTTCGCGGCGCTGATGACGTCCGTGATGGAGAATACCAACAAAGTTTCCGAATACATTTTAATCTGCCGCCAGATGGGGATCGCAATCCTCCCTCCGGATATCAACGAGGGCGAGAGCGGGTTCACTGTGTCCGGCGACGCCATCCGCTACGGGCTGTCCGCCATCAAGAGCATCGGCCGCTCGGTGGTGGAGAGCATCGTGACGGAGCGCCAGGCGAACGGACCGTTCCGCACGATGGACGATTTCGTGGAGCGCATGAACAGCAGGGAGGTCAACCGCCGGACGCTGGAATGCTTCATCAAGGCGGGAGCCCTCGACTCCCTGCCGGGGAACCGCCGCCAGAAATGCATGGTGATCGAGGATATGCTGGATCAGAAGAATAAGGAGAAGAAGAACGTCATGGATGGTCAGATGACGCTGTTCGACTTCGTGGCGGAGGACGATAAGAAGAATTTCCAGGTGACGTTCCCGGATGTGGAAGAATACTCGAAGGAGGAGCTTCTGGCCTTTGAGCGGGAGATGCTCGGCATCTACATCAGCGGCCATCCGCTGGAAGCCTATGAGAAGAGCTGGCGCGCCAATGTAACCGCGCTTACCACGGATTTCGTGGTGGACGAGGAGACGGAGAAGGCGGCCGTCCCCGACGGGGCTCGCGTCACCGTCGGCGGCATGATCACGAACAAGACCATAAAGGCGACGAGAAACGGCAAGATGATGGCCAATGTGACGCTGGAAGATCTGGTCGGCAGCGTGGAAGTCCTTGTATTTCCGAGGGATTATGAGAAGAACCGGGATATTCTCGAGGAGGACGCAAAGGTGTATATCCAGGGGCGCACCTCGATCGGCGACGACCCGCAGGGGAAACTGATCTGCGAAAAGGTGATCCCGTTCGACAGCCTTCCGAAGCAGCTGTGGCTGCAGTTCCCGGACAAGGAAGCCTACGACGCGCAGTTCGGGCAGGTGTCCGAATGCCTGCGTCAGTCCGACGGCCGCGACGGGGTCACGGTCTATCTGGCGAAAGAGCGGGCGCGGAAGGTCCTCCCGCGGAACATGAGCGTCTCCTGCGACAACAAGCTTCTTACGAAGCTGTACGGCCTGTTAGGGGAAAAGAATGTCAAAGTCGTTCAAAAAACCATTGAAAGCAGCGAAAGAATGAATTAGAATAGCATTGCGAGAGAGATGGGAGAATAAGTGGAACAACTTTGCGTCAAA
>CAYYHX010000390.1:0-1755 GCA_964471835.1 uncultured Hungatella sp.
GAATAGCAGTAAGACAGAAAACGTGCGGAATGGAACCGCCGGGACAGAGAGGGCATGGAGCATGGATCAGGGGTATATCCGGGTCGCTGCGGCGACGCCGAAGATCCGCGTGGCGGATCCCGTCTATAACGGGGAGCAGATTCTTGAAATGATGCGCGAAGGCGCCGCGAACCAGGCGAAGCTGATGGTGTTTCCGGAGCTTTGCGTCACGGCCTATACCTGCAACGACCTTTTTCTGCAGGACAGGCTGTTGGCGGAGGCGAGGAAGATGCTGGCGGTGCTGGCGGAGGCCACGGCGGAACTGGATCTGCTGGCGTTTGCGGGGCTGCCTTGGGAAATGGGCGGCCGTCTTTACAATGTGATGGCGGCCATAGGGAACGGCCGTGTCCTTGGCCTGGTTCCCAAGCGGCATATCCCGAATTATTCCGAATACTACGAAGGGCGGTATTTTACGGGGGGAAATGATCTGCCGGCCTGGGTGGATTTCCGGGGGGAGAAGATTCCGTTCGGGTCACGCCTTCTGTTTGTCTGCGAGCAGATCCCGGAGCTGAAGGTGGCAGCGGAGATCTGCGAAGACCTGTGGGTGGCGGCGCCTCCCAGCATCGGCCATGCTGCCGCGGGCGCTTCGGTCATCGTCAACGGTTCCGCGAGCGTGGAGACGGTTGGCAAGGACGATTACCGCCGTTCGCTTGTGGCCGGGCAGTCCGGCCGCCTCGTCTGCGGCTATGTCTATGCCAGCGCGGGGGAAGGGGAGTCGTCCCAGGATCTGGTGTTCGGCGGCCATAATCTGATCGCCGAGAACGGAACCGTGCTTGCCGAGGCAGGACGGTTTACCACGGGAATCCTCTATGCGGATCTGGATCTGTGGCGGCTCAGGAGCGAAAGGCGGCGGATGAATACATTTCCGGCCAATGTCACGGACGGCTACTGGACGGTGAAGTTCCGGCTGCGGCCGGAACGCCTGAAACTCCGCCGATTCATTGACCCGGCGCCCTTTGTGCCAAGCGACGGGGGAGAGCGGGACAAGCGCTGTGAGGAGATCTTAAATATTCAGTCCATGGGCCTGAAGAAGCGTCTGGAACATACCGGCGCGTCATGCGCGGTGCTGGGAATCTCCGGCGGCCTGGATTCCACGCTTGCCCTTCTGGTGACTGCCAGGGCATTTGACCTTCTGGGACTTCCGAGGAAACGGATCATCGCCGTCACGATGCCGTGCTTCGGCACGACGGACCGGACGTACCATAATGCCTGCGTGATGGCAGAAAAACTTGGGGCGACATTGCGGGAGATCGACATCAAGGCGGCGGTGACGGGACATTTTCAGGACATCGGACACGACCCGGAGAGCCGGGATGTCACCTATGAGAACGGACAGGCTAGGGAGAGGACCCAGGTTCTGATGGATGTGGCCAATCAGGAGGGAGGTCTGGTCGTCGGGACCGGCGATATGTCGGAGCTGGCGCTTGGCTGGGCCACCTATAACGGTGACCACATGTCCATGTACGGCGTCAATGCGTCAGTACCCAAGACGCTGGTGCGCCATCTGGTGCGCTATTACGCGGACACCTGCGGGGAGGAGGCACTGCGTCTGGTTCTGCTGGACGTGCTGGACACGCCGGTGAGCCCGGAACTTCTGCCGCCGGATCAGGGCGGAGACATCGCCCAGAAGACGGAAGACCTGGTGGGACCCTACGAGCTGCATGATTTCTTCCTATATTATATGCTGCGGTTCGGCTATGGCCCGGCGCGGATCTA
>CAYYHX010000391.1:0-1752 GCA_964471835.1 uncultured Hungatella sp.
CGGTTATGGCGGCGCCGGCTACAACGAACCGGACGCCGTCACCCAGAGCTATATTGAGCTTTTGGCCCGCACCGAAGCCATCTTCGTGGATCCCTGCTATACCGGCAAAGTGTTCCACGGCTATGTCGATCTCCTGAAGCGCGGCATCCTGAGCGCACGGGACGGCGCGATCTTCCTGCATACCGGAGGGACGCCGGGGCTGTGGTCAAAGGAGCATCTGGACTCTATGCAGGACAGTTTCTGGTCCGACGAGGAGAAGGACCACGTGCATGTCATGACAAACAAAACAGGGAGGGAACCTTATGGATATCGTAAGCCTGCTGTTCCGCCAGAATCTGGTGATGCTGATCTACCTTCTGATCGGCTGGGGGATGTATAAGGGCCGGCTGCTGACGAAACAGGGCAGCGGGGAGCTGGGAAAACTCCTGCTGTATGTCATCACGCCGGTCGTCATCCTCAATTCCTTTTCCAGAGAATTTACGCCCGCCATGCTGACCGGCTTTCTTCTGTCCTTCGCCGCCGCGGCGGGGTCTCTCCTGCTCTCCATGGCCGTGAGCACGCTGGTATTCCGGAAACGGTCCGCGATCCGTCAGTTCGGCTCCTCCTTCTCCAACGCCGGCTTCATCGGCATCCCGCTGGTGCAGATGACGCTGGGGGACGATGCGGTATTCTACGTTGTGACCTATGTCGCCCTCTTAAGCATCCTGCAGTGGACGTTCGGCGTCTATACGATCACGAAAGACCGCTCCACGGTCAGCCTGAAAAAGATCGTGACAAATCCGGTGGTTCTCAGCCTGGCAGGCGGTCTCCTCCTGTTCTTCCTGCCGGTCCGGGTGCCGGAACTGCTGCGCGGAGTCATGGAAACACTGGCCTCTATGAACGGCCCGATCGCGATGCTGGTGATCGGATCCTATCTGGCGCAGATGCGGTTCCGGGACCTGTTCACAAGCCGGCTGACCTACCTGTGTTCCTTTCTGCGGCTGCTGCTGATTCCCGTCCTGACGATCCCGCTGCTGACGCTGATCCCCGCGGAATACCTGACGATCCGTCTGGCCGTGCTGATCGTGGCGTCCGCTCCGGTGGGAGCCAATACGGCGATCTTCGCACAGATGTTCCAGAAAGACTACACGGCGGCAGTACGGGATATCTGCCTAAGCACCGTACTCAGCATCGCGAGCCTCCCCCTGATCGTGGGACTGGCAAACCTGGTGTGGCAGTGAAGGAAAATGGGGTCTCTCCTGCCATGAGCAGTAGAAACCCAGATTCACTCTCGCTCTACGCAGAGAAAACCCGGATTCACTCCTGCCCCGCCAGGAAATTCAGGATTTCCTTCCAGTACCCCTCAAGCACCTCCGTGGACGAATTAAAGATCTCATGCTTCGTACCCGGCACCTTCACGATCCTCGCCGTCGTCAGCCCTGCCTCGTTGATCTTCTTCACGAAATACTCCTGCTCCGATCCCACGACAAAGGTGTCGTTCTCCGACTGGAACAGGAGAATGGGCGTCTGGATCTTCTTCACGGCATCCTTCCGCAGATAGCTGTTCAGCTGAGCCGCGCCGTAGAGCCATCCGTAGCTTGCAGAATTCATCTGATAGATCTTTTCCGTCTTGCGCTTCTTCTGGTAATAGTCGTACCGCTCCCGGCATGTGGCCGGACTTTCTTCAAATGTCTCCTTTCCGTCAAAAGGATGGCCGCCCGGAACGTAATCCTCGCTCCGTCCCAGATGGCAGAGGAGCCAGGAGATCCATTT
>CAYYHX010000392.1:0-1742 GCA_964471835.1 uncultured Hungatella sp.
TCGGGGGCTATAAATACGCGATGCTGGGCCGGGAGGATTCCATGCGGGATACGGAGGTGCCGGAGCCGGAGCGGGTCGGCCGGTGGATGGAAGAAATCCGGAACTTTACGGATGTACCCGTGAGGAAGGCATGAGACAGAGAGGTCCGGGAAAAGTAGGAAGCGGAAAAGCCCGGAGAATATGTGAGTCGGCGAAGCCCGGGGGGGAAGCATGAAGCAGTGAAGCCCAGAGAAGGTATGAATCGGCGAAGCATAAGGGGAAGACGAGGGGAGCAGGGCCCGTGGGAAAGGAGCGGTGTCGGCTGCCCCGTCATGACGTAATACTGTCAAAGCGGTGAGACGGATAATTGTAACGCATACAAAAAGAAATCTCAGAGCCCGCATAAAATAAGGATTAGAGATTCCGAAAGACTATATTATTACAGGATAGGAGAGAAGAACAGGTTATGGGGACAGAAATCAGCGAGCGTTTTTTGAAGATGGGCGAGTACGCCGCGGCCGGCATGTATGAGGAGCCGGACAGGAGCTTATTCTACCGGAAATCACTCGGCCTGCGCCGCTTTTATGAAAACTGCAGGCTTGCCGAATACCGGGGCGAGGCGCTGTACCCTTCCGGGTATCAGTATCAGCCGGATGAAATGAATGTCAAACCGAATTATTATTGGGGGCTGAGTATGGACGACAAATCCATGCGGGAACGTGACGCGGAGCTGGCGGACGTGTTCCGCCGTGATTTCGGGCGCTTTCATTCCACAATCCCGCGGGAGCATACGGTGGCGGGTTCGATGTCTAATCACTCCATGCCGAATTACGAGCGCATCCTGCGGGAAGGGTTCGATTCCTATATCCCCCGGATTGAGAAGATACGGGACGCCGACATGCGGGAAGGGCTGCTCCACGTCCTGGAAGGAATCCGGTGTTACCGGGACCGCTGCATCGCTTATCTGGAATCGGTCCATGCGGAGGAAAAGCTGGTCCTTGCCCTGCGGAAAGTCCCCTTCGAGCCGGCGGAGACAATCTATGAGGCAATCGTGGACTGGAACTTCATCCTCTACCTGGACGGCTGTGACAACCTGGGCTGTGTCGCGGCGGGGCTGCAGCCCTACTGGCACGGCGAGGACGTGACCGCACTTCTGGAAAACCTGTACGACAATCTGGATGCCAACAACGGATATTCCATGGCCCTAGGTACGGATTACACGCCGCTTACCTTGCAGTGTCTGGAGGCTTCCAAAGGGAAACGGCGGCCGATGATCGAGCTCTTTGTGAATGAGGACACGCCGGACGCCGTGTGGGACAAGGCTTTTGAAGTGGTAAGGACGGGGAACGGCCAGCCCGCATTTTATAATGAGCGTGTCCTGCTCCCCGGCCTTAAGGAGCGGATCGGGGAGATCCGGGACGAGGACTTAAAGAAGTTCTGCGGGGGCGGGTGTACGGAATCCATGCTGGCGGGCCTGTCGAATGTCGGGTCGCTGGACGCGGGGATCAACCTGCTGCTGATCCTGGAGAAGACCATGTATGAATCCCTCCCCGGGGCGGGTTCCTTCGAAGAGTTCTACGGATGCTACCGGTCTGCCGTGCGGGACGCCGTGGATACGGTCACTGCGGAAATCTCCCGTTCCCAGGAGAACCGTGCGAAATACAACCCGGTTCCCATGAGGACGCTGCTGATCGACGACTGCATCGACAACGGCACGGAATACAATAACGGCGGGGCGAGGTACCGTTGGAGCATCATCAACT
>CAYYHX010000393.1:0-1735 GCA_964471835.1 uncultured Hungatella sp.
GGCAGGGATTTAAGGATTGCCGGCAGCGGGAACTGCCGGCTCAGTGCTTTTCGGGAATATTGTTTCAGTAAATGTAGTAGGACAGGGATTCCGTTTCGCGGAACCCTGTCTTTTTGTACAGGTTCCGTGCGACGTAGTTAAGGCCGGAGACCTGTACGGATACGGCGGGCGGCGCATAACCGGCTGCGTGGCTGGAATCGGGAAAATCTGTATCCCGCGCCAGAAGCGCCAGTATCCCCCGCAGGAAATCCTTCCCGTACCCCTGCCCCCGCAGGTTTTCTTTGATCTGGAACGCATACAGACACGTTTCGCGGGAACCGGACAGCAGGGCGCAGCTACCGATGGTCTCGCCGTTGAGAGAAGCGGTGCAGACGCAGGCACGGGATGACGCGTACTCTGTTTCAGTCTCTGTTTCGGATTCTGTCTCATTCCCTCTTGTTTCAGCCTCTGCTTTGACCTTTGTTGTTTTGGCTTCTGTCCTGACCTCTGTTGCTTCGGTTTTTGTCCCGGTCTCTGCTGTTTTGGCATCTATCTCGGCCGCTGTTGTTTCGGCCTTCGTCTCGGAACCAGATTTCGGGCCGGCTTCTTCCTCTGCGATTTGTACCCGCGGCACATAATTCCGGTCGCTTTCACGCAGCGTTCGTGTCATCTTATATTCTGAATACCAGTATTCCGCCCCGATGTGTTCCAAAACGGCTGCCGCGGCGGGGGATTTTTCGTCGGTCAGGAAGCAGAAATCCACCTGGCAGTTGTGTTCCCGCTCGAACTGATCCGCCCGCGTGAGCGCCGCATTGAGCATTTCTGAAAAATATCCCTGCCTGCGGTATTTTGGATGGACAAATGCCGTGAATTCACCATTATAAAAGGCAGCTGTATCTTCCCTACCGTCTTCTTGCGGCACAAAGAACAGGAAACTGAAACCGGCGAGGCCGCCGTCCTTTGCCGCGGGATCATTTTCATATTCTGAATTTTCATATTCTAAATAGTAATCCAGGCCGTCTTCCGAAGGGGCGGTGAGAGTGAGCGGTTCCTCCTCCCGGCAGGCGTCCGCCAGCGCACGGGCCTGCGTTTTCTGTAGGTCGGTCAGTGACGTAGTATGGATTAGATTCATGAGATGTACCTCCGTTTTCCGTTGTGGTTTCGCTCAATTGTTCATCTGCCGAGCCCGGTCTTGCACTGTTTTTTGTTCAGCCGCCGAACCAGATTTTGCTCAGCTTTTCACTCAGCCGCTGAGACCGATTCAGCATCTCTTTTTGCTCATCTGCCAAGTCCGACCCGGCACTGCTTCTTATAGCAGGCGATCCCGTATTTTCGTATCGTCCTGTATTGCTCCCGGTACAGCCCGTTCGCATAGCGCCGTTCCTCAATCTGTTCCAGCGCTTCCCGGACGCCACGGTCCAGATCCCCGTCGTGGGCGTATTTCACCTCGATCACCGCTCCCATGCTTTTATCCGCTGTCCTGACGGTAATATCGCCGTACCCGTCTCCGGTTTCATAATTGCTAGTCACGTTCCAGTCCGCCTTGAACTGCAGAAGCCCAAGCAGGAGCCCGTGGTAAAAATTCTCTTTTTCATCACGGGAAACAGCGGTATCCCGGATACTGATCACCCGCCGTAGGTATCCGTTCACCGACTGCTCCACGCTCTCCGCATCGCCCGCTGAGATGGCCCGGCACAGAACCCGGAGCGCTTCCCCGTCCTCTTTCGACTCCTCGAAGAAGAGATCCATGATCTGG
>CAYYHX010000394.1:0-1724 GCA_964471835.1 uncultured Hungatella sp.
AAGTCTGCCCGTCCCTTTGTAGGCATCGTTTTTTCCATGAACGGGTTCCGGTACTATGCGCCGCTTACGTCCCCGAAGCCGAAACACCTGCATATGAAGAACCAGCTGGATTTTCTGAAGATCAGAAACGGGGAGTGGGGTGCCATCAACCTCAACAACATGATCCCCGTTCTGCCGGAATGCCTGGCCAGGGTGGAACTCAGGATTTCAGAGGCCGATTCCAAGCCTGACGCAGACTATAAAAATCTGCTCATCAACCAGCTCTCGTGGTGCAATTCGCATAAGGACGCGATACTCAGGCAGGCCGAAAAGCTGTACCATACGATTGTTAGCGGAAAAGCGTGGGGTAACCTGGCCGGACGCTGCTGTGATTTTGCCATGGACGAAAAACAGTGCCTGCTCTATGGGAATGACGGCTGCTGAAGCATACGCGGCAAAATACATAGTATCAAAATATTCGTGATTTTATTTGATACTGTTTGAAAGGAAGGCCGCCGCAGGAAGAAGAACGGTACGGCAGCCGCCGCGGGGAAAGAGCCGGCGGAGGCGCCAAAGCACTATCCGGTCGTGACGCTGATCCTGTATCCTAGCTGTGAGAAACGGTGGGACGGGCCGCTGAAGGACGGCAGAGCAGGCGATGGAAGCGTTGGGTATTTCCATGGCCGAACAGAAGGAACTATCGATCCATTCGATCCAAGGAAAGGGCGCCGCTTCAATCTGGAATGCGCAGGCCGACGAATACCGCGCAACCGGGGAACAGCGTTACCTGGATGCCCTGCTTGGCGCATGGGATATCTATCATGACGGTTATCTGCACCTGGGCGGAGTCACGGCCATCTGCGAGGCCGACGGACCGTACTCGTACAATTCTTATTACATCACGACGGGCCACACCGGCGAGACTTGCGGGAGCGTGTTCTGGATATGGATCAACAGCCGCCTGATGCAGCTGTACCCTTCGGAGGAAAAGTATGCGTCCGAGATCGAGCAGACATTGTTTAACGCGATCCTTTCCTGCCGTGATTCGGTGGGGAATACCAGGTACCACACCCGGCTGCAGAAAATCAAGGATAAAGGCACCTGCGTAAATAGCTGCTGTGAGATATCTACCACCATGCTGATATCGGAACTTCCGAAATATATTTACCTGGAAGATGAGAAGGGCGTGTGGGTGAACCTGTTTGTCCCGTCCGAGATTCAGACCGGCAAGCTGACCCTTGAGATGGAGACGGGGTTCCCGGACGGCTGCGATGTGACCCTGCGTGTGAAGGAATCGGACGGAAGCGCGCGCATCTGCGTCAAAATCCCGTCGTGGGCGGCAGGCGACACGGAAGTGTTTGTAAACGGCGAGTCCGCGGGTACCGGCGCTCCCGGCACATATGTGGAACTGGAGCGCGAGTGGGAGAGCGGCGACACCGTCACATTTACTCACCGGATGGAACTTGAGGCATTGAAGTACGAGGGGCGTGACGTTGCGCCGAACGGTCACGATCGTTACGCGCTGATGTACGGGCCGATCCTGATGGCTGTTACGGGGAATCTCGGGAACGATGATATTCCGGAGATACAATGCTCCGCCGGAAAGCTCCCGTTCAGACTTGTGCCGGAAGAAGGCGGGAAGCTGCATTTCTTCGTTGAGGGACAGCCGGATCTGCGTTACGTGCCGTATTATGAAATCGAAAAGGAGACATTCTGTTGTTATCCGACTGTTTCGGGGCAGGACT
>CAYYHX010000395.1:0-1722 GCA_964471835.1 uncultured Hungatella sp.
CAGCAGCGCCGCGGCCGTCTGGTTCCGCCCGTCCGCGTTCCGCAGGGCGGCCTCATCGAAGCCCAGTTCGAATCCGGCCGGCAGCAGACCGCCCGCTTCCTTCAGCCTGTAGAACAGGCGAAGATAACATTTCCCCTTCTCAGGGACAGCCAACGCGCCAAGCTCCACCGTCCCTTCCCCGTGCGGCGCGATCCGCGGCAGAGCGGCCTCGCCCGATGCCGTGATCCGCCCGTCGCAGTCGATCTCCCAGGAGAGCCGCGCGTAGTCCGCCAGATCCACATAATCCATATAATTATGAAGCAGAACCGTCCCCCTCTCCTGGTCGAGAGATACGATGCGGGCCGGGCGGTAGACATTCTTAAATTCCAAAAGCCCCGTATGCGGTTTCCGGTACGGATAGACAAGGCCGTCCATGCAGAAATTGCCGTCATGCGGATATTCGCCGTGGTCGCCGCCGTAGGCATATTTCGTGCGGCGATGCAGATAGGAAGCATCCCCCTCACGGTCCGCGTACCGCTCATCCTCCCACGGCCCCTTGTCGATCGCATGGTCGCACCACTCCCAGACGAAACCGCCGCAGGCGCCGTCGTACTGCTGGTATATCTGGAAATAATCTTCCAGATCGCCGGGGCCGTTGCCCATGGCATGACTGTATTCGCACTGAATAAATGGCTTGCCCGGATTCTGCGCAAAATAGGTATGCACCTCGTCCAGGCCGGCATACATCCGGCTGTACAGATCCAGGTTCGAGTAATCGTTCTTCCGGCTCTGGTCCGCGTAGCGGGCGCTCTCGAAATGTGTCAGCCTCGTCGGGTCAAATGCTTTCGTCCACCGCAGGGCTTCCTCAAAAGCGCAGCCATAGCCGCATTCATTTCCCATAGACCAGATCACCACGCTGGGACGGTTCTTGTCACGGTGTACGCATCGCTGGGTGCGGTCCACCGTTGATTCCGTGAAGGCCGGATGATTCGCGAACGGCTCGCTCCACCGGCGGCAGATCTCCGGCCAGTCCGGGTTATCCATGTAAACGGTACAGGTGCCATGGCATTCATTGTCCGCCTCATCGATCACCAAAAAACCGTACCGGTCGCACAGCTGGTAAAGCTGGGGGCGGTTCGGATAATGGCTGGTGCGGATGCAGTTCATGTTGTGCTCTTTCATCAGCCGCAGATCGGTCAGGATCTGCTTTAGGGAAATGGTAAAGCCGGTCACCGGATCGGAATCGTGGCGGTTCGTCCCGTGGAACTTGACATTTACGCCGTTCAGACGGACCACAGCGTCGCGAATCATGATTTCGCGGATGCCAACCTGCTCCTCGATCACCTCTCCCCCTGTCTCAAGCACCAGCTGATAGAGGTACGGAACCTCGGGATTCCACAGAATGGGCGCCGGAACGTCAAGCGTCACTTCCGCCGTGTACGGAATCTCATCCGCGCAGGTCGTGGACGTGTTCACCGCCGCGAGAGGGCTGCCGGCGGCGCCGGTATCCGTGCGTGCTGCGCCTGCCTCTGCCGGCGGTACGACGCAGGCCCTCTCATCCGCGACTGCTTCTGACGCTTGCAAACCGCCGCCGATATTTCTCTCCGCCACATCCGTTTTTGCACATGCGGCGCCTGCGGCAGCCTGCGTCGTATCTGTTCCATCTCCCCCCGCCCGCGAACCGCCGTCGATCTCCGCCGCCTCGCCCCGCGCGACGACATGGCCGTCCGCGTCGTAAAGCGC
>CAYYHX010000396.1:0-1714 GCA_964471835.1 uncultured Hungatella sp.
CCGCCCGGTTCGCACCAGACAATTCCCTCCCGCTTCACATTTCCAAGCTTCTATGCGACCCTCTTTGCCGCCTGCTTCTTCAGAAATGCCTCAAATTCCTCATTCTCACCATTGTACCGGACAGTCAGGACTTTCGTCAGATCCAGACTCAGAACGCCCAGGATCGACTTAGCATCGATGGTGACCCGGTTATAGAAGACATCTATGTCGAAATCGCACTTCATCGCTGCCGAGACAAACGCCTTGGCATCTTCCGGAGAAGGCAGCATGATCTGCTTCTGTTTCACAATCCTTAACTCCTTCGGAAAGAACAATATCATTTTCTCTTTCCGGCGATCTTTATAGCATATCTGCTTTTTGTGCCTGTTTTCGCGAATCGGTTCCGCCATGCGGACTGCGAGGGAATCTTTCTCACCTGATTATACTCATTTCCCCGGCAAATGGCAAACGATATTTTACAGATTCGTAAAATCACTTCTGCGTTCCTGATCATGCGGGACGCCTTCTTAAACAGCCTGCTGCCGCACAAAAGGCGCTTCGTCTGAGTGATAGAAAATGATCTGTTCTTCCGATACGGCCGCCGTTACCGGGCGGTCATGCGTCTCCGCCGGAGGTTCCGCCCCCTGCGTCCGCTCGCGGCACAGAGCAACGCAGGCCGCGCCCGCACGCAGACGGGGCAGATAACGGTCATAATAGCCGCCCCCATAACCCAGACGGTTCCCGGTGGCGCCTACGCAGAGACAAGGCACGATGCAGAGATCGATCTCCTCCGGCGAAACCAGGCGGCAGGCGGCCGACGGCTCCGGAATCCCGTAAGCGCCGTGACCGGGGCGAAAATCCGCAAATGACGTGATCTCGTATGCTTCCATCTGTCCTTTCGCGCTGCCGCAGCGCGGAACCGCCACTCGCTTTCCGGAAGAGAGCAGATCGCCGATCAGCCGCCGGGTGTCCACCTCTTCGTTCACGCTCACATAGCAGAATACCGTCTGTGCCTGCGTGACGAGTTCCAGGCTTTCAAGCCGCTTTCGGATGGCGGCGTCCGCTTCCCGCCGGTAGGCTTCGTCCAGGCCGCGGCGCTTCGCCAGCAGGATGGCCCGCAGTTCCTTCTTTCCGTCACACGGTTCTCTTTTTTCATCATCCGGCACTTTTGGTCTGTCACTCGGCTTCCCCGCTGCGTCACGCTGTTCCCCTGTTTTACTGCCGGGTTCTTTGCTGCACGGTTCTTTGCTGCCCAGTTCTTTGCCGCACGGTTCCGCCCCGTCAGACATCTCTTTCATTCCGCCGCCCATTTCCTACTTGGCGCTGTGGGCGCCGGAATTCCTGACCTTCTTCAGTTCGTCGAACACCACGTCGTTCAGAACCTTGATATAGGTTCCCTTCATGCCGGAGGAGCGGGATTCGATCACGCCCGCGCTCTCGAACTTCCGCAGCGCGTTCACGATTACGGAGCGGGTGATGCCCACTCGATCCGCGATCTTCGACGCCACCAGGATTCCTTCGTTGCCGTCCAGTTCATCAAAAATATGGGTGATCGCCTCGAGCTCCGAGAACGAAAGCGTTCCGATCGCCGACCGGACGATCTGGATCTTCCGGGTCTCCTCCGCGTTCTCCTCGTTAACCGAGCGAAGCATCTCAAGCCCGACTACGGTGGTTCCGTACTCGCTCAATATGATATCGTCAATGTTGTACTGGCAGTCCATCTTATAGATGAACA
>CAYYHX010000397.1:0-1712 GCA_964471835.1 uncultured Hungatella sp.
GACGGATTCAGACGGAAGCGCCCCTTCCGCTTTTCACCAGCCGGTTCGCCGCCACGATCACCACGGTCAGCAGAAGCATTGTCACCGGAAGCGAGATCAGGGCCAGGCTGCTGTCCGTGGCGTAGCCGATGAATCCCGCGATCAGATATCCGACGGCGCACACGCCTGCCACCGTGAAAGCGTAAGGGATCTGCGTCGTTACATGGTTGACGTGGTTCGAATGCGCGCCCGCCGAGGACATGATCGTCGTGTCCGAGATCGGGGAGCAGTGGTCGCCGCAGACGGCGCCGGCCAGGCAGGCCGCGATGGCGATGACCAGCATTTCATAGGAGTCCGTAAATACATTGCAGACGATGGGAATCAGGATGGAGAAGGTTCCCCAGCTGGTTCCCGTGGAGAAAGCCAGAAAGACCGCCACGAGGAAGATGATGCATGGCAGGAAGATCCGCAGGGTTCCGGCCGAGGCGGCCACCACGTCGCGGATATAGAGGTTCGCACCCAGCAGGCCGGTCATGCCGGACAGGTTCCAGGCCATGATGAGGATGATCATCGGCGCGCACATGGAGCGGAAACCGGCGGGCAGGCATTCCATGAACTCCCGAAGGGTAATGATGCCGCGTGTCATATAGAGGAAGAAGGTAAAAATCAGCGTGATCAGGCTGCCGTAGACCAGCCCGACGGCGGAATTGGAATTGGCAAACGCCTCGACGAAGCCCGCGCCGTCGAAGAAACCGCCGGTGTAGATGATGCCGACGATGCAGGAGACGATCAGAACGGCGACCGGAAGCACCAGGTCGATGACGCCGCCCTTCGAGGAAGGGATCTCATTGTCCGCGTCCTGGTACGGACGGTCGGGGGTCGTGAACAGGTCGCCTTTGGCCGCGTTATCCTCATGAATTTTCATGGGGCCGTAGTCCAGTTTCAGCGTCACGATCAGGATCATCATCAGCAGGGTTCCCAGGGCGTAAAAGTTGTAAGGAATCGTCCGCAGGAACATTTCGAAGCCGTTGATCCCGGAATCGGCGGGGACCGAGTAGGTGATGGCCGCCGCCCAGGAGGAGATCGGCGCGATGATGCAGACCGGCGCCGCCGTGGAGTCGATCAGGTAGGCGAGTTTGGCGCGGGAAACCTGGTGTCGGTCGGTAACCGGACGGATCACGGAGCCGACGGTCATGCAGTTGAAGCCGTCGTCCACGAAGATCAGCACGCCGAGCGCGATCGTGGCCAGCTGCGCGCCGACCTTGCTGTGGATGTGCTTTGAGGCCCAGCGTCCGAAAGCGGCGGAACCGCCGGCTTTATTCATCAGGGCGACCAGAGCCCCCAGAAGGACGACGAAAACCAGGATGCTGGCATTCTGCTGATTAGCAATCTTATTGACCAGGCCGCCCTCGTCATTGTAGAGGATCGTCTGCAGGCCGAGGCCGAGGTTGCCGTTCGCGTAGAGCAGGCCGCCGGTGACGATGCCGAGGAACAGGGAGAAATAGACTTCCTTCGTGATGAGCGCCAGGCTGATGGCGACGACCGGGGGAAGTAGGGACCAGATCGTATGGTAGACGTAGGGGGTATAGCCCTCAGCGGCCGCGGACGGCGTCCGCGCGGTGAGAAAGGCCAGGATGAGTGCCGCGGCAAGAACGAGAAGCCACAGCGCGGGTTTCGCTTTTTCCGGAATCTTCATAATACATTCCCCCTCTGGATTCCTGTCATTTTCAAGA
>CAYYHX010000398.1:0-1712 GCA_964471835.1 uncultured Hungatella sp.
GCGTGCTGAATCCGGACACCGGCGAGAAGTACAAGCTCGGACTGGGCGACGGGACAGAGTATTTTGAGTCGTGCGGCAATGATTTCCTGTGCGGGCTGTTTGCGGGGTAGGGCGGCAGGGTGCCGGAAAATTTCCGGCGCTGCGCTGCACATTACTGCGCATAACAAGGTTTTCTATGCGGCTAACAGGACTCGAACCTGCACCCTTCCGGACCAGAACCTAAATCTGGCGTGTCTGCCAATTCCACCATAGCCGCCTGTCCTGCCTCCGATCCTGCAGGGAACCCGGTAACCGTCCGCGGACAGGAAACAAACTGGGCCAGTCGGATTCGAACCAA
Source organism: uncultured Hungatella sp. (assembly GCA_964471835.1). Taxonomy (GTDB): domain Bacteria; phylum Bacillota; class Clostridia; order Lachnospirales; family Lachnospiraceae; genus UBA3402. Next base: position 338 of record CAYYHX010000398.1, read on the forward strand.
CGAATGCAGGAGTCAAAGTCCTGTGCCTTACCGCTTGGCGATGGCCCATTTCTGACATCATAACATAAAGCGCTGTTCTTTGCAAGAAAAAATGCCGTTTCCCGGTTGACAGCCCTGATACAGATATGTTATAGTGTTTCAGGTATTGAAAGCCGAAGACAGCAGGTGCCGTAAGGCATAAGTAGGATACGCCTGCCGAGGACTGATCTTTCACGCGAGTGTATCGTTAAGGCCGCCCTGTCTTTGGATAGAGCGGTTTTTCGTGTTTGGGCTCTCATTACGCAGAATATAGAAGGAGGTAAACCATTCATGGCAAAAGTGGAATTAAAGCAGCCAGTCGTGGATGAGATCGCCGGTATACTGGACGGCGCCCAGTCCGCGGTTCTGGTGGATTACCGCGGACTGACCGTGGAGCAGGATACGCAGCTGCGCAAGCAGCTCCGTGAGTCCGGCGTCACCTATAAGGTCTACAAGAACACCATGATCCGTTTCGCGGCAAAGGGTACGCCGTTTGAGGCTTTGAATCCGATTCTGGAAGGCCCGACCGCCATGGCTGTATCCAAGACGGATGCCACCGCCCCCGCAAGGCTGATTGCTGAGTTTGGCAAGAAAGCCCCCGCGCTGGAGATCAAGGGCGGGGTTGTGGAAGGGACATACTACGACGCGGAAGGCATGCAGACCATCGCGACGATCCCGTCCCGAGAGGTTCTGCTCGGCCGTCTGTTCGGCAGCATGAAGTCCCCGATCAGCAATCTGGCCCGTGTGCTGAACCAGATTGCCGAGAAGGAAAGCGCGCCTGCGGAAGCGTGAGTTTCCTGGAAGATATGTTTCCGCATGGAATGAGGCAACAGTTTATTTTAAGAGAATAATAACGGAGGAAATCAAAATGGCAAAGCTGACAACTGCTGAGTTTATCGAAGCGATCAAAGAGTTATCTGTTCTGGAACTGAATGAGCTGGTTAAAGCCTGCGAAGAAGAATTCGGCGTATCCGCGGCGGCGGGAGTAGTCGTAGCGGCTGCCGGGCCTGCGGCTGAAGAAGTTGAAGAAAAGACCGAGTTCGATGTTGAGCTGACTGAGGTTGGCCCGAATAAGGTCAAGGTAATCAAGGTCGTCCGTGAAGCGACCGGCCTGGGGCTGAAGGAGGCCAAGGACGTTGTTGACAGCGCACCGAAGGCTGTGAAGACCGGTGTCTCGAAAGAGGAGGCCGAGGAACTGAAGACCAAGCTGGAGGCCGAGGGCGCGAAAGTCACCCTGAAGTAGCTATCCGCCGATCCGGAAGGTTCCTGACGGGAATTTTCCTGAGGATTGCAGCGCTCCCGGGGCTGATTTCGGCTCCGGGAGTTTTCTGAATTTTCCGAAATTATCGAATTGAAA
>CAYYHX010000399.1:0-1689 GCA_964471835.1 uncultured Hungatella sp.
ACGGAAATGGATAAGCGGGCGGAGGGAACCGATGAAAGAACGGCTTGACATTCTCCTCGTGAACCGGGGTCTGGCCGCTTCCCGCGAGAAGGCGAAAGCCATCATCATGTCCGGCACCGTCTATGTGGACGGACAGAAGGAGGATAAGGCAGGAGCGTCATTTGAGGGGACGGTTCGGATCGAGGTCCGGGGCAGCACGCTTCCGTATGTCAGCCGCGGCGGGTTAAAGCTGGAGAAAGCGCTCCGGGTGTTCGGCGTGGATGTGAAGGATCGGATCTGCATGGACGCAGGCGCGTCCACCGGCGGATTTACCGATTGTATGCTGCAGAATGGCGCCGCGAAAGTCTATGCGGTGGATGTGGGCCACGGCCAGCTGGACTGGAAACTGCGCAGCGACGATCGGGTGGTCTGCATGGAGAGGACCAATATCCGCTACCTGATGCCCGGCGACGTGGCGGATGCGATCGATTTCGTTTCCGTCGATGTATCCTTTATCTCCCTGACGAAAGTGCTCGGACCGGTACGCGCCCTTCTGCGCGATGACGGGCGGGTAGTCTGCCTGATCAAGCCCCAGTTTGAGGCCGGACGCGAAAAGGTCGGCAAGAAAGGCGTGGTGCGCGAGAAGAGTACGCATCTGGAAGTGATCCGTACCGTCATGGATTGCGCGCGGGAGAACGGCTATGCGGTTCTGGGGCTGGATTTCTCACCGATCAAGGGTCCGGAAGGGAATATTGAGTATCTGCTGTATCTGGAAAAGAAGACAGAACATGCCGATTCCGCATCCGCGGAGGACACACGGGGAGAAACAGGTGCCGCATCCGCGGTCGATCCGGAACGGGTCGTCCGGGAGGCGCACCGGATTTTGCAGGCGTAGGAATGGAAGGCACGGTTTATGAAACATTTTTACCTGATATGGAATCCGATGAGGGAAGGCACGGAAGCCATGGCGGAACGCGTGCGTGATTACCTCACCGCGCACGGCTGTTCCTGCGTGATGCGGGAGCATGAACCTGCGGCGGAAAGCGGCGCGGCGCACGTCGCCCACACGGACCCTTCGAAGGTTCCGGCGGATACCGAGTGCGTCATTACCCTGGGCGGTGACGGCACCTTGATCCGCGCGGCCAGGGACTTATCGTCTCTGCAGCTGCCAATGGTCGGCGTGAACATGGGCCATCTGGGCTATCTGACCCAGGTTGGATGCGGGGAGCCCGGCGAGGTCACAAAGATGCTTCGCGATCTGATGGCGGATCAGTTCCAGCTGGAGAAGCGGATGATGCTGAAAGGCACGGTCCTGCGCGGCGGGGAGATCCGGAAGGAGGATCTGGCGCTCAATGAAATCCTGATCTCGCGGCGCGAGATGCCCAAAATATTGGATCTGCGCCTGTCGGTCAACGGAGAGCCGCTCTGCCGTTACAGGGCGGACGGCATGATCCTTGCCACTCCAACCGGTTCCACCGCCTACAACCTGTCGGCGGGCGGGCCGATCGTGGAGCCGTCGGCGCAGATGACGATCGTGACTCCCATTTGCCCCCATGACCTGAACAGCCGCAGCATCGTGCTGGCGGCGGAGGATGCCATCGAGATCGAGATTCTGGGATACGACGACGAGGGACAGGCAGTCGTATTCGACGGCGGCGCGGCGGTAAGGCTCAAGGTGGGCGACCGGCTCTGCGTGGAGCGCTCCCGCGT
>CAYYHX010000400.1:0-1677 GCA_964471835.1 uncultured Hungatella sp.
TTCCGGGAATGTACTTCCTAATTCAGAAAAAGTGTTGTATACTGGAGCGGCAGGGAGTTCATTCGCAAGGAATTCCCAACCACAGGAGGACTCATTCATGAAGAAGATTTTGTTCGTCGCTTCCGAGGCGGTACCGTTCGTGAAAACCGGCGGGCTGGCGGATGTGGTCGGTTCGCTTCCCAAATGTTTTGACAGGGAGCGCTATGACGTGCGCGTCATGATTCCGAAATATATGTGCATGAAGCAGGAGTGGAAGGACAAGCTGAGTTTTATCGACCGTTTTTATATGGATTATCTGGGACAGAGCCGCTACGTCGGTATCCTGATGTACGAATATGAGGGCGTGAAGTTCTATTTCATTGACAATGAGTGGTATTTTAACGGCAGCACGCTGTACGGCGACTGGCTGTATGATCTGGAAAAGTTCTGCTTCTTCTGCAATGCGGCGCTGTCCGCGCTGCCTGTAATCGGCTTTCAGCCGGATGTGATCCACTGCCATGACTGGCAGACCGGGCTGATCCCGGTATACTTAAAGGACCGGTTCGCCGGCGGTGAGTTTTTCCGGGGGATAAAGAGCGTGATCACGATCCATAACCTGAAGTTCCAGGGCGTCTGGGACGTGGACACGATCAAGAGGCTGAGCGGCCTGTCCGACTACTATTTCACGCCGGATAAGCTGGAGGCGTATCAGAACGGTAATCTCCTTAAGGGAGGTATCGTCTATGCCGACGCGATCACGACGGTCAGCGAGACGTACGCGGAGGAGATCAAGATGCCGTTTTATGGCGAGAATCTGGACGGTCTGATGCGCGCCCGCGCGAACAGCCTGCGGGGCATCGTCAACGGCATCGACTACGAGGAGTTCAATCCGGAGACTGACGAATTCATTGCCGCGCGTTACGGCGCGAAGAATTTCCGGAAGGAGAAGGGGAAGAACAAGCGTGCCTTGCAGAAGGAGCTGGGGCTTGAGGAAAATGAGAAACTTATGATGATCGGCATCGTTTCCCGCCTGACGGATCAGAAGGGATTCGATCTGATCCAGTATGTGATGGACGAGCTGTGCCATGACGAGATGCAGCTGGTGGTTCTCGGAACGGGCGAGGAGCGTTATGAGAATATGTTCCGCCATTTTGCCTGGAAGTATCCGGACAAAGTGTCGGCCAACATTTATTATTCGAATCCCCTATCCCATAAGATCTACGCGTCCTGCGATGCGTTCCTGATGCCGTCGCTGTTTGAACCCTGCGGGTTAAGCCAGCTGATGGCGCTGCGCTACGGTACGCTTCCGATCGTCCGGGAAACCGGAGGGCTGAAGGACACGGTGCAGCCGTATAATGAATTCGAGGGGACGGGTACCGGTTTCTCTTTCGCCAATTACAATGCGCACGAGATGCTTGGCACGATCCGCTACTCGGAGACGATCTATTATGATAAGAAGCGCGAGTGGAACAAGATCGTTGAACGGGCCATGGCGCAGGATTTCTCCTGGAATGCATCGGCGCTGAAGTATGAGGAGCTGTATGACTGGCTGATCGGGCAGGAATAAGAGAAAGTGCCGGGAATTCTGAGCAGTTGGCTGATCGGGCAGGCGTAGGAGGAAAATGTTGGGGACTTTGTGCGGGTGGCTGCGTAGGCAGGCATAGGCGGAAATTTGGAGAATTTCGTGCAGCTGGCTGA
>CAYYHX010000401.1:0-1677 GCA_964471835.1 uncultured Hungatella sp.
GGCTCTTCGGCGGTTCCTCCGCCGCCTTCGAGATCGCGATCAGGTCGCGGACCGCCTTGCGGATGCTGGTCGGCGTGATCCCGTGCGCTTCATTGTATTCCTGCTGGATCCGGCGGCGGCGGTTCGTCTCGTCGATCGCCCGCCGCATCGAATCGGTGATCACATCCGCGTACATGATCACATGCCCGTCTACGTTCCGGGCCGCCCGCCCGATGGTCTGTACCAATGACGTCTCCGACCGCAGGAACCCTTCCTTATCCGCGTCCAGGATCGCCACCAGTGAGATCTCCGGAATGTCCAGGCCCTCCCGCAGCAGGTTGATCCCCACCAGGACGTCAAACACGTTCAGACGCATATCCCGGATGATCTCGGCCCGCTCCAGCGTGTCGATATCGGAATGCAGATATTTCACCCGCACGCCCACATCGCGCATGTAATCCGTCAGGTCCTCCGCCATGCGCTTGGTCAGCGTGGTCACAAGCACCTTATTGCCCTTCTCGATCTCCCGTCTGCACTCCGCCACCAGGTCATCGATCTGTCCGGCCACCGGACGCACCGTCACCTCCGGATCAAGCAGCCCCGTCGGACGGATGATCTGCTCCGTCCGCATCATCTCATGTTCCGCCTCATAGTCCCCCGGCGTCGCCGAGACGAACATCATCTGGTCGATCTTGCTCTCAAACTCCCCGAAATTCAGCGGCCGGTTATCCAGCGCCGACGGCAGCCGGAACCCGTAATCCACCAGCGTCTGTTTCCGCGCCCGGTCCCCGTTGTACATGCCCCGCACCTGCGGCAGCGTCATGTGCGACTCGTCCACGATCATCAGGAACTCATCCGGGAAATAGTCCAGCAGCGTATACGGCGGCTCCCCCGGCGCCGTTCCCACCAGATGGCGCGAATAATTCTCGATTCCGGAGCAGAAACCGGTCTCCCGCATCATTTCCACGTCAAAATTCGTCCGCTCCGCGATCCGCTGTGCCTCCAGAAGCTTGTCCTCGCTCTTAAAATACGCCACCCGCTCCGCAAGCTCCGCGAGGATATTCTCCGTGGCGGCCGCCATCTTGTCCTTCGGCACCACATAATGGGACGCCGGGAAAATGGCGACGTGGTTCAGCTGCAGCTTCGCCTCCCGGGTCAGCGCGTCGATCTCCATGATCCGGTCCACTTCATCGCCGAAAAATTCGATCCGGTAGGCGGTGCTGTCCGAATAGGCCGGGAATACCTCCAGCACGTCGCCCCGCACCCGGAAGGTCCCGCGGTGGAAATCCATGTCGTTCCGTTCATACTGGATATCGATCAGCTTGCGGATCACCTCATCCCGATCCTTCTCCATCCCGGGCCGCAGGGAAATCACCATCTCCTGATAATCGATGGGGCTGCCCAGGCCGTAGATACAGGACACCGACGCCACGATGATCACGTCGTTCCGCTCCGAGAGCGCCGCCGTCGCCGAATGCCGCAGCTTGTCGATCTCGTCGTTCACGTCGGAATCCTTCTCGATATAGGTATCAGTGGAAGGAACATAGGCTTCGGGCTGATAGTAGTCGTAGTAGGAAACAAAATACTCCACCGCGTTTTCCGGAAAGAATTCCTTAAACTCGCTGTAAAGCTGTGCCGCCAGCGTTTTATTGTGCGCAAGCACCAACGTCGGCTTCTGCAGCCGCTCGATCACATTAG
>CAYYHX010000402.1:0-1675 GCA_964471835.1 uncultured Hungatella sp.
TTGCGGGAACCGGCGGATGCGGCGGGTCTGCCCCGGCGGGAGATGAGGGAACCTCGGCAGACCGGATGGAAGCGGGGAGCGAAGAAACCTCGGCAGGTCAGATCGAAACAGGGAGTGAGGGAGAGGGTCAGGATGCCCCGGCCGGCGAGAAGGATACCGCGGTGTCCGAAAACCCGGAGGGATTCCCTGCGGAAAGCGGCTATCTCTACGGGATGGATTTTATTGCTTATGAATGGGCATGCGAGGGGGTTGACTATGTCAAGGGATTCGAGCTGATGCACAACCTTGGCGTGAAGTCGATCCGCCACTGGATGCATGCGACGTGGTTCTTCGATGAGAATTTTAATGTAAAGCAGGATAATGTCGATCTGATGAAAGCTATCATCGCCGAGGCGCAGAACTATGATTTTCAGCTGATTGGCATGAGCCACCGCAATATCAACAAATTCGGGCCGGAGCATGAGAATGATAAGGTAGGACGGGACAGCAGTTCCTATCAGGAATGGCTGGAGAATTATGAGCGCGGCTGGTACGAGCTGGCAAAACTCTTCCCGGAGATTACGATATGGGAGATTGACAATGAGACGAATAACTCTGATTTTATGAAGAACGCGGAGGGAACGGGAGAATTCACACTGCAGGAAATGACGGACATTTCAACGGATATGTTTTATTATGGTTCGCGGGGGATCCACCGGGCGAATCCGGAAGCGGTTACGGTGATGGGGGGTTTTGTGACACGAAACGGACAGACTTTTCTGCGAGGCGTGTATGAGAATATAAAATCAGGTCTGTTTGGAGAGGGCAGCACGGATCCGGACGACTATTTCCAGGCCGTCGCCTGGCACCCTTACACGGATCTGTTCAATGAAGAACGGTTCGTGGAAGATAACCAGAAGCTGTACGATATTATCCTGGAGTATGAAAAAAAGGATAAGAAAGTATATTTTACCGAATTTGGCGGGTGGGACCATACGAAAGGGGAAGAACAGTCTGCGGAGTATGTGCGGGCCGCCTACAAGACGATCGAGGAGAAGCTGCCATTCGTGGAGTCGGCGCACTATTTCAGGGCTTTCAACCATATCTATGATAACCGTTCCCTGTATGGGCTGTTCCATGATCCGAACCCGGAGGCTCTTGATATGGTACGCGGCGCCGGAGAACGTGCGGTTCCGGGAAGCCCGAAGCTGTCCGCTTTTGCATATCAGGAGATTGCGGGCGGGGAAGGGAGCCTGGAGATTATGGAATCGGACCCGCAGTAGTCCATCCACGGAGGTGAATGATACGATGAAAAAGAAGAGTCCCGAAGAGAGAGGACAGGAATTTTTGGATTCCATGATCCGTGTTACCGGAGAATCCGTGAAAGGCGCGCACGATTCCAGTTTGGTGGTCACGGACAAGAAGGCTTATATCGTTTATATGGCCAATGACAGACAGCCGGGGGAGAACAGCAGATGGCCCTATATCTATACGGCGATGTCCATTGTGGATATCGCAAGTAACCGCCTCCTGGACAGCAGGGAAGTCGCGCATGGGGGCCAGCAGTTTGCCAATGTCCGGCTGAAAGAAGGAAGCTGCTTTGTTCCCCGTATCCTGCAGAAAGAGGAACGGACGCTCCGTATCTTTTTCGACAGCATGGACCCCGATAACCGGCCAACCGAAGTCTGGTACCGCG
>CAYYHX010000403.1:0-1674 GCA_964471835.1 uncultured Hungatella sp.
TCTTCGGGGCCGGCACGGAGATCCGCCCGGGCGCGTTTGTCCGCGGCAATGTGCTGGTGGGGGAGAATGCCGTGGTCGGCAATTCGACAGAACTGAAAAATGTAATCCTGTTCGACCGGGTCCAGGTGCCGCATTATAATTACGTGGGCGATTCGATTCTGGGCTACAAGGCCCACATGGGTGCGGCCTCGCTGACGTCGAATGTGAAATCGGACAAGAAACCGGTCAAGATCCACGCTTCGGACGGTGACATCGAGACCGGGCTGAAGAAATGTGGCGCGATGATCGGGGATGGCGTGGAGGTCGGCTGCGGCTCCGTGCTGAATCCCGGCACGGTGGTGGGCCGCAGCTCCAACATTTACCCGCTGTCAAGCGTGCGCGGCGCGGTAGAACCGGATTCGATCTATAAGCGGGAAGGCGTGGTCGTGCCGAAGGAGGAGCGGTAGGGCGAGGCGCGCGGCAAACCGGATCCGGAACTATCTCAGCGCGTTGACTTCGGAAGCGGAAAGACCGCTGATCCGTGCGATTACATCGACGGGAAAGGATTCGCGGAGCATCCTCTTTGCTGTTTCGACGGCATGATTCCTTGCTCCTTCGTCGAGTCCTTCCTGCCGGCCCTTTGCTTCTCCCCTTGCTTCTCCTCTTGCTTCCCCTCTGAGTTCCGTTTCCCTCTGTTTCATCTGATAGATCATATAAGAATTCCTCCAATCCCGGTTCATCTTCGCTTCTTTTACGGCATAGTCTATCTTCCGGATCAGGTCGTCGCTGCTTTGGCTCAGGGGGTAATCCTGCGTGTTGTTCATATACCTGAGGAGCTCGCGGAGTTTCGGCGAGATGTCTCTGATATGTCCCGTTGTGTTGAAAAAAGTTTGTACGATCCGTCGTCCAGACGGACGCCACGGACGTCGAAATAGCCGGTCATCGTTTTCTGCGGTTCGGGTTGTATCTGCCGGGTCAGGTCATGGATGTCCCGGTGCGTGTGATTAATTGTTCCTCCTGATGAAAAGGGCGCCTAACAAGATTTATTTCGTGCCGAAGATCCGATCGCCCGCGTCGCCCAGGCCGGGGCAGATATAGGCATCTTTATTCAGACAGCGGTCCAGATGGCCGGCGTAGATCTGGATGTCCGGATGCATCTTGTGCAGTCTCTCAAGGCCCTCCGGTGCGGCGATGATACACATGAATTTGATGTGCCTGCCGCCGTGCTGTTTGATGAAATCAACCGCCGCTACGGCGGAACCGCCGGTTGCCAGCATCGGATCGGTGACGACGATGGTGCGCAGCTCGATGGGGCTGGGCAGTTTGCAGAAATATTCGTGAGGCTCGTGGGTCACTTCGTCCCGGTAGAGTCCGATGTGGCCTACCTTGGCGGAAGGAACCAGAGACAGGATGCCGTTCACCATGCCGAGCCCGGCCCGCAGGATCGGGACGACGGCCAGTTTCTTGCCGGCCAGCATCGGCGTCATGCATTTCTCGATGGGGGTTTCGACCTCCACATCTTCAAGCGGCAGGTCCCGCAGGGCCTCGTAGCCCATCAGCATGGCGATCTCTTCGGTCAGGGAGCGGAATTCATTGGTTCCGGTATTCTTGTCGCGCAGCATGGAAATCTTGTGCTGGAGCAGGGGGTGATTGAGTATTACTACATTTTCCATGGGTGTCCTCCTTCATAGTGTG
>CAYYHX010000404.1:0-1667 GCA_964471835.1 uncultured Hungatella sp.
CAGGAGGACCGGCTCTGCGAGGCATTCACGCCCATCGAGAACGTCATGATGGTCACAGGGCGCCTGCTTTCCAAAGCGCAGGTACGTGCGGAACTGGCTCGCCTGCTGCCGGAGGAGTCCTTCGCCCGCCCGGTCGCCACTCTAAGCGGCGGCATGAAGCGCCGGACGGCCATCTGCAGGGCGCTCCTCGCGCCTTGCGATGTCATTTTCATGGACGAACCGTTCACCGGTTTAGACGACGGCACACGCCAGACAGTCATTTCCTGCATCCGCGAGAAAACCGCCGGCCGGCTGACACTCATTTCCACGCATCGGGAAGAGGACGTGGCACTGCTGGACGCGGCGTTGATAACACTTTAGTGATTACATTTTAATCTGCCGGGAACGGAACCCAGAAAAGCAGTTCTTCTCCCCTCAGCTTGTTGACCGCTTCAATGAAAAAATAATCCGCATAATTCATCGTGATATGGCGCCCCGAAAGGTTGTGGTATGCCGACGTGCATTTGGTGAAAACAGCCGGCGTCGTCTCCGACCAGTCAGCGGCGTCCTGTTCCTGCGCAAACAGAATCCTGCAGGCCGCATCCCGGTAAACCATGGCTGCCTGCCCCGTGACCAGTTTTGCCAGTTCCAGCAAACCGCAGGCCGCGATATTCCCGGCGGCATTGTCATAAATCCGCGGTTCCTCAGGCTGGCGAAAATCACAGCGCGGCAGGTAGTCCCCTTTCACCTGCCCGATAAAATAATCGGAAATGCGTCTGGCCGTATCCAGATATTCCTGCTTTCCGGTGTACAGGTAACTCAGCGTGAAGCCGTACAGCCCCCAGCTCTGCCCCCTGCTCCAGCTTGAACCGGCGGCATAACCCTGCCCGGCGGGATTATCGATAAATGCGCCGTTTTCAGGATCAAAGATCACAATATGGTTACAGCTGCCATCCCCGCGCACGAACATTCTCATGGCGGTGTCCGCATGCGCCATCGCGATCAGGCGATAGCGCGGATCGCCCGTCTGACGGCTCGCCCAGTACAGAAGCGGCAGATTCATCATGCAGTCGATGATTGCCCAGCCTTCCCTGCCTTCCCCGTTCCAGGCGCGGATGAACCCGTTAGGATTAAAACGCCCCGCCAGCATATCCGCCGCGAACAGTGTACGGTTCAGGCTCTCCATGTTCCCTTCCAGCCGGCAGCGCACCCCGGAATGGATGAGCCACATAAACCCCACATCATGATCCAATTTTTTGAAATCGCGCAGCGCGCCATCCAGCAGCGTCTCGCAGCGAATTGCTTCTTCACGGTATAGCCCATCCCGGGTCATCAGAAACATCTGCCACATCGCGGCAGGCCAGAAACCGTTCGTCCACCAGTTCAGATTCACCGCCGTAAAGCGGCCGTTTCCGGTCGAATACGGAATCCCCTCGATCTCCCTTGCCGCGCGGACGGCACGCCGCATTTTCTCATCCAGCTTCACGGCCATGCGTTCCGCCCAGGCTCCCGGTTCTATCGGCTCCATCTGTTGTCCAACGTCCGCTGTCTTCACAGTACGCTCCTTTGGGCTCAAGTTATTTCAGTGTAACAAAAAAGACTGTAAAAATAGCCTTCATCTTTACAGCCTTATACGACCCGGATGGGACTCGAACCCACGACCTCCGCCGTGACAGGGCGGCGTTCTA
>CAYYHX010000405.1:0-1640 GCA_964471835.1 uncultured Hungatella sp.
ATAGCATAAACAGGAGAATTTGTAAATAGAAATACCAATGTTTTTTATCTACACCAAAAATTCAGATTCCGCTTGCATTCTCTAAAAAGTATGCTATAATAAACCTTGCGTTTGGAAATGCGTGTGTAGTTCATTGGTAGAATGTCAGCTTCCCAAGCTGAAGAGGCGGGTTCGATTCCCGTCACGCGCTTTATGATTTTGATGCGGGAAGCCTTTTTCATGGCTTCTTTTTTCGCGCCGCATAAGAACTTTCAAAGAATCGGCTCAGACAGAAGATATCCGGAAACAACAATAAAACAACGACATTCCTCCAAGATCCGTTACTCAGCTTTTCCCGACCTGTCCGGCAGCACAGCCCCATCAGCCGGCAGCCCCGATTTCTTCATCCCGCGGCCCGCTCCCGTCATCCGTCAACCCGATCTCATCGTCCAGCCAGCACTGGTTCCTGTCCAGCCGCCGCAGGAAGATCCGTCCCAGACGCTTCTTATCCTTAGCCTCGTGATAGCGAAACAACGTTTCCTCGCCTGCATCGCCCAGGATCTCGATCTTGCCTGTCGGATGGGACATACAGTAACGAACACATTTTCCGAGACCGTTCTGCATCGCTTTGGCTCTCTCCACGATAACCGCTCCCTCGCGAAGCGGCACTTGGAACTGGATTTTGACGCCGGTGACAGGGCGGCACTGGAAAATATAATAAGGCCCTATGCCGGCGGCGGTCAGTTTTTTCAACAGAAGGCCAAGCACCGCCGGATCATCATTGACGCCTTTCAGCAGGACGGTCTGGTTCTTAACCGGAACCCTGCAGCCTTGAAGGGAGCGAATGGCGCGGATCGCATCCGGCGTCAGTTCCCGCGGGTGATTGAACTGTGTCACGACATAAATCTGCTTTTTAGAGGAGAATTCGGACAGCATTTGAAGAAGTTCCTGATCCTCATAGATACGCGACGGCAATACCACCGGCGTGCGTGTCCCGAACCGGATACAGTCAAGGTGACCAATGCCGCACAGCCCATTCAAATAGCGGCGAAGCGTCTCATTGGAATTCATAAAAGCGTCCCCGCCGGAGATGAGGACATTGGAAATCTCCGTATGGCTGCGAATGTAGCCGAACATTTCGTCCATGTGGACGGCGATCTCCTCATCTGAAAGACCTACCAGCCGTTTGCGGAAACAGTGCCGGCAGTACATGGCGCAGCGGTTGGTAGAAAGAATCAGCACCGTCTCGTCGTATTTATGCTGCATACCGGTGATGACCGTATTATCCGCCTCGCCGCTGGTGTCGAAGCTTCCGTTCAGATCCGTTTCGCGGATGAAGGGTACGGCCATGCGGCGGATGGGATCATCCGGGTCTGACCAGTCGATCAGCGAAAGATAATACTCGGAAATGCGAACCGGATAACGCTCGGATATCTCCTCCAGAAGGCGTTCCTCATCGCAGGTAAGTCCCATGAGACCGGCAAGTTTGTGGATATCGGTGACAGCATGTTCCATGAATCGGTTTACAGTTTCGTTCATTCGCTCACCCCCCACTTCGTATAATTGGGATAAAATGAATGCCCTACGGATATATTTTTTTCATTATACCAATTAAATTGATAAAAGTCAATTATATTCAAAAGACAAATATTGATAAGTGC
>CAYYHX010000406.1:0-1629 GCA_964471835.1 uncultured Hungatella sp.
GAAAGAGGGAGGAAATCATCATGAAATACGCAGACAACAAAGTTACTGATCTGCAGATCGCCTACATCGGCGGCGGCTCACGCGGGTGGGCCTGGACATTTATGACAGACTTATCCATGGACGCTTCCTTAAGCGGCACGATCCGTCTCTACGACATCGACGAGCAGGCCGCCCGGAACAATGAAATCATCGGGAACCGCCTGTCCGCACGGCCGGAAGCCGTCGGCAAATGGGAATACCGGACGGTTCCGACGCTTCGGGAAGCGCTGACCGGTGCCGATTTCGTCGTCATTTCCATCCTGCCTGGAACCTTCGACGAGATGGAATCCGACGTACATCTGCCGGAACGGCTTGGCATCTACCAGTCCGTCGGCGATACGGCGGGACCCGGCGGCATCATCCGCGCGCTGCGCACGATTCCGATGTTCGTGGAAATCGCGGAAGCCATCAGGGACTGTTCCCCGGACGCCTGGGTCATCAACTACACGAACCCCATGTCCCTGTGCGTGAAGACGCTCTATCATGTATTCCCGCAGATCAAGGCGTTCGGCTGCTGCCACGAGGTATTCGGCACCCAGAAGGTTCTAAAAGGCATCTGCGAGAAGACGTTCGGTTTTGCCGGCATCGACCGCCACGACATCATCGTCAATGTCCTGGGCATCAACCATTTCACCTGGTTCGACCAGGCTTCCTACAAGGGCATCGATCTGTTCCCGGTGTACCGTGACTATATCGACAGTCATTACGAGGAAGGCTTCGAGGAAAACGATGAGAACTGGATGAACAGCACTTTCAGCTGCGCCCACCGGGTAAAATTCGACCTGTTCCGGCGCTACGGACTGATCGCCGCGGCCGGCGACCGCCATCTGGCGGAATTTATGCCCGGCGGAGAATATCTGAAAGACCCGGAAACGGTAAAAAGCTGGAAATTCGGCCTGACGACGGTAGCCTGGAGAAAGGAAGACCTGAAGCGCCGGCTGGAGCGCAGCGCGAGGCTGGCAAAGGGCGAGGAAGAGATCTCCCTGAAGCCGACCGGCGAGGAAGGCATCCTGCTGATCCGCGCCCTCTGCGGCCTGGACCGGATCGTCAGCAACGTAAACATTCCCAACACGGCGCTGCAGATCCCGAACCTGCCCGCGGACGCGGTCGTCGAAACCAATGCCGTATTCAGCCGCGACTCCATCAAGCCCCTCATGGCCGGCGCGCTCCCGGAGAATATCCTCGCGCTGGTGGCGCCGCATGTCCAAAACCATGAACGGACGCTTCGGGCCGCCCTGACCTGCGACCGCGAACCGGTCTACGAGGCGTTCTTAACTGATCCGCTGGTGAAAGGCCGTGCGAGCGAGGCGGATGTGAAAAAACTTGCGGACGACATGATCGCGAATACGATGTCGTACCTGCCGGACGGGTGGAAATGACGGATCCCGAAGTAACGGTTCCGCCCCCGCGGGATCCGCAGCCGCGTCTGCCGTGTTCAGATGCCGCCCTGCGCGGCAGGCGCGCCGCTCTCCGCTCTCCTCTCAGTATCTTCTGAGATTCGTTTTCCTTACGAAACCGCCTTCCCCGTCTCCAGCTTATCCAGCATATCCCACGCGCCCAGCATATACATGACGCCCAGCGCCCGGTCAT
>CAYYHX010000407.1:0-1627 GCA_964471835.1 uncultured Hungatella sp.
CTTCTTGCGAACCGATTTTGAATACTATATAATGATGGCATACGGGGAATGTGTCCCTCCCCGGCACATTTCAAACAGGATGCGGAAACGCGGGACACGCGCCGCCCGCGGGCGGCGCCACAGGAGGCGAGGAGGCGCTATGAAAAGCAACCACGACAGGCTCCGGGACATCTTCCGACGGCTGGACAGCCTGGACTATGTGAAGCCGGAGCAGATTCCGGATATCAACCTCTACATGGATCAGGTGACTACTTTTATGAACGAGCATCTGGAAAAGTCCAAGCGCTATCCGAACGACAAGGTGCTGACCAAGACCATGATCAACAACTATGCGAAGAACCGCCTGCTCCCTCCGCCGATCCGGAAGAAATACACGCGCGAGCATATTCTGCTTCTTATTTTTATCTACTATTTCAAAAATATGCTCTCGTTCAGCGACATCGCGGCCCTGTTCGCCCCCATTACGGAAGAACATTTCATGGACTCGTCGGGCCTGTCCCTGCAGGATATCTACGAGCAGGTCTTCTCCTTAGAGAAGGAACAGATGAAACGTCTGAAAGAGGACGTACTCCGCAAATACCGCAGCGTCCAGGAGATGTTCCCGGATCAGGACGAGGAAGACAGGGAGTACCTGCAGCTCTTCGCGTTTATCTGCGAACTCGGCTTCGACGTCTATCTGAAGAAACAGATCATGGAGATGCTGATCGACCAGATCCGCGAGGAACATCCCGCCAATCCGAAAAAGAAAAAGCCGTGAGCGTCCCCGCCCGCGGCTTTTCTCATCCTGCCTGCTGCCTGTCCTTTCCCCTTGTCCGGCCGATTACCAGATCGTACCCGTCGCTGCCGTAATTCAGCGCACGGTTCACGCGGCTGATGGTCGCGGTGGACGCCCCTGTCTGCTCGGCGATATCCAGATAAGTCCGTTTTTCGCGCAGCATCTTCGCAACCTCATACCTCTGCGCCATGGACAGAAGCTCATTCACGGTACACACATCCTCGAAAAACGCATAACACTCGTCCGTGTCGTGAAGCGTCAGGATTGCCTCGAAGAGATCATCCACCGCCTCTGTTTTGATCTTCCTGTTCATTTTCGCAATCCTTCATCAGACCCAGGAAATGTTTTTCTCCATATCATAGGTATGCGGCTCCTTCGTGACCGCCTTCGTGCCGACAGCCACGGCTACCTGGTACTCATACCCCTGCGGGAACTTGAGGGCCTTCGCGAAATACTCCTTCTTCTCGCCGGACAGCGCGTCGCGGATGCAGCCGATGATCAGGCTGCCAAGCCCCAGGCCCTCCGCCGCCAGGCAGATATTCTCCACCGCGATGCCCGCGTCCACCGCCGACCAGTGGAAGCCCGCGTCGGCGCTCAAGATCATCACCACCGGCGCCTCATAATAGAAATTATGGGGCAGCACCGCTCCCTTCGCCCGCTCGTCCTCGATCTCCTTCAAGACCGGGTCAGAACCGTCCAGCACCGAGATGTGGACCTCCTGGCGGTTGGCCGCCGTCGGCGCCTGCAATCCCGCCCGCAGCAGAACATCCATCTCCTCCTTCGTCGGCTTCTGCTGGGTGTACCCGCGGGTAGAACTCCGCCTTTCGATTGCCGTTAAAATGTCGTTCATCT
>CAYYHX010000408.1:0-1611 GCA_964471835.1 uncultured Hungatella sp.
GTCGCCCTCGCAGCACCTGCTGCAAGGAGGCGACGGGGGTGTCTGAACTGTTACTCTTTATCCGCAAACAGCCCTAAAAAATCAAAATACCGCTTGCAACTTTCCCCGTAAAGTTGTAGAATACAAGAGATGCGTCTGTAGCTCAGTGGATAGAGCAGTGGCCTCCGGAGCCGCGTGCGTAGGTTCGATTCCTATCAGACGCGTTCTTGCACCAGTCAGACCAGTCAGTTCATTCATTTTTCATGGTTTTATTTCCAGGCCGTACCGGCCGGCGGTTCCATGTTTATGCTGGAAATCAAGCAATATGTTATCAAGCAGTATGTTATCAAACAATATGTTATCAAACAATATGTTATCAGGCAGTATGTTGCTGTGCGCACAGTTTACATAATTATATTTTCAAAAAGGGGGGAGTATACGAATGGTATACGAAACATTTCAGGAAACAATCACATCCAGGCTGCGGGACCGCTTCGGCGCCGGCTGCCGGCTGACTGTCAGCAAGGTTCCGAAAAACAACGGGCTTCTTCTGGACGGCCTGACGATCAAGCCGCCGGGACAGAACATGTCGCCCGTCATCTATCTGAACCACTATTACGAATCTTTTCTCGACGGACGTCCCATAGACGCCCTGGTGGAAGAGATCATGGAAATTTACCGCGAAAGCGCTGATTTATTCCGTGAGGATTTCTCCATTCTCAGCGATTTTGAACAGATGCGGGACAGAGTAACCTACCGGATCATCAATACCCGCGCCAATCAGACGCTTCTGGAAGATCTGGTATCCCTGCCGTTTCAGGATCTGTCCATCGTCTTCTATCTGTATCTCCGTCAGCAGAAACTGGGACAGATGACGGCGCCGGTCCGCAAACGCCATCTGGCGCAATGGAACACAACCGCGGAGGAACTGCTGTCCCTCGCCGGGAAGAACACGCCGCTTCTGCTGCCGCAGGATTTGCGCAGCATGGACGCGGTCATGGATGCGATCGCCAGAGAACAGATGGGCGACGATTACTATCCGGGCGTGATCGACAAGATCATCCCGGATCACAGGAACTCGCCCCTCTATGTCCTGAGCAACACCAGCGGACTGAACGGAGCAAGCGCCATGCTGTACCCGGAAACATTAAAAAACTTTGCCAATCTCCTGGACCGGGACCTGGTGATCCTGCCTTCCAGCATCCACGAAGTTCTGCTTCTGCCTTATGACGGCAATGTCGTTTTCAGGATCCTGTCTGACATGGTGACAAACATCAACGAAAATGATGTGGCAGTCGAGGACCGGCTGTCCAACCATGTGTATTTCTATTCGAGGACGGCCGATGCGATTATCCTGGCACACGATTCCGCTTCAGAATATGTATCATAACCTCGCTTTTATCCCCCGCGCTCCGCCTCCAGCAGCGCCTTCTTCACCTCCAGCATCCGGTCACGCAGCACGGCCGCCTCCTCGAAATTCAACTCTGCGGCGGCTGAGCGCATCTTCTTCTGCAGCTCCTTCACCAGCTTGTTCAGCTCCGCCGCGTCCATGGACTCCAGATCCTTTTCCCCCGCCCGGCTCTTCGGCGGTTCCTCCGCCGCCTTCGAGATCGCGATCAGGTCGCGGACCGC
>CAYYHX010000409.1:0-1609 GCA_964471835.1 uncultured Hungatella sp.
AATTGAATAGAAAAGTGCGTAATATCCCTTATTCAGAGTGATGGAGATACATAGGATCTGTGAAGTCACGGCAACCCTGTTCACGCACCTGCCCTACGGCGGATGAGGATGAACGGAAGGTGCCAACCTGAGCGAGTAATCGAACAATAAGAGGATTTGATGGCAGAAGTACGTTTATCAAGTCCGGAGTTCGCTGCGGACTTTTCTTTTTGCCGGAATGCGGCAAGTGGCGGCTCGGCCGGAACGGAACAGCGTCCGGACGGTCTGCCGCGGGTTGCATCCGAGGCCGTTTAAGGAGGAAAACATGGAGAAACGGTTGTTTACGTCCGAGTCCGTGACAGAAGGACATCCGGACAAAATGTGTGACCAGATATCGGACGCGATTCTGGACGAGCTGCTGCGGCAGGATCCGATGAGCCGGGTGGCCTGCGAGACGGCAGTGACGACGGGGCTGGTCCTGGTGATGGGCGAGATCACGACCAATGCGTATGTGGACATTCAGAAGGTGGTCCGCGAGACGATCCGGGAGATCGGCTACGACCGCGCGAAGTATGGGTTTGACTGTGATACCTGCGGCGTGATCACGGCGATCGACGAGCAGTCGTCCGACATCGCGCTTGGCGTGGACAGGGCGGCGGAAGCAAAGGGTGCGGCGGCCGGTGAACCGCAGGCCGCCGGCATTTCGGCCGGTGCGGAAGGTGCGGCGGAGACGAAGGAAGCAGAGCTTGACGCAATCGGCGCGGGCGATCAGGGAATGATGTTCGGGTACGCGACCAATGAGACGGAAGAGTATATGCCGTATCCGATCGTGCTGGCGCATAAGCTGGCGCGGCAGCTTTCGAAGGTCCGCAAGGACGGCACGCTTCCGTACCTGCGTCCGGACGGGAAGACGCAGGTGACGGTAGAGTATGATGAGAACGGGAAACCGTTCCGCCTGGATGCGGTGGTGCTTTCCGCCCAGCATGACGAGGCGGTGACGCAGGAGCAGATCCATGCGGATATCAGGAGGTATGTGTTTGACGCGGTTCTTCCGGCGGAGATGGTGGATGAGAACACGAAGTTTTTCATCAATCCGACGGGGCGGTTCGTGATTGGCGGCCCGCATGGCGACAGCGGGCTGACGGGGCGTAAAATCATCGTGGATACGTATGGCGGATATGCGCGGCACGGCGGCGGGGCCTTTTCCGGCAAGGATTGTACGAAAGTAGACCGGTCGGCGTCCTATGCGGCACGGTACGTGGCGAAGAATATCGTGGCAGCGGGGCTGGCGGATCGATGCGAGGTCCAGCTTTCATACGCGATCGGTGTGGCACACCCGACTTCGATCGGCGTGGATACGTTCGGGACGGGGAAAATCCGTGATGAGAATCTGGTGGAGATCGTGAGAAAGAATTTTGATCTGCGGCCGGCAGGGATTATCCGTATGCTGGATCTGAGGAGACCGATTTACAAACAGACCGCTTCTTACGGGCATTTCGGGCGAAATGATCTGGATCTGCCATGGGAGAAGACGAATCGGGCGGAAGCTCTCAGGAAATATCTTGAATAACGCGCGGGCGGCCGGCGGCCGCGCAAGAAGATGTGCCGTCTGAACTGTGACAAACTCCGG
>CAYYHX010000410.1:0-1606 GCA_964471835.1 uncultured Hungatella sp.
TGCAGCGCTTGTTTAAGCAACAAATAACCCTCTGGCAAGAGCATACCGGTTACGCCCGGCATACTCCACAATGCCTGCTTCGGTCAATCGTTTCGGCGAAGAATGTAAGTTTTGCGGAACCGGATTGCCATGGTACAGAGCGTTAATGACAAGAAAAAGCTGTCTGTTTCAGCCATAAGGTTCACGCCCTGCCCTGAGTCTCCCGCCGCCACAGGATCAGCGCGTCTTCCGTCGGATTCCGATAGTAGTCCTTCCGTCTGCCTTCTTCGGCGAACCCAAAAGAATCGTACAGCTTTCGCGCCGCCGTATTGCTCTCCCGCACTTCAAGGGTTATATCCTCCACCCCTTCACGGCCGGCAAACGCAGCCATCGTTTCCATCAGCTTATGACCCGCGCCGCGCCCGCGCATGGCCGGTTCGACGGCAATCCGCTCGATCTCGCCTTCTCCGGCGAGAATGCGAAGGTTGGCATACCCGCAAAATTTAAGCGGAAGTGCGGTTGTCTGTCCGGAATTCCCCTCGCCGTCATCGGCTGAACCCGTGCTCGGACACCGGCCGGAGCCGATCTCTTCCCACATTCTGCTCCCCGTTCTGTCTGCTATTTTGTCTGCTGTTTTGTCACTCTGCCTGTCCGTTGACGTCACGGCCTCGGCAACCCAAAAATGGTCACAGCCATTCGCCATGGCGTCTTCCAGAATCTTCATCGACCACGGATCCGTGAAACATATCCGCTCCAAACGGCAGACATCCGGAAGATCGTTAAGCGTCATCGGACGAACACGCAGTAACTCTATCCGTTCTTCCCGCTCGCGCTCGGCCTGCGATTTGCGCAGATAATCCGGTTTGAATTCCGCGGCAGTCACAGTTCTGCCAAGCCTCATGTAGACCTCGCCAAGCGCGGCCACGGACGCGGCGCGCTGGCGGTTGTTCTGGGCAGGGGCAAATGCGTGCGGTATCCGGAGTTCCGCCTCGATCCGTGTGCGGAAAACCGGCACGCCGTCGCCCAAGAAAATAACCGGTTCACCGATCTCTTCCAGCTTGCGCAGGAGATCCCCGATATTCATTGCGCACGGATCAAGGAGTATCTCCGGAAGTCCAGGCTGTCCGGCAGCCCCGGATATGCTCCCCCATTCGGCCGGATCTTCCCGGTCATCTGCATACGCACCTGACCGGCCCGTTGCACCATCATCCGGCACCCCCGCCGCTCCATATCCGGCGCTCATCCGGTATACCCCGGTATATACCTGGTTCCGGCGGGCGTCCAGCATCGGACAGACCACACCGGCACAGCCCCACAGGTTATAAGCCAGCGCTTCCAGCGTCGGAACCGCGATCAGCGGCTTGCCAAGCGCCAGCCCCAGCCCCTTCGCCGTAGCCGCGCCGATTCGCAGTCCCGTAAAAGATCCCGGCCCCGCGGCCACCGCAACAGCGTCCACCGTCTCTAAGTCCAGTTCGATCATCTGTCCCATCTGATCCAGCATGGGCAGCAGCGTCTGCGAATGGGTTTTCTTGTAATTTACCGTAAACTCCGCCGTCACCACCTCATCCGTGACCACGGCCACGGACGCTGTGAGGGAGGAACTTTCGATTCCCAGAATCTTCATATC
>CAYYHX010000411.1:0-1604 GCA_964471835.1 uncultured Hungatella sp.
AGATGGTCTACTGGGGGAAGGCATATTAGGATTTTCTGTTCCGCGCCGGTGGCAGAATGTTAGGATGCGCTGTGGGAACAATGCAGCACGGAATGCTTTGGCAGCAAATGCCTTGGCAGAGAGTGCTTCAGCAAGGAATGAGTGCTTCGGTAGGGAGGCGTTCCGGTAGGGAGAGGATTTGGCAGGGAGCGCTTTAGCGGCGAATGCTTTGGAAGGGAATGCTCCGGCAGAAAATGCTTCAGCTACGAATGCTTCAGCAGCGGATGCGTGTATAGCAGGGAAATTGCTTCATGGGGACTCAGATACAGATCCCGCCGGCGGCGGGGAAAATCATTGAGAAATTGAACCAGAACGGGTTTGAGGCTTTTATCGTCGGCGGATGTGTGCGGGACGCGCTTCTGGGGCGGGAACCGGAGGATTGGGATATCACGACCTCGGCGAAGCCGGAACAGGTAAAAGCGGTTCTTGGCAGAACCATTGACACGGGGATCCGGCATGGAACCGTGACGGTCCTGCGGGGTGGTGTTGGGTATGAGGTGACGACTTACCGGATCGACGGAAAATACGAGGATGGAAGGCACCCGAAGTCGGTGGAGTTCACCTCAAATCTGGCAGAAGACTTAAAACGCCGGGATTTCACGATCAATGCCATGGCCTATCACCCGGACAGCGGCCTGGTAGATCCCTTCGGCGGGCAGGAAGACCTGCGGGCAAAGCGAATCCGCTGTGTGGGCCGGGCGGAAGACCGGTTTACGGAGGATGCGCTGCGGATTCTGAGGGCGCTGCGGTTTGCGGCGCAGCTGGGATTCGGGATTGAGGCGGAGACGGAGGATGCGGCGCGCGCGCTGGCGTCCAATCTGGTTCATGTGAGCAAGGAGCGGATTCAGACGGAACTGACGAAGCTCCTGCTGTCCGCCCACCCGGAGCAGATCCGGCGAGTGTTTGACTGCGGTCTCGCTCCCTATGTGTCGGAGAGTTTTGCGAAGATTGATCCGGAGAAGGCAGCCATGAGCGCCAGATTCCCCGCGCGGAAAATCCCACGGTGGGCGGCATTTTTGCGGCAGCAGGACGCGGCGGATGCCCGGCATATCCTGCGGGAGCTGAAGATGGACAATGCGACCATCGCCGGAGTGGGAACGCTTGTGGAATGGTGGCGGAAGCCGCTGGGGCGGACTCAGGCGGAACTGCGGCATACCATGAGCCAGATGCCGGAACCGCTGTTTGACGATCTCCTGAAGATGAAGGAGGAGATCCTGCGATGCTGCGAACATGGCGAGAGTTCGGCAGCCGGAAGTTCTGGGCGTGATGTGGACTCAGAAAGCGATTCTGACCCGGATTCGGGAAGCCGAGTTGACAAGGTTGCAGAAAGGCGAGCCGAATTGCTGCCGGAGAATCAATCTGGCGAGAGTCCGGCAACCGGAAATTCTGAGTATGATGTGAACCTGGAAAACAGTTCTGACCCGGATTCAGAGAGCCGGGGTGTTCTGGTTTCGGAAAGGCACGCCGCCCTGCCTCCAGAGAACCGCTCCGATCTGGCCCGCATCCGCGGTGCCGTCTCGGAGATCCGCGCCCGCGGCGACTGCATTTCCCTCAAGACGCTGAAA
>CAYYHX010000412.1:0-1594 GCA_964471835.1 uncultured Hungatella sp.
CAGCGGCTGGCGGTTCTTCAGATTCGCCGTGTTGCGGGCCGCCCGGCCCATGACGACCACATGCAGGACCTCCGCCATATCCGCTTCCAGCCGCGCGTCGATGAGACCTTCATCCGCCTTCGGGAAATCACAGAGGTGGACGCTCTCCGGCGCGGCCGGGTCGATGCTGCAGACCAGGTTGCGGTAGATGGCCTCGGTCATGAAGGGAATCATCGGCGCGGCCGCCTTGCTGACCGTCACCAGCGCCGTGTAAAGGGTCATATAGGCATTGATCTTGTCCTGCTCCATGCCTTTGGCCCAGAAACGCTCGCGGCAGCGGCGGACGTACCAGTTGCTTAAATCGTCCACGAAGTCTTCCAGCGCCCTGGCGGCCTCCGGGATCCGGTACTGGTCGAGGTTCTCATCCACGTCCCGGACCATCGTATTCATCCGCGAGAGGATCCACCGGTCCATGACGGACAGCTTCTCCGGCTCCAGCGTGTATCTCGTCGCGTCAAACTCGTCGATATTCGCGTACAGCACGAAGAAGGCGTAGGTGTTCCAGAGAGTTCCCATGAACTTGCGCTGGCCCTCGGTCACGGCCTTGCCCGAGAAACGCTTCGGCAGCCACGGGGCGCCGCTGGTGAAGAAATACCAGCGGATCGCGTCGGCGCCGTAGGTACTCAGCGCGTCGAAGGGGTCGATGGCGTTGCCCTTGGATTTCGACATTTTCTGCCCGTTCTCGTCCTGCACATGGCCCAAGACGATCACATTTTCATAAGGAGAACAGTTGAACAGCAGGGTGGACTCGGCCATCAGCGAGTGGAACCACCCGCGGGTCTGATCCACGGCCTCGGAGATGAACTGGGCCGGGAACTGCTGTTTGAAAAGCTCCTGATTCTCAAAGGGGTAATGGTGCTGGGCGAACGGCATGGCTCCGGAATCGAACCAGCAGTCGATGACCTCCGGCACGCGGTGCATGGTTCTGCCGCACTTCGGGCAGGGGAACGTCACCTCGTCGATGTAGGGCCGGTGCAGCTCCACCTTCGCCGCCGCGGGATCGCCGCTTAGATCCGCCAGCTCCTGCCGGCTGCCGATGCAGTGCTGGTACCCGCACTCGCACTCCCAGATATTCAGCGGGGTACCCCAGTAGCGGTTGCGGGAAATCGCCCAGTCCTGGATGTTCTCCAGCCAGTTGCCGAAACGCCCCTTGCCGATGGAGTCCGGGATCCAGTTGACCGTGTTGTTGTTGCGGATCAGATCGTCGCGCACCGCCGTCTCGCGGATGTACCAGGATTCGCGCGCGTAATAGATCAGCGGCGTGTCACAGCGCCAGCAGTGCGGGTAGCTGTGCTCGAACTTCGGCGCGTCGAAAAGCAGCCCCTTGTCGTAAAGATCGCGCAGGACCATCGGATCGGCTTTCTTGACGAACACGCCCGCGTAAGGGGTCTCTGCCGTCATCTCGCCCTTCGCATCCACCAGTTGGACGAACGGCAGGTCGTAGACGCGGCCGACCTTGGCGTCGTCCTCGCCGAAGGCCGGGGCGATGTGGACCACGCCGGTGCCGTCGGTCAGAGTGACGTAGCTGTCGCAGACCACGTAGAACGCCTTCTTG
>CAYYHX010000413.1:0-1589 GCA_964471835.1 uncultured Hungatella sp.
GAAGCCAGGTTCGACTTCGGCTCCTTCGGCTTCTCCTGGAACTCGGTGATCCGGTCGTTCTCATCGGCCACCATGATGCCGAAGCGGGAAGCCTCCTCCCACGGCACCTCCATGACGGCTACAGAAAACTCCGCCCCCTTCTCCTTGTGGTAGCGCAGGAAATCGCTGTAATCCTGCTTGCAGATCTGGTCGCCCGACAGGATGATCACATACTGCGGGTCGTACCTCTCGATGAAGGAAATGTTCTGGTAGATGGCATTGGCCGTACCCTTGTACCAGTCGGAACCGGACGCCTGCTGATAGGGCGGGAGTACATGGACGCCGCCATGGAGACGGTCCAGGTCCCACGGCTGTCCGTTACCGATGTACTCATTCAGGACCAGCGGCTGATACTGGGTCAGGATCCCCACGGTATCGATGCCGGAGTTGACGCAGTTAGAAAGCGGGAAATCGATGATCCGGTATTTGCCGCCAAAAGGAACTGCGGGTTTCGCCAGGTTCTGGGTCAGCGTGTACAACCGCGAACCCTGTCCGCCGGCGAGAAGCATTGCTATCATTTCTTTCGCCATGATAAACTCCCCCTTAGATCGTTTGAGTTACCATGATTCTATCACAAACTGGTGAATTTAGATAGTCCGAACTGATATTTTTTTACAAAATTCATCATTTTTTTGTAACAGTCCAGACGGCGGGAGAACAGGAGCAAAAACAGGTGTTAAACTTGCTTATAAGCATGTTTTGGCTCCTGTTCCCGCATCGGATGACCATCCGATGCTTCTTGTGCGGCCGGCGGACGCGCAAGAAGATGCCGTCTGAACGGTTACATTTTTCACGGCGAATCCGGCCCCGGCTAACGGGTCTGGCGGATGAAATTTGTATAACTGCCGCGTTCGGCTTTCGGCGCCTCGATTCCGCCGCGCCTGCCCGCCTCGATGCATTTGAGGAGCCACGCCATATTCCTGGCCAGGTTGCGCATGGTCTGCAGCCCTTCTTTGTCCTGCATCACTTCTTCGGGGCTGTTGCCGTGGACCATATTCCAGTAGGTGGAGGAGACCACCGGCATCTGGTTGATCGTCAGATACTTGTTCAGCACGTCGAACGAGGCCGTCGTGCCGCCGCGGCGGGCCGAGACCACCACCGCCGCCGGCTTCTGCGCGAAATTCGCGCTGCCGGCGTAGAACATCCGGTCCATCAGGGAGAGGATGCGCCCGCTGGGATGGGCATAATAGACCGGGCTGCCAAAGATAAATCCGTCGGCTCCCGCCGCCATATCGATCCACTGGTTCACCGGATCGTCGCCGAACACGCAGTGCGAACCGCCCGCGCAGCCGCCGCAGCCGATGCAGTCGCGGATCTGCTGGTTCCCGGTCTGAATGATCTCCGCCTCGACGCCCTCGTCCTCCAGCGTCTTCGCGACCTCGGACAGGGCCGTGAAGGTGCAGCCGTTCTTGTGCGGACTTCCGTTGAAAAGTAAGACTTTCATAATGAATACAGCTCCTTTCGTGTGAGATGATCGATCCGCCGGACCGCGCGGCGGGTCCGGTTCCTGTGTTGTCCGGCGGCGCGGGCGCGGCCGCGCCGGGCGGCCG
>CAYYHX010000414.1:0-1589 GCA_964471835.1 uncultured Hungatella sp.
GGATACCGGCTCCGTGTCGGCGATTATCGCGTGATTTTTGACCGGTACGGGAAGATTATATATATAGAAAAGATAGATAACCGCGGACAGGTGTATAAACGATAAGGGGTAATTTTATATGAGTGCTGTGAAGGAACGAATTTTGGGTGCAATTACCGTCATGAGCGACGACGATGCAGCAACAGTATGGCGCTTTATATTGTCTCGCTTTCCTGCCGGTTCATGGGATGACATCGAAGAAGTCACACCGGATGAATGGGATCAACAGATGCTTCAGGACATCAAAAACAACCCGGACTGCAGGGAATTTGTTTCACGGAAGGAGGCACTGGCTGAACTCGGCCTTTGACCCGCTATTCCCTGATCTGCCCGTTCCCATAGATCACGTATTTGGTGGTAGTCAGTTCCTTAAGCCCCATGGGTCCCCTGGCGTGCAGCTTCTGCGTGCTGATGCCGATCTCCGCGCCAAAGCCGAACTCAAAGCCGTCGGTGAAGCGGGTCGAAGCGTTCACATAGACCGCCGCGGCATCGATTTCATTCAGGAATTTCTGCGCGTTGGCATAGTCGGAGGTGATAATCGCCTCCGAATGCTTCGTGTTGTAACGGTTGATGTGCGCGATCGCCTCATCCACGCTGCCCACAAGTTTTAAGGATACGATATAATCCAGATACTCCTTCCCCCAGTCCTCCTCTGTCGCCAAAACCAGACCGTCCGTCATGGCGCAGGCCTCCGCGTCGGCACGGATCTCCACTTTTTTCTGCGAAAGCCTTTCCTTCAGAAGCGGCAGGAAACGTTCTGCGATGGCCCGGTGGACAACCAGGGATTCACAGGCGTTGCAGACACCGATCCGCTGAGTCTTTGCATTGAAAATGATGTCCAGTGCCATCGTAAAATCTGCCGATTCGTCCACGAAAATATGACAGTTGCCGGTGCCTGTCTCGATGACCGGCACGGTGCTTTCCTCCACCACCGTGCGGATCAGACCGGCCCCGCCCCTGGGAATCAGCACATCCAGATACCCGTTCATGCGCATGAACTGCCGGGTGGTTTCCCGGTCCGTGGCCTCGATCAGCTGCACCGCGCAGGACGGCAGTCCGGCTTCCGCAAGACCCTTCCGGATCAGGGCGACAATGGCCTGATTGGACCGGAGCGCATCGCTTCCGCCTTTCAGAATAACCGCGTTGCCGGCCTTGAAACAGAGGGCGAAAGCGTCGGCGGTCACATTGGGCCGCGCCTCATAGATGATGCCGATCACGCCAAGCGGCACCCGCTTCTGCCCGATCAGAAGCCCGTTGGGCCGCGGTTTCATCGACAGGAACTCGCCCACCGGATCGTCAAGCGCCGCGACCTGCCGGATGCCTTCCGCCATGGCCGCGATCCGGGCGTCAGTCAGCGTCAGGCGGTCGATCATGCCGGGAGCCATTCCCTTGCCGCGCGCGGCTAAGACATCGCGGGCGTTGGCGTCAAGAATAGCGTCCTCTCCGTCCAGAATGGCCTGCGCGACCGCCAGAAGGCCCTGATTTTTCTTATCAGAGCCGAGTGTGTTCAACTGCCCCGCCGCCTCTCTGGCGCGGGCGCCGATTTCCTG
>CAYYHX010000415.1:0-1588 GCA_964471835.1 uncultured Hungatella sp.
TCCGTCTGCCCCGATGTCACCAGCGCCACAAGAATATCTCCGGTCTTCACGGCCCGGCGCACCAGCAGGTGCCTCAGATAGCCGGTATGCGTCTGTTTTTTGTAAAATGTCAGTCCTGCCGCCGCAAAATACTCCCGTGTCGCTTTCAGGATCCGCGTAAAATCCGGATGCGCAATCCGGCACCCGTCCGCGTTTACCACATCATATATACTTCCCCGGCGGTGAAGCCCCAGCGCCAGCGGCCCGCCTTTCGCCTCATCGCCGAAGGAGAATTCCATCTTATTCCGATATTCGAAAGAAACCGGACTAGGCTTTATACCCTCGAAGATCCGCTCGAAACGATCCGCTTTCGGTGCTGTAACTGTAACCTGACCTTCCGGTTGCTCCTCAGGCTGCCCCTCTATCTGCCTTACAGAAAACTCGCCCGGACAGCCCCGGTCAACCACCGGCTCCAGAAGTTCCCGGATCTGCTGTTCTTTCAGCCGCAGCTGCTCCTCATAAGGAATGCTCTGGAATGTGCATCCGCCGCAGACTCCGAAATGCGGGCAGCGGTTCGGCTCACGTTCCAGCGGCGATGGCGTGACCACGCGAAGGAGACGCCCCTCGCAGCGCCCGCCGCGCTTCCTGCTGACTGCAAACTCCACTTCCTGGCCGGGAAGCGCATCCTTTACAACAACAGTCTCCCCGCCGGTCTCCACCATTCCCCGGTTCGGGAACGCCATGCGGCCGACCGTCCCGATATACCTCTCGCCCTTTTTCACCATTTTCCCCAATCCTCATTCGCTTTCAAAACAGAAACCGGCGCTCACCATCGCAGGCATAGTATTCCGCAGGTATAGCGGTATATTGAAAAGGCGTGCCTCCGTCTATGAGGCACGCCCGCTGCTCTCTGAACTTATTCCGCCGTCGCCACTTCCGGCTCAGGCTCAGAAGCAGGTTCCGGTTCCTTCCCATCCTCAAAGAAATCATCGTCAAAATCATCATCGAAGTCATCTTCAAAGTCGTCCAGATAGTCCGGCGTGAAGAAACGGTATACCGCGTAAGCGATGCAGGCTACAGCCGCTATCACTCCGATGATGGCAAGAACCCACAGAACCGTATTCCGTTTCTTATCCGCTTCCTCCTGCTTCTTCATCAGATGGTGCATCTTGCCGGCGTTGACCAGTTCTTCCATATGGCAGATCGCCTCTTTGCCCATTGCATCCAGTTTATTCATCTCAAGAATCCTCCTTCAAAAGTACCTGTTAAAGTCTGAAATCTATTCTATAGTAACATAATCTAAGCAGATTTGCAATTTTTATTTTTTTTATTCTACTTCCTGGCTTTTCAAAAATGACGCAAACAGACGCCTTACGCCAACGGAATCGAATTCAACCGCGACCATATAATCTTTCGGCCTCTCCTCGATACCAATGACCGTCCCTTCGCCGAATTTAACGTGCTTTACCCGGTCGCCGATCTTATAGGCAGGCTTACTTTTCTGTACCGTGAAGGCACGTCCGAAATCCGGCCTGGAATCCGGAGCGAAACGGCTCGTCCCGGCCGGCTTGTCCCGGCGCGCTGTCCGGGGAGAGAGACCTGCCCGCGG
>CAYYHX010000416.1:0-1571 GCA_964471835.1 uncultured Hungatella sp.
CGGCCGCCTTGGTGATATTCTGGTACTTTGCGATGGCTAAAATGTAATTCAGTTCCCGAAAATCCATGCTTTCCTCCTGTCCGGGGCCGCTCGCCCTGCTATTTCATCTATTCCATCATAACACATTTCCCCCGTCCGTGGCATTCAAAAAAGGAATACATTTCATTCAAAGTGAGAATATTTGTCGAATTTGTCCTATGTTTCGCCATGATTTTTGAAAGAAATGCACAATACTATTCCCATTTTACATGGAATCCATCAAACGCATGAATTTCACATTTTCCCTGCAAAATGCTACTGTGATACAAAAGGGACGGTATCACCGCACCCCAAAACAAAATGGAGGGATTCATTATGCAGACATCGAAAACCGTTCGTCTCCCCGTCACGATCATGCGCGGCGGAACCAGCAAGGGCGTCTACATCCTGGAACCGGAGCTGCCGGAGGACCGCGCGGCCTGGGAGCCGCTGCTTCTGCGGCTCATGGGAAGTCCGGACAAGAAACAGATCGACGGCCTGGGCGGTTCCCAGTCCGTAACCAGCAAGGTGGCCATCGTGAAGAAATCAGACCGTCCGGACGCGGACGTGGACTACACCTTCGCGCAGGTATCCGTCGATAAGCCGCTTGTCAGCTACAAGGGCAACTGCGGCAACATTTCCTCCGGCGTAGGTCCCTTCGCGATCGAAAAGGGTCTCGTAGAGGCAAAAGACGGCGTGACGCCGGTGCGGATCTACAACACAAACACCGACAAAATCATTGTCGCCGATGTACATACCGCCGGTGGGACGGTAGAATATGAAGGGGATTTCGCGATCGCCGGCGTCCCCGGCACCGCTTCCCCGATCAAGCTGAAATTCGTGAAGCCGTCCGGCACCCTGGGACACGGGCTTCTGCCGACCGGCAGCGCGGTCGATACGCTGGAGGTCCCGGATTACGGCCCGGTGCAGGTGTCCATCGTAGACGCGGCGAATCCGCTGGTCTTCGTGAAAGCCGCGGATCTGGGGCTGACGGGCCGCGAACTGCCCGACGAGCTGAACGCGGACGCGCAGAAACTGGATCTGCTGGAGAAGGTACGCGGCCTGGCCGCCGTGAAACTGGGCCTGACCGACGATTACACTCGCTCCGCCTGGGATACGCCGGGCATCCCGAAGATGACCTTCGTCGCGGAGGCGGCAGATTATGTGACCGCGGACGGCAAAGAGATCGGCAGGGAAAACATTGACCTGCTCTCCCGCATGATGTCCATGCAGAAAACGCATCCCAGCTACGCGATGACCGGCGCCATGTGTACGGCCGCGGCGGCGGTGATCCCGGGAAGCATCGTGAACCAGGTGCTTTCTTCCGGCACGGACACCCAGTTTATCCGCATCGGCCATCCGGGCGGCATCCTGGAATGCGGCGTGGATTATGTGGAAAATGGTTCCGTCCCGGAAATCGAGGATACCTTCGGGTTCCGCACGGCAAACCTGCTGATGGAAGGGACGGCACAGGTCCGGCTGTAAAATGGGGAATTTTAGTAACAGTTCAGACACCCCTAAATTTCAAAAATAAAAAGTGACGAAATTTTAAG
>CAYYHX010000417.1:0-1569 GCA_964471835.1 uncultured Hungatella sp.
CGGTCTATGCCTATGTCGTCCCGTTCCTGGTATCTACGGCGGGCGGTGCGCTGCTTTCGGCGGTACTTCTGGGAGCGCTGAAGCAGACAGGGCTCCTGACGAAATTTCGGATGATGATGGAGTCCTGACTGCGGTAATCACGAATCAGGAGACGGTGCGTGATGGAGGAAATTTTGGGCGAAGTTCCGGATGATGATGGAACCCGACTGTGGTTAATCACGAATCAGGAGACGGTGCATGACGGAGGGTATTTTTGGTGAAGTTCCGGATGATGATGGAGTCCTGACTGTGGTTAATCACGAATCACAGGACGGCTACGTGACGGACAGTATTTTAACGGAATTCCGGATGATGGATGATTGAAGACGGATGACAGCAAGACCGCTGCCGCAGCGAACCGGCCGGAGAAGGGAGACGCTATGGGTGCTATGTTCGGCGAGATGCTTGCCAATGTGCGGGCCGCGCGTCCGCTGATCCATACGATTACAAATTATGTTACCGTCAATGACTGTGCCAATGTCCTTCTGGCCTGCGGCGGCTCGCCGATCATGGCCGATGACGAGGCGGAGGCGGAGGAGATTACCTCCATTTGCGGCGGGCTGGATATCAATATCGGCACACTGAATGCCCGCACGGTTCCTTCGATGCTGAAGGCGGGCAGGAAAGCCAATGAGCTGGATCATCCGGTGGTTTTCGATCCGGTAGGCGCCGGCGCTTCCGCCTTCCGCACGCAGACGGCGCTGCGGCTCCTGCGGGAAGTGCGGTTCGCAGTGATCCGTGGGAACAGTTCGGAGATCAAGACGCTGATCCGCGGTTCCGGTACAACAAAGGGCGTGGATGCGGATCTGGCTGACCGGGTGATGAAGGAGAATCTGGATGAGACGGCAGAAGTGGTCAGGGGATTCGCCCGGCGGACCGGCGCGGTGGTCGCTATGACCGGCCCCGTCGATATCGTCGCGGACGGAAAAACGGTTTACTGCATCTGCAACGGCCATCCGATGATGGGCAGAGTGACCGGAACCGGCTGTATGCTCTCCGCGATGGCCGCGGCCTATGTGACGGCAAATCCCGGGCAAACGCTTCGGGCCGCCGCGGCAGCGGTCTGCGCGATGGGCCTTTGCGGTGAGAAGGCGTACGGGCGTCTCGGAGAAATGGACGGCAGCGCCAGTTTCCGAAATTACCTGATCGACGCGGTATACCGGTTGACGCCGGAGGAACTGGAGAAGGGCGCGAAGTATGAGATCCTGCGGAACTGACAGCGGCTGCCGGCGCAGGCGGCGGTTTGCGGAACCGATCTGAGGAGAAAAAAGTGTTGGGTATCCCGGGGGGGCGGGAGGAGGTTTCCAGAGATTTCGTGGGCAGGGTTCTGAGGCTTTCAGAGGTAAGTTCCCGAGACTTTCGGCAGGAGGATTCCGTGACTTTCGTGAGGAATCCGCAGACTCCATAAGCGTCGCCCGTGGAGTTTTGGCATGTAGTATTGGAACGGAAATTGCAGGATACGGGAGAGACATACAATGAGATGTGACAGAAAAACCATGCTTCTCTACGCGGTCACAGACCGCGCCTGGG
>CAYYHX010000418.1:0-1567 GCA_964471835.1 uncultured Hungatella sp.
TCCTCCAGCGCCCTCACAAACTTCTCAAGCCCCGCTTTCTCCGTTTCGCCAAACCGGGCGGGCGCCGGGCTGTCGATATCCAGCACGCCGTACAGCGCCCCGTCCTTATGAATCGGAACCACGATCTCCGAATTGGACGCACAATCACAGGCGATATGTCCCGGAAACTGATGCACATCCGCGACAACCACCGTTTGATCCCGCCGCGCCGCCGTCCCGCAGACGCCCTTTCCCATCGCGATGCGGGTGCAGGCTGTCCGCCCCTGGAACGGCCCAAGCCGCAGCTCGCCGTCCTCGTACAGATAGAACCCGGCCCAGTTCAGATCCGGAACCGTCTGGTACAACAGCGCCGAAGCATTGGAAAGATTGCTGACCGCACTCTCCACACCCTCCGCAAGCGCAAGCATCTGCTCCGCCAGAAGACCATAATCCACGCCGTCAGCCGCTGATATGTTATCCTGTTTCACGCAAGGCTATCCTTTCTATCCGCCTGTGCGGACCCACAGAACCGGATCTACAGATACGGACTCTGCGGAATAATAACCGCCGCGACGATATAGCCGACAACCCCCGGCACGACGCCAAACAATGTCACAATCGCCCACACCAGCCGCACAATCGTCGGATCAATCGAAAAATACTCCGCCAAGCCTCCGCACACGCCGCAGATCATGCGGTTCGTGTTTGACCGGTACAGCTTCTTCTCAGGTTTCATACGGTTCCTCCAATCCCGGCTTAAAAGCCGCCTTATTCATAAATGTCTTCTGTTTGTTGCCAAAAGAGCACCTGACGGAAATCCAGCCAGATGCTCCTGTTAATTCCAATAAAAATGATTCCCTGCATGAGCGCCCCGGCAGGCCGGTTCCTACTCGTCTTTCTCCGCCAGCTGTGCGCCGACCGCCTCGACGTCCACATCCGCCGCTTCCGGTTCTTCGGCCGGCACTCTCCGCTCCTGCGAATTCTGCAGGGCTTTGATGCTCAGGCTGATCTTATGATCCGCTTCGTTGAAGTCTACGATCTTCGCCTCGATCTCCTGCCCGATCCGCAGCACATCCGAAGGCTTATCCACATGCTCGCGGGAAATCTGAGACACATGCAGCAGCGCGTCCACGCCCGGCTCCAGCTCCACGAAAGCGCCGAAATCCGTCATCCTGGCCACGCGTCCGGTAACGATATTGCCCGCCGCGTACTTCTCGGCGGCATTCGTCCACGGGTTCTGATCCGGGAACTTCAGGCTCAAAGCGATCTTATCACCGTGGATATCCTTGATCAGGGCCGTCACGGTCTGGCCGGGCTTAAAGACTTTCTTCGGGTTCTCCACACGCCCCCAGGACATCTCCGAGATATGAAGCAGTCCGTCGGCCCCGCCCAGATCGATAAACGCGCCGAAATCCGTCACATTCTTCACGACGCCTTCCACTACATCGCCCACCTGGATACGCGCGAACAGGGCTTCCTGCATCGCCTTCTTGCGGGCAACCAGCAGCTGTTTACGGTCGCCGATGATCCTTCTGCGGCGGGGATTGAACTCGGTGATCACAAACTCGATCTCCTGGCCCGCGAACTT
>CAYYHX010000419.1:0-1556 GCA_964471835.1 uncultured Hungatella sp.
CGGGAGGGCGGATGCCATGCGAATCATTACTCTGGATGAAACGAATAAAAAGAATATCCTGTCGGATCTGCTGAAGCGGGATTCGAACCATTACGGCGGGTACGCCGGCACGGTTCAGAAGATCGTGGACGACGTGAAGGCGAGGAAGGATGAGGCCCTGTTTGCCTATACGGAAGAATTCGACGGGGTCCGCCTGACGGCGGAGACGATCCGCGTCACCGGGGCGGAGATCGAAGAAGCGCAGGCGCAGGTCGGGCCGGAGCTTCTGGCCGTTATGAAGCGGGCGATGGAGAATATCCGCGACTATCACCGGATGCAGCTGCGCCGCAGCTGGTTCGACGCGAAGCCGGACGGCACGATTCTGGGGCAGAAGATCACGGCGCTTGAGAGCGTGGGTGTCTACGTTCCGGGCGGCAAGGCAGCTTACCCGTCAACGGTGCTTATGAATATCATTCCGGCCGAGGTGGCCGGCGTGAAGCGCATTGTTATGGTTACGCCGCCGGGACGCGACGGGAAGGTGAATCCGGTCACGCTGACGGCGGCCCGCATGGCCGGCGCGACCGAGGTTTACAAAGCGGGCGGCGCGCAGGCGGTCGCGGCTCTGGCCTTCGGCACGGAGTCGGTTCCACGCGTCCATAAGATCGTCGGTCCGGGCAACATTTTCGTAGCGCTGGCGAAGAAGGCGGTATACGGCCATGTAAGCATCGACAGCATCGCCGGACCCAGCGAGATCCTTGTGCTGGCGGATGAGACGGCCAATCCGCGGTATGTGGCGGCGGACCTGCTGTCGCAGGCGGAACACGACGAGATGGCGAGCGCGATTCTGGTGACGACGAGCCGGACGCTCGCGGAGAAAGTCGCGGCGCAGGCGGAACGGTTCACACAGACGCTGGAGCGCAGGGCGATTCTGGAAAAATCGCTCGCTGATTTCGGGTATATTCTGATTGCCGAGGACATGGACGAGGCGGTGTCCGCCGTCAATGAGATCGCGCCGGAGCATCTGGAAATCCTGACGGCGGATCCATTTCAGATTATGACAAAGATTCAGAACGCCGGGGCAATCTTCCTTGGCGAGTACAGTTCAGAACCGCTGGGGGATTATTACGCGGGTCCGAACCATGTGCTGCCGACCAACGGGACGGCGAAGTTCTTCTCGCCCCTTGGCGTGGATGATTTCATTAAGAAATCCAGCGTGATCTGCTACTCACGGGAGGCACTTGCGGCGGCGCGGAAGGATATCATTACGTTCGCGGAGGCGGAAGGGCTGACGGCACACGCCAATTCGATCAGGGTGCGGTTTGAGGAAGATAACTACGAACAATTGAATGCGAAGGATGAATAGCAAATGGATCATGAGCTTATAAATAATAATGCGGAAGGGACATACCAAATAATTCGCCGTTCTGTTGTGACCGCACAGCATAAAATTGGTGCCGCGGTCAATTCTGCCATGGTTATCGCCTATTGGAAGGTCGGTGAACAAATAGATAAAGCTTGCGGGGAAAATGACCGGGCAGAGTATGGAAAGAAACTCCTGGAGTTTCTCTCTTCTAAAT
>CAYYHX010000420.1:0-1529 GCA_964471835.1 uncultured Hungatella sp.
AATTCTTCTTCCATGATGGTCTCCTTTTCGAAAATGAGATCGCTTCCGCCGGGGCTTGCCGGTCTGCCGGGGGCAAAGCGGCGGCCTGCATGATTATTATAAAGCAGCGTGGCGGAATCAGCGCAGCGGGGTCAATGTTCGCCGTGGCAAAGCGGCGGTATACGGGATTATTATACCAGGGTGAGACGAAAATGCAACGGGAATTCCGGACGATCCTGTCACATGGGAATTCCGGGTAGTCCTGTCACGTGATGTCAGAATGGATGCCGGACGTCTGATTTGGTTTTCGCATTGCGTGGACGGTCAGAGCCGGCGGTTTCCTGCATATGATTCTTCAGAGACGGCGCCGGCCGATACAGGATAGAACGGGGAAAGATTGAATGGGAAAAGGCTACGGGGATAAAAACAGGTCGGTGGTCGGTCGCAAGGCAGAACCGGCGGGGAAAGAAGTGAAGCCAGCTCGCTTAAACCGGCAAGAAGATGCCATCCAACGGGGGACGGAGAAGAAGGGAGAAAAGTCGAGCCGGCCGGAAGTCCCCTGCCCTGTCTTCGGCAGATGCGGCGGATGCCAGATGCTCGACATTCCCTACGGGGAGCAGCTGAAAAGGAAACAGCATACCGCACAGAGGCTTCTTGGCGGCCTCTGCACGGTACAGCCGATCACCGGGATGGCGGATCCGTTTCATTACCGGAACAAGGTTCACGCGGTCTTCGGGTACCGCAGGGGGGAGATCATTTCCGGCGTCTACCAGGAGGGCAGTCACCGTATCGTGCCGGTGCGATCTTGTCTGATCGAGGATCGGAAGGCGGATGAGATCATCGGCACGGTAAGGGAACTCGCACAATCTTTTAAGATAAAGGCATATGATGAAGACACTGGTCTGGGTCTTCTGCGCCATGTGCTGGTCAAGCGCGGATTCGCGACCGGGGAGATCATGGTGGTGCTCGTGACGGCCTCGCCGGTTTTCCCGTCAAGGAATCATTTCGTGAAAACCCTCTGCGGCCGCCATCCGGAGATCACCACGGTGATCCAGAACCTGAATGACCGCAGCACCAGCATGGTGCTGGGCGAGAGAGAACAGGTGCTTTACGGCAAGGGCTATATCGAGGATGAGCTGTGCGGCTGCCGGTTCCGCATTTCCGGCAAATCCTTCTACCAGGTCAATCCGTCGCAGGCGGAGCGTCTTTATGTGAAGGCGATGGAGCTGGCGGCCCTGACCGGCAGTGAGACGGTGGTTGACGCCTACTGCGGCACCGGCACGATCGGCATCATCGCAAGCGCCCGTGCGGGACGGGTGATCGGTGTGGAGCTGAACCGGGAGGCAGTGCGCGACGCCGTCGCTAATGCGAAGCGCAACCATGCGGAGAACGTCCGGTTTTACGCCAATGACGCAGCCACTTTCCTGACCGGTATGGCGTCTCAGGGAGAGCACACCGATGTGATATTTCTGGATCCGCCGCGCAGCGGCGCAGTGGAAGAATTTATCCGCGCGGCGGCGGCGCTGAAGCCGGAGCGGGTGGTATACATT
>CAYYHX010000421.1:0-1527 GCA_964471835.1 uncultured Hungatella sp.
TGGCCGCCGGGAGGATGATCATGGGGATGACCGTCATGGATATGGCCGCCGGGGGGAACGTCTTCATGGACGTGGCCGCCGGGATAATGGCCGTCATGCACATCTTCGCTTGTTTCTTCTTCCCCATCCACCGTTACCGAAACATGTGTCCCCGTGATTCCGCATTTTACAGCCGTCTCCCTCGCGAAACGCACCCCCGGAATCCCGAGTTCGTTCAGCTCTGCGATAAACTTCTCCGGGTCCGGCAGAAGTTCCAGAAGCGCCGCCGTCAGCATGTCGCCCGCCGCCCCCATCTGGCAGTCCAGATATAATATTTTCATTCCCTATTCCTCCTCCGCATGGTCGGGAGCCGCCGGGGACGCCTGTCCCCTGTCTCCGTTCCGGCTCATGTGATTGATCCTGTTTGCCAAGTAACCGGCGCCGAAGCCGTTGTCAATATTCACCACCGATACGCCGCTGGCGCAGGAATTCAGCATCGACAGCAGAGCGGACAACCCGCCAAAGGATGCCCCGTAGCCTACGCTGGTCGGCACCGCGATGACCGGACAATCCACGAGGCCGCCAAGCACACTGGCCAGCGCGCCTTCCATCCCGGCAATCGCGATGATCACGCTGGCGCCCATAATCTCATCCAGATGGGCAAGCAGCCGGTGCAGCCCGGCGACTCCCACATCATACAGGCGAACCACTTCATTTCCCAGTACCGCCGCAGTCAGAGCCGCTTCCTCCGCCACCGGGATATCGCTGGTTCCGCCCGTGGCCACGACAATCCTGCCGAGACCGTCCGGCTCCGGAATCCTGCCGATGACCCCGCAGCGCGCTTCCTTATGGTAATCCAAGGAGTACGCTTCCCCGACCCGATCCGCCGCTTCCTGTGAAAGCCGCGTGATCAGGATCGTATCCTGGCCGTTATCCAGCATCGCGCGGGCAATCCCCACGATCTGCTCCGGCGTCTTGCCCGCGCCGTAGATCACCTCGGCCGCTCCCTGGCGCAGCCCGCGGTGCGTATCCACCTTAGCGTAGCCAATGTCATCAAACGGTTTCTTTTTCAACCGCAGAACCGCGTCCTCGACGGATGTCCTGCCGTCGCGGACCTCTTCCAGAAGCGCCCTGATATCCTGACTCATGCCCTGACCTCCCAATCCGGCGACAGATTCTGCCGTACCCGTCCATCTGCTCCGGCGTCTCCATACTTTCCCCGCAAAATATTTTCCGAAAAATGTAACCTGCTGAATGTTTCCTGCAAATGGATCCTGCTAAATGAATTCTGCTAAATGTTTCCTGCTAAATGTTTCCTGCTAAGTCATACATATAATACCACATCTTCCGAACAAAATGGAACATTTATCTGCATTAAATTCCTCATTTTTTCTTTTTTAGTTACGAGTCACACCTTGACCATGGGTTAAGGCTGTCCAACTTAAAATGGCAGCATCAAACACTTCCCCAAGGCAGACAGTATGATGCTGTCATTTTTATTGCGGTATGCTGTTCACGGCCATCTAATCGGCGCACTCTCCACGCGCG
>CAYYHX010000422.1:0-1526 GCA_964471835.1 uncultured Hungatella sp.
CACATGGACCGCGTCGAACTCGCACTGTCTCGTGCAGAGCGTGCAGGCGATGCAGCCGTTCTCGCATTTGGCCTTCACGTCCTTGCCTTTGTCGTGGGAGGAGCACCGCACCAGGTGCTGCGCGTCGTAAGGCACCAGCTCGATCAGATGGTTCGGGCAGACGGCTACGCACTTGCCGCAGGCCACGCATTTCTCCTTATTCACGACGGCCACGCCGTCTACCACATGGATCGCATCGAAGCCGCAGGCTTTCACGCAGGAACCGTAGCCCATGCAGCCGTAGGCGCAGGCTTTCTCGCCGGTGCCGGGAACCACCGAGATCATCCGGCAGTCGTCGGCGCCGTAGTAATTATACTGGAGCCGCGTCTTGTCGCAGGTGCCTTTGCACTTGACGAAGGCCACCTTCCGCACGGAGTCGCCGGCGTCCACGCCCATGATGGCGGCAATCTTGTCCGCCACAGCGGGGCCGCCCACGGGGCAGGCGTTCACCGGCGCCTTGCCCTTGGCGATGGCGTCCGCCAGGCCGTCGCAGCCCGGATAGCCGCAGCCGCCGCAGTTGTTGCCGGGAAGCTCGGCGCGGACCAGCATTTCCCTCTCATCCACTTCTACCTTAAACTTCTCGCTGGCGATCCCCAGCAGCACACCGATGATGATACCGATGGCGCCGATGACGCCGGCCGCTAACAACAGACCACTCATCGTCTCGCCCCTCCTTCTCAGATCAGGCCCGCGAAGCCCATGAACGCGATCGCCATGAGCCCGGAGGTGACAAGCACGATGGGGGAACCCTTGAATGTGAACGGGATGTCATTGTCCTCGATGCTCTCACGGATGCTGGAGAGCAGCACGATGGCGATGGTGAAACCGATCGCCGTGCCGAAGCCGTTGCAGACGCTCTCGATGATGCCGTATTCCGACTGCACGTTGGTCAGGGCCGAACCCAGGACGGCGCAGTTGGTGGTGATCAGCGGCAGAAAGACGCCCAGCGCCTGGTACAGCGACGGAATGCTCTTCTTCAGGAACATTTCCACGAACTGCACGAGGGCCGCGATGACGAGGATAAATGCGATCGTCTGCAGGTAGGTGATGTCAAGCGGCACCAGGACGAACTTGTAGATCAGGCTGGTCACAAAGCTGGACAATGTAATCACGAAGATGACGGCTACGCCCATGCCGACGGCGGTGTCCGTCTTTTTGGAAACGCCGAGGAACGGACAGAGCCCCTGGAACTGGCTCAGGATGATATTATTCACCAGGGCGGAGCCTACGATGATCAATAACAATGATTTGACGGAATCCATCTTTTCCCCTCCTTAACGGTTCTTGTCCAGCTTCTCCGACAGCTCGGACTGCTCTTTGGCGACCGCCGCCTGCTTCGCTGCCAGGGCGGCCTGTTTGGCCTTCAGGGCGTCCTCCTCCGCCTGGAGTCGTCTGGTTTCCAGTGTCGCGTGGTTCGCCATGCAGGCGGAACCGGAACAATGCATACAGTCGCCGCCGCAGGCCAGCACGGAGCCGTTGTTCTCGAC
>CAYYHX010000423.1:0-1517 GCA_964471835.1 uncultured Hungatella sp.
TCTCCACCATGTTGCGGATTCCCCGCACCTGTCCTTCGATGCGGTTCAGCCGGTGGATCAGATCCTTGTATTCTTCCTCCGAACGTTCCTTTGTCTTATGACAACAGTTCTCTTTGTCATCCACAGGCATCCCTCCTTTTCCCGGATCCGGTTCCGTACAAATGTTATTATATACCCCATGGGGGTATATTGCAACCCCTTTTTTCAAAAATGCCGGACACCCCGCAGCTAAAGCACCGTTTCAAACAAAAAATGCTTTTTCAAAACTGCTCCGGGAGTAGATCAGCGTACTTCCGGCGACCTTTTTCCTACAGCCGCGGCCAAGCGGCCGTTTTATCCAGTCGAATATGCTGAATGTCAATGACCGCCACATCCAAAGCTATCCTGTTGTAAACGGAAGTGATATATTTTTACAAAAGGAAAAAGCTGCCACACAGCAGCTTTTTCACAGCGCATCTCGATTGTGATCCTTGCTCTAACTTTCATCGGACAGATCGTCGGCAGGTTCGAATAGCTTCTTTTCAACGGGATACGGCTGGGAGCTTTTCCCTTGGTTTATACTGTTTATCTGACGTGATCAGCATGATCTCCACGGTATTATACTTGGCAAAGTATTCCCCCTCGGCTTTTACTCTTCCTCCCCCTGCCCCTCCAGGAGCCGCTTTAACAGCTCTTTCCGGTTATTGATAAACATCTCCGTCACCTGGTAGCTGTCCGTCTCCTCATACGCGCAGGTATGCAGCGGCCCGTCCCCGAACGCCAGGATCTGCGCGTCCGGCAGCCCCAGGAGAATCGGCGAATGGGTGGCAATCAGGAACTGCGCGCCGCGCGCAGCCCAGCGATGAATCTCGATCAGAAGCGTCAATTGCCGGTACGGCGAGAGCGCCGCCTCCGGCTCGTCGAAAAGGTATACGCCGTCCGAACTCAGATAATTCTGGACGATGGCCAGAAAACTCTCGCCGTGGGAACGCTCATGATAGCGCCCGGAAGGATGCGCGATATCCGCGTAATCCTGTTCCTGCGTCGCCACATTGTAGAAGCTCTCCGCCCGCAGGAAATACCCTCCCTTCGCCTGCCGGTACCCTTTCACAAGCCGCATCGCTCCGCACAGCTCCGAATGGGAATCATAGGTAGAGAATCGGTAGTTGCGGGTACCGCCCTCGGGATTGAACCCGCAGGCAATCGCAAGCGCCTCCAGAAGCGTCGATTTGCCGCTCCCGTTCTCGCCCACGAAATACGTGACCGGCGCCTCAAAATCCAGATTCTCAAGCCCCGCGATCGATTCGATCCGCCGCAGGTAACTGTCCCCGGCGATCTTCTCCCAATCAATCGAAAACCCGCGGATGTACAGATTCTGATTCATGCCTTGCCCCCTGATTTCCCTCAAATCAGGATTTCTCCCGACCATTCTCTTCAGAGCCGGCCCCCGCAATCATTCTTCCCGACGCCATGCGCCAGAACTTCCTCCAGCGCCCTCACAAACTTCTCAAGCCCCGCTTTCTCCGTTTCGCCAAACC